>CAVQPP010000055.1:0-49423 GCA_963714445.1 uncultured Actinomycetota bacterium
GAGCCCGGGATCCCGTGCGGGTCGAGCACGGCGGTCAGGGCGGGCCAGGCCAGCCCGGCGGGCACGAGCTGGTGCGCGCACTCGGCGGCCAGCGACCAGGTGGCCAGGACCGCCGGCTGATGCCCTCGACCGGCCCGCCGGACATGTAACGCGCCGCTCCCGAACGCGGCGCGGTACTCCTGGCAGCTGAGCCAGTTCGCGTTCATCACCGCCGCCGCCTCGGCCAGCCCGATCGGCAGCCCCTCCAGGTCCTCGGCGAGGTCGAGCGCCTCGACCCGCTGGTCGGGGTAGTCGGTGAGCCGGGGAGCTGAGGTAGAGCAGCGCCTGCCGGCGGCTGAACCCGCCCACCTGGGCGATACCGGCGGCCCCGCCGGCCGCCGCGTGCGCGCCGACGCCGAAGGCCGCGCAGGCAGCCGGGTGGTGATGACGATCTGGCCGTTCGGCCCGGCCGGCCACAGCCCGTGCCAGGTCGGCCAGGTCGGCCAGGTCGTCGAGGACCAGCGCCCAGCGCCGCTCGGTGCGCGCGAGCCAGGCGGTGAACCGGGCCGCGGCGTCGCGCGCGCCCGCGTCCGGGGCGCCATTGCCGGCCCGCGCCAGCCACCACGCAAACCCGGCGTGGATGGCGTGCCGGCCTCTCGCGGTGATCCAGACCAGGACGTCGACGGCCCGGGCGTTCCGTAGCGCCTCGGTGAAGTCCACGGCCAGCTGGGTCTTGCCGGTGCCGCCCTGGGCGGCCAGGGCCTGTTCGGTCTCCTCGCCGTGGGTCAGCACCACGGTGTCGCCGGGAAACAGGCCCGATTTCAGGTCGATCCCGGTCTCCACGCGCTGGAAGTAGGCGTCGGCCAGCGGCGGGATGATCCCCGATACCAGCATCTCCGGGGGCGGCGGCGCTCCGGCACGCTGCGCGACCACGCTGACAGCCTCTCCCGCGGTACCCGGCCGCCACAGGATCCCCTGCCTGCGCCGCGGCCGAGCTCTCCAGGTGCAAGCAGCCGCTGCCCCGTCATCGCCATCCGCGATGCTCAAGCCCGGCCCGCCGCTCCGCCTAGCACTGCTGTGTCTACCAGGTCGCTGAGGGCCACCATTCTGCACGTGCAGCGGTAATCGTCGTCATTTTCGTAGCGCGACATACCTCCAACGGACGTTTTCACCCAGAGTGTCTGCTCAAGCGCCTGCATCGTACGCTCCACCTTTGGATCGTCAGATGCGAGCATACCGAACAGGAAGAGCCCACAGATACTGCTATCAAGCGTTGTATCACGCGAAATTGCACCCGTCGTATCGACATTGATCATGCGCGAGAAATGACCCGCTCCTTCATCCCATAGTGAGGTCAATGTTGCTTCTTTGATCTCTTCCAGCAGCATGACACGAGAGACTGGGCCATCTCCGAAGAGGTGCGCGAAATTGGCTGCCGCATCCAGCCCGGCATAGACGGCGGCAGTAGTGAACGAGAGGATGCCACGACGCTCTTCCCATAGATCGTAGGAAGCATCTGGCAGG
Source organism: uncultured Actinomycetota bacterium (assembly GCA_963714445.1). Taxonomy (GTDB): domain Bacteria; phylum Actinomycetota; class Actinomycetes; order Streptomycetales; family Catenulisporaceae; genus Actinocrinis. The sequence continues at coordinate 1,504 of CAVQPP010000055.1, forward strand.
CGCGTATGTGGCTCTCGATAGCTGGTAAGGAAGATCTCCGGCTGGCGTAATCAACGAATGAAAATGCGGAGCGACGAATTCAATGTCATGAAAAATGTTGTAGTGTTGCCAGAGGCTATAGAGTACCAATGCGGTCTCGTCTTCCTTGAGATCGGCAATTGCGGCTTGCCATCTTTATCCACCCAGGGATGCCAGCTACTACCCCAGGAGCGGTCGGGATTATACTTATGCAATAGATAGCCTTCGTTGGTCAACCGGTATTACAAAAATCGTAGAAGGCGCGGGTAATCTCGGAATAGCCCGCGTGGCTCAGTGCATTGGCCACCAGAGCACCATCGCGCGGCCACATATAGGAATACGTTGTACCATTGGAAAAGTGCTCGACATCGGCATCGTTGGCGGCCACAATTGCCCCACCATCATCGATCTGCGTACGCGGCGGCAGACGACTACGCGCTGAAAAGGTCCGCGATCGTGCACTGGACGCAGACCCGTGGAGCGAGGAGGGCCAGCTCTACCTGGACGCCTTGCTTAAATGTCAGCCCTCTGACCCAGACAAGACCGATCCCGACTTCACTGCGCTGTGCGAGGACCTCGAGAAATTCGGCCAGAAGGATCCCGGACTGATCACCTCGGACGGGGTCCTGGTCAACGGCAACAGCCGCTGCGCGGCGCTGCGCTCCCTCGGCGAGAAGAACATTCGGGAAGGCGTCCTGCCGGACAGCGCGACCTCGGAGGATATCAACAGCGTCGCGCTGTCCCTGCAGCTGCGCAGGGAGTACAAGCGCGACTACTCCTACGTCAATCAGTTGCTCGCGATCGACGAGCAGCTCGGCAGGGGCCGCCGAGCGGAGGACGTTGCCAGAGAGTTCCGGATCAAGAAGACTACCCTGGACCAGCACGTATGGGTCTACAGCCTGATCCTGGAGTTGATCGAGCGCAGCACCAGCGATGACGGCTCGTGCCTGAAGCTGGTGGATTTCGAGCGGCATCAGGAGACCTTCAAGGAGCTCGCCCGCGACTATCTCAGCCTGCGCAAGACGGACCCTGACGCTGCTGCGCAGCTCAAAGAGTCGCGCAGCGCGATGATTGTGCTCGACTATGCCAAGACCGACGTGCGCTTGGCGAAGGGTGGCTTCCACGAGATCTACCTCGCGCCACGGCTGGACGACGAGATCCGCCCGACCGCCAAAGCACCTGAACCCATTGCCGTCCCCGGCCTGCCGACCACGGTCCCCGGCCCGGCCCCCGTTTCCGCGGCAGCTAAGGAACTGACGGACACTCTGCTGCGAGCGAAGGCCGCCGTCGTCGGCGCAGGCAGGACCGAGGTGAGCGCCGCCAAGCAGGAGCAGGCCGCCGGGAAGATCAAAGCGGCTCGGGAAGCGTTCGACCGCGCACTCGTGCCCGCGGGCAAAGACCAGCGACTTCAGCAGCGCAAAGCAGCCGCGCCGGACCGGCTGTCCGATGCCTGCGACTACATCGACATGTGCACCGCGGAGCTCGCACAGGCTCGCGCCACGCGTGCGGTGGACGAGGACGGCTTCGACGACGCGGTGCTCCGGCTGCGCACAAGCCTTGCCAAGCTCTCCAAGGAGGCCCGACGCACGTTCACTGAGCCTGGCGACGGAATTGCGTGGCTGCTCAGCGTGGGTCAGGGGGCCGGGCGGTGAACCTGACGCCCAGCCTGCACCTGGGTTTCGCGGACAGCCCGGTGACCGCGCGCTTGCGCGCCGCACCGGGCTGCAGGACGCACTGCGACGGCTGACGGTCAAATTCCGCACCGGCCAGCAGCGCGCGCACGGTACGTCGGACATCGAGGTCGATGACCTTCTGGCGGGACTTGAGCTGCTGGCCGAGTGGCCACATGCCGAGTCAGTGGTTTGGGATCCGGCATTGGCTTCTCTAGCCACTGACACCGTCGCGGATGCCCAACGCGCCGCAGCCCGCCTGAGCGGCGCGGCTGGTGTCGACGATATCGCTCCCGAGGATCTTCCCCGGCTGCTCGGCGCGGCGTGGGTCGCGCCGCTGACGCCGTTCCAGCGGCGCGATATCGCCAAGCTCCTCTCGCTGCGTCACGGGGCGAACTTCTCCGTTCCTGGCGCAGGCAAGACGCGGGCCTCGCTCGCCATCTTCCAGGCGCTGCGACAAACTGAACACGTCGAGCGCTTGCTGGTAGTCGGACCGAAGTCTGCCTACGAGTCCTGGTTGTCCGAGAACGCCGCGTGCTTCGGCGAGCCGCTCGCCATGCACGTTCTCGACGAGATCCCGGAGCCGACCGCAGATGCGATCATCGTCAATTATGAACGGATCGATCGTTCCGCCAACGCCCTTGCGCGGTGGATCAGCGACCGCCCTACTCTGCTAGTTCTCGACGAAGCCCACCGGATGAAACGGGGAGCTGGCGGCGTCTACGGCAGCGCATGTATGGCTCTAGGGCGCGCGGGCGCACCGCCGCCCTCATCCTCACAGGGACACCGGCCCCCAACGGCGCAAAGGATCTGGAGAATCTGCTCACCTCGTCTGGCCCGGGCATGGTCGCCAGAGCGTCGCGCGCCGTCGGGGAGGCGATCTCGCGCAAGCCGAGCGCTTCAGCCGCTGTTCACCCGGACGACCAAGCACGAACTAGATCTGCCGCCAGTCGACATGGCGCTGCGATGGGTCGAACTGCCGCCGCTTCACCGTGAAATCTACGATGCGCTCATCGGGCATTTCTCCGTTCGCGCCGCAGCCTCCAGGGATGACTTCCATGCGCTCGGTAAGATCATCATCTACCTATTGATTGCGGCCACAAGCCCTGCGCTGCTCGCGGTCGGCACCACACGCTACGATCCGCTGGCTTACCAAGTACCTCCGCTGCCCGTACCGGACGGTGCTCCTCTGGCCGAGCTCATGCCGAGACTTCCAAGCTACGAGATGTCCCCGAAATACCAGGAAGCGCTCGCGATCGTCGCTGCCAACGCGGCGCAGGGCCGCAAGACAGTCGTGTGGTCCACGTTCGTGCGCAGCCTGGCAACGCTCGAACGGATATCAAGGAGTTCGGTCCAGCCACAGTGCACGGCGGTACCGAGGACCGGCAGGAGGAGGAGATCGAGCGGTTTCGCGGGGACCCGGACTGCATGGTATTGCTTTCGAACCCGGCAACCCTCGGCGAGGGCATCAGCCTGCACCACGACTGCCACGACTCGGTCTACGTAGATCGGGACTTCGCCGCGGGGCGCTTTCTGCAGAGCCTGGACCGCATCCACCGCCTCGGCCTCGCTCCTGGCACGGAGACCCGCGTCACCATTCTCGGCGCCGCCGGAACGATCGACGAAGTAGTCGCTCAGCGGCTAGGCGACAAGCTGCAGTTCATGGGCCGCATCCTCGACGACCCGGAGGTCCGGCAGCTTGCGGACCTAGACGAGGAGCCATCTGTCGGCGGCGGGCTTGACACCGGCGATCTACAGGCGCTGATGGGCTACCTGCGTGGCTGCGCCCCGTGACCCCATCCTGCGTGGAGCGGCGCGGTGGCTGGAGCAGCTGCCGGGAGTAGGCATCCCACGCTTGCGCGCCCTCTTCGCCAGCGCAGCCGAGTTCTGCGATCTGACCCCTGTTCAGTACGCGGACGCTCTGTCGTGGCTCCGGCGGACGGGGCTGGTTGACTCCAGCGGTCGACTCACCAGCAAGGCGCTGATGGCCCCGTCGGTCCAGCTCGCAGTGCTCGAAGCAGCGCTCGAGCACAGTGCCGCACTCTGGATGGCCAATGCCGACCAACTGGTGCGCGCTGCTGATGAGCTGCCCGAGGACGCGCTCGCGGCCGGCCTGGCGCTCGGGCTCAGCGAGCTGGACACCTTCGCCACAGTGCAGCGAGTCTGGGGCCGAGTCGACACTGCTGAGCGCGAGCGCGTCGGGTTTGCTGGTGAAGTCGCGGTGTTCGATTTGCTTTCGGCTGCCATCGATGGCGACATCCGACATGTGGCCGCGTACGCAGACGGTTACGGCTACGACATCGCCGTCGATACGGTTAGCCAGTCTGCGCACCTCGAGGTCAAGGCAACGACCAGCCGCGTTCAGCTGCGGATCTTCCTCTCGCGCAACGAGTACGAGACGATGTTGCGCGACCCGGCCTGGTTCCTGATCGCGATTCGCCTCGACGCCGACCTGCGGCCCATGGCTGTTGCATCGGTTTCTCGGCAGTGGATAGCCGAGACTGCCCCCTCGGACCGCCTTGCCGCTGGCCGATGGGAGAGCTGCCGGTTATTTGTCCCGCATGACGCACTCACACCCGGAATCCCCGCGCTCGCCTCAGTCATCGACTACATCGCGGCACCGCTACTTTTGGGCATTCCGGTTTGGCCGGGCTGACGCTTGGGCGATCTGACGCAGATCGCCCAAGCGTCAGCCCGCAGACTCACCCAGTGACGAACACTCCGTCCGGTACGTTGCCGACCTGAACCGGTGTTCCCGGCGTTCCGGTCGCGACGGTGACCGGCGTGATGTTGTTCGCGTTCGTGTTGACTACCCAGGCGATGCTGCCGTCCGGGCTGAAGCCGACCGCGTACGCGCCGGAGCCGGTCGGGACGAACGCGCCGGCGGTGTTGGTCGCGGTCGAGATCGGCGTCACGCCGCCGGCGCCGAAGTCCGCGACGTACGCCGTCGCGCCGTCCGGCGAGATCTCAACGTACTGCGGGCCGGCGCCGGTCGGGACGGTTGTGGTTATCGTGTCGGTGGCCGCATCGATCACCGATACCGATGCCGAGCCGCCGTTCGTGATGTAGACGTGGCTGCCGTCGGGCGTGATCCCGACGCCGAAGGGCGCGGCTCCTACGGTGATCGTGTGGGCGACGGTTCGGGTGGCCAGGTTGATGTCGCTGACCGTGCCGTCGCCCTGGTTCGCGACCCACAGCTGCGAGCCGTCGGGGCTGGCCATCAGCCGCTCCGGCTGGCTGCCGACGGTGATCGGCGCGCCGGTGGTCAGCGTGGCAGTGTCGATCGGCTGGACGGTGCCGTCGCCGAAGTTGGTCACCCACACCGTCTTGCCGTCAGGCGTCGCGGCCACGTCGGCGGCCACGGACCCGACCGGGATCGTCGCCGCGACGGTGTTCGTGGTCGTGTCGATGACGGTCACGTCGTTCGTGTTGTTGTTGGCCACGAACAGCTTTCCGCCGGTCACGATCATGCCGTCCGGGCCGCTGCCGACCGGGATCGGCGGTCCGGCGTTGCGCGTGTGCGTGTCGACCGGGGTGACCGTGTTGTCGCTGTAGTTCGACACGTACGCGGTCGGGATGCTCTCGCCCGGCTGCGCGACCGTCACCAGCAGCGAGACGCCGGGGATCGACGGCGCCGTTGGCGGCATGCGCGGCGAAGGCGGCCTGGTAGTAGCCGGTTGCCATGCCTGACGCAGCGGTGATCGTCACAGCTGTCTGCGACGTGCCGCCAGCCGGCGCGCTCAGCGTGCCGCTGGCCGGAGTTGCGGTTAGGCCTGGCGGCGTCGTTGCCTGCCAGGTCACGGAGTCGGCAGCTGTGCCGAGCGTGTTGTCCGCCTCGACGTTGACCGTCGTGCTGCCACCCGGTGCCAGCCGCACCTGCCCCGGGCTGACGGCCAGCGCGGCGCGCGTGCTCGGCGGGAAGTGGACCGGTCCGGCGCCGAACGACGGCGGGGCGTCGGCGGCGGCGGTGCCCCAGGCGGTGTTCGGGGTCTGCGACAGGGTGAAGTCGAGCTCGTGCGCCCGGGTCATGTCGATCCAGGTTCGGTTTGTCGAGCGGCCGTCGACATGCAGAGCGTTGACATAGGTGTCGCCGGCGCCCTGCGCGTTCACGGTCAGGTCGCCGAGCGAGCCGTGGATGACCGCGTGCGGGAACTGCGGCGTGCCGAGCACCAGCACCGGAACGCCAGGCGTCTGCGGGTAAACGCCGAGCGCGGCCCAGACGTACCACGAGCTCATCGCGCCGAGGTCGTCGTTTCCGGGCTCGCCGCCGGGCGTCGGGCGTGTACAGCTGCGTGCGGATCTGCTGGACCAGCGCCTGCGTCTTCCACGGCTGCCCGACGCTGTCGTAGAGCCATGGCGCGCCGAACGAGGGCTCGTTGCCCTGCCACTGGAACGGCTGGTTCGGCCCGACGTTGAGCTGCGTGAAGTAGGTGTCGAGGCGCGCGGCAGCGGCCTGTTGTCCGCCGAGGCCCTGAATCAGGCCCTGGAGGTTCTGCGGCACCATCCACGTGTACTGAGCCTGCGTTGCCCTCCTGGAATCCGCTCTGGCCGAAGCCGGTCAGCGGCGGCACGGGAGGGCCGGACGGGAACGCGCCGGAGCCGTCGCGCGGCTCGACGTAGCCGTCGGCAGTGTCGAACAGGTTCGCCCAGTTCTGCGAGCGCTGCGTGAAGGTCGCGGCAGTCGAGGACTGATGCAGGCTCTGCGCCAAGCGCGAGATCGAGAAGTCGTCGAGTGCGTATTCGAGCGTCTCGGAGGCGCCGTTTGGCACCGGGCTGATCGAGTCCGAGGCGAGGTTCGGCACGTAGCCGTTGGCGATGTACGCCGCCGCGTTCGGACGCTCGACGTACCAGCCCTGACCGACGCCGCTGGTCCCGTCGGCGCCCTTCACCATGTCCGCGAGGGCGGTCGACGCGTCGAACCCGTGCGCTCCGAACGCGTAGATGTCGGAGAGGATCGGGTCGGCCGCGTCGCCATTCATCACGCCGGACTCGCCGTTGGCGACCGGCCACTTGGGCAGCGGGCCCATCTGCGCCGCGTCGTTGAGCAGCGAGGTCGCCATGTCGGCCGCGATGCCGGGATCGATCGTGGCCAGCAGCGGCACTTCGGAGCGGTAGATGTCCCAACCCGAGTAGTTCGCGTACTGCGAATGCCCCGGCCGCACGCGGTGGACCTTGTTGTCGAAGCCCACGTAGTCACCGCTGGCGTCGTTGAACAGGCTCGGCTCGATCGACGCGTGGTATAGCGCGGTGTAGAACTCTGACTGCGCGGCCGGGCTGCCACCGCGGATCGAGATCGTGCCCAGCTGCCGGTTCCAGGCTGCCGTGGCCCTCGCGGCGACGGTGCCGACGTTCCACGTGTGCGCCTCAGCCGCAAGGTTTCCCAGAGCACCCTGCGCACTCACATACGAGACAGCGACCTGCATTCCCACGTTCTGGTTCTGCGTGGTGTCAAAGGTGAGCCAGCCGCCCGCGACCACCCCGGATCCCTGCTGTCCAGCCGCCGACTGCGCCGCCTTGGACGAGGACGACGCGCGTCCCGAAGCCGTCGCATACCTCTTAGCCTGCGCGTTCTGCTTCCCGTGCTCCGTCACCGCGGTCGCCCCGGGGTTGGTGGCCATCGCCGCTGCGCTCGTGCCGCCCCACGTGCCCGAAGCCGTGAATGGCCGGTTGAACCGAGCCGCGAAGTACACGGTGTAGCTGTCCGGCTGGCCGCAGAAGTGCCCGCTGGTGACCGCGCCGGTGATCTCCTGGTTGCCGATCGTCTGGAACGTCGCCGACGATCCGCCGTTCGCGCTGTTCGCGGCCTTCACCAGCAGCTGCGCCTGCGTGGTCGCCGGGTACGTGAACTGCGCGACGCCGGTGCGCGGGGTCACGGCGAGCTGCGTGTGCACGCCGCCCGCAGTAACGGCGTACGACCCCGGATGCGCACTCTCGTCCGAGTGGCTGAACGGCGCCGACGCCGAGTCGGGGTTGGCGGGCACGGCGCCCGCGAGTGGCAGGATCGGGAAGTCCCCGGCGATCGCGCACCCGGGACCCGACACGTGCGTCAGGCTGAACCCGGTGATCGCCGAGTCGTTGAAGTTGTAGCCGCCGCCGTCCGGCCGCGATGGCGTGTCGGGACTCCACTGCACCATGCCGAACGGCATGTCCGCGCCGGGGAACGTGTCCACCTGCCCGACCACGTCGCCGCCGCTCCCCGTGCCGACCAACGGATCGACGAGCGCGGCGGGGTTGGTCACCGCCGTCCCGGCGGCAGCCGCAGCGTCGGAAACGGTGGTGGCCTGCGCGAATCCTGGCGTGAGAAGGCCGGCAGTAAGCACAGCGGTCGTGGTCAGTGCGGCAGCGGCAAGCCGAGACGACATCGTTGTCATAGCGGCCAGAATTGCCACCTCGCAAGATCACGTCAAGGCCTGTCCAACGCCTGCTTGATCAGTTTCGCCCTCGCCGCGCACTCGGTAAGGACCGGTTTCGAGGCCTTATGCCGCTCTTACATCCGCTGGTGCAGGCTCGCTCTGGCGGCCGGAAATAAGGGTTCTGTTCAACCCGTCGCCGAGCGTCGAAGCAAGCGAGCGTCACAGCAATCTGGCACTGAACCTTCCGAACACCCACACCGCAATCGGAGTCAGCCATGTCCAGAAAATCGCGCATCCTGCCGGCCGTCGCAGCCGCCTTCGCGACGGTCGCGCTCACCGGTTCGGCCGCGCTCGCGGCGCCGGTCGGCGACCCCGCGCCGATCGGCCCGAACCAGTTCTTCCTCGCCTTGTTGAACGGCAAGACCGCCAACGCGGTCATCACCGTGGCCTGCCCCTTCCCGCCCACCCCCGGCGAGTTGGGCAGCCCGCTGCCCGGGCAGTACGTCGAGGTCGAGCCCGAAGCCGCCGGTACCGCCGGACCGTTCGGGTTCACCGGATCCGCCGCCGACAGCATCGCGGCGGTCTTCTCGCCCGCCTCGGCAACCAACGAAGCCGTAGTGATCCACGACTACTTCGTGCACGTGCCGATCCCGACCACGCTCAAGGTGCCCTGCTCGGGCAGTGGCGTCGTCGCCTTCGTCCCGACGCCGGGCAGCGCCACCGCGCGCAGCGCCACGGTCAGCGTCACCTACGGCAACGTCACGAGCTGACGTCTGCGGACGCTGATGGCCACGGCCGCTGACCGGTAGCACCACCGCTCGTGCTGGCTCCGCAGACCAAGGTCGCGGTCTGCGGAGCCAGCCCATTTCCGCCACTCGATTCCCACGAGCGAACAGCGGCATCACGGAGCGTGAAGACGACCTTAATCAGTCATCGGCGAGACACCTGATCTTCAATCGGGAAGATCAGACTTAGCGGCACCCACCTCAGCCCTCTCCGTTGGAGGTTCTGTGCCGACTCAGCCACACCCCCGACCGTCGTTCACCAAACGACTCATCATCCTGATCGCCGCGCTCGCGTCCGCGCTCAGCCTGTCCGTCGTCACCGGTACCGCCGCGCATGCGTCGGTGTACGGCTCCTGCCACATCTCCGGCTGTTCCAACGCGGCCTCGGCCAACTCGACCTGGGAGTCGATGGGCTACCCGACCAGCCGCGGTTGGTACGACTGGCCGAACGGCCAGTGCAACTACGCCGGTGGCGAGTACTACAACTACGACGGCCAGTTGCCGGCCGGCGACACCTTCTACGAGTACGACGTCTACCCGCGCTCCTGCGGCGCTCACCGGGACGCTGTGCGTATCGTCGTTGACATCGACACCGGTGTGGTCTGGTACTCGCCGGACCACTACAGCGACTTCTATCAGCTCTGAGTCGCTGAGACGTAACGTAAGTCTGGGAGTCCTCAGATGCAGCCCGCGCCGTGGCTGACGGTGACTGTGATCGCGACGGCGAACGCTGGTTCGTCAGCGGCCCCTGCCATGCTCGACGGGCACGAATGCCGCACCCGCGCCGCCTTCTTTGAGCAGGCGGCGCGGGTGCTGGACTTCCCGGCGTACTTCGGCCACAACTGGGACGCGCTACTCGACTCCCTGCGCGACACAGGGGCCGTAGCCCTGACCGTCAGCCGCGGCGAGGAACTCCTCGCCGACGAGCCCATGTCGCAGCTGGTGATCCTGCTGCGAATCATGGCGACCATCGCCGCAGACGGCTCGACTCTCACTTTGCTCACCACTCCAGAGCAGCAAGCATCCGTGTTGCAGAGAATCGAAACCGCGCTGCGCGGCTGACAAGCCACGGCCTTATCCAGCCTTATCTATGGGTTCTTACGGCAGGCTCCATTGCTGGTTGCTGCTGTCGGCGCAGGACCAGATCTGGACTTGGGTGCCGACGCCGCCGAAGCCGGTGTCGTCGAGGCACTTGCCGGAGTTGGTGTTGACGTACTCGCCGTTGGACTGGTGGGTCCAGGACTGTGCGCCGGTGCCGTTGCAGGTCCACAGCTGCACCTTGGTGCCGTTCGCGGTGCCCGCGCCGCTGACGTCCAGGCACTTGCCTAGAGCCTGCAGCGTGTTACCGGACTGGCTCCACGTCTGCGCGTTGGTGCCGTTGCAGGTGTAGACCTGCGCGGGCGTGCCGTCCGCGCTACTGGCGGCGCGGATGTCCAGGCACATGCCCTGGTAACCCGTGATCGGGCCGGAGCCGGGGGGCGGCGGAGGCGGCGGGCCACCGCTGCCGCCACCGGTGAACGTCTTGGAGAACTGGCCGGTGCTCTCCGAGACGCCGCTGCAGGTCGGCGAGGAAGCGCCGCCGTTGCCGCCGGGGCAGGCCTGGTCGCGGTCGACCGACCAGAAGGCTGAGCCGGCCGATGCCGTTGGAGCCGGCGAAGCCGACCACCGACGAGGCGTCGGCGAGCGTGAAGGTCGAGCCGTCGTCGTTGACGCCGATGTCCGGCGTGATCCCGATGTTGGCGTACGAGTACGAGCCGTTGACCGAACGCATCTGGTTCAACGTGTTCTGGGCCGCGCTGATGGCCGCGTTGCCCATCTCAGTGCCCGTGCCCTGGTAGTAGTCCATCGCCATGATGTTGACCAGCGGGATGGTCACGCCCGCGCTCCTGGCGTCGTTGAGCAGGTTCACGCCGTTGAAGTCCAGGCCGTTGGGCAGCACCGGGACGGTGACGGACCAGGTCAGGCCGGGGTTGGAGCCCGCGAGGTCCTTCATCGCCTGGAACGTGCGGTTGATGCCGCCGGTATCGGCGATCGCGGCGCCCTCGATGTCGAAGTCGAGTTGCCTGGTGCCGTAGGCGTTGATCTCGTTCTGGTAGGCCGCGTCGATCGTGCCCTGGTTGGTGCAGGTGAACGAGATCGGCTCGCCCGCCGCGCCGCCGTTGGAGATGATTACCGAGGCGCCGGCCGACTTGGCCTGGTTGATCTCCCCGCCGATGGTCGGGTCGTTGCCGACCGGTAGGGTGTCGCCCCAGATGTTGCTGCAGCCCTCGCCGATCGCGAAAGCCGCGGTGAACGCGCGCACGCCGTCCTGGGCGATGACGGTGTTCAGCACGCCTTCCTGCGAGTTGGACATGTCGACGTACGGCGCGACCTGCCCGACCGCCGCGTTCGCGGGAGCCGCCGAGACGAGTCCGGCCATCATCAGGCCGGAGGTCGCCAGCAGCAAGGAGGACCCGGCGGCGACCAGACGCGGTCCACCGCGCAGATACAGTGCTCTCATATCTCACCTTTGCTCGAGTTGCCGGCAGAACGGCGGCCCAGGTGGTAATCCGTCGACAGTTCTGAGGCGGACGACTGACTGCACTGGACTCGGGCAGAAGGAGGAACGTGCGCGCACCAAGCTCCGCTCCCTGCCTCCCTAGATACCGCCAAGGGCGGGGAAACGGCGTGCGCCAACGCCTTTTCACCTGAGGTGATACGAGCTTCAAAATGGACTAGACCACTGCCCCGGTCAAGCGTCTCGCTTATAACGGATCGGTAACGGGTCCCGTTGGCCCAAACGCGACGGAGCCGCCCCCGGACGATGCCGGGGACGGCTCCGCTTTGACTGAGCCTTGATCAGCTCACAGGGTTAGCACACAAAACGTCGCTAGCAGGGCCCGTTGTCGGTCCACACGTTCTGTGAGTTGTTGCCGGGGATGTCGCCCTGGGTCCACCACTTGGCGGTCCAGTTGTGGCTGTTGTAGCTGACCACGGCGCCGCCGTTGTACGCGGTCGCGGAGACCCACGCCGCCGCGGTGCAGTGGCCACTGCCGGTCGCGGACGCGCTCGGCGAACCGCCGCCGCTGCACGCGCCGTTGTCGGTCCACACGTTCTGCGAGTTGTTGCCGGGGATGTCGCCCTGCGTCCACCACTTCGCGGTCCAGGTGTGGCCGTTGTAGGACACGACCGCCCCGCCGTTGTAAGCGGTCGTCGAGACCCACGCGGCAGCCGAGCAGGAACCGGTGCCACCGGTCGGCGACGACGACGGCGACGTGCTCGGGCTGGCGCTCGGCGAACCGCCGCCGGTCGAACTCGGGCTGGCGCTCGGGCTCGTGGACGGAGGCGCCGCCGGGCACTGCGACGCGGAGCCGTTGACGTCGGTGATCGTGTCGTTGAACAGCGTCGCGGCCGGGTCGAGGTCGTAGAGCGAGAACATCATCGCGCCGCCGAGACCGTTGCAGTGCAGGTAGTCGGCCGTCGCCTGAATCGACTGCGCGTCCTCGCCGGACCAGAAGTTGGTGCCGTCGTAGAAGTACGCCGCCTGCGCCGCCGAGTCCCAGAAGGTGTCCGACGGGTTGTCGACGACCCCGGTCAGTTCCTTGTACATCCGGATGCCGTTGACATTGCCCGAAAGCGCCGCGCCGGTCGCCGGCCCGGTGGCCGACTGGAACAGGCCGTGGTTGCTGCCCGCCGGAACGCCGGTCCAGCCCCGGTAGTAGAACGGAACGCCGACGGTCAGCTTGCCGGCCGGGAAGCCGCCGGGTATGCCGTACTGCGGGTCACCGACCGTCCAGGCCTTGATACCTTCGTCGGTCGAGTACTTCGACGTGCCCGGGGCGACCGGAGTCATCGGGTCGTTCGGGTTGTCGTAGATCGGCGCCTGGTGGTTGGTCGGGCCGGTGGCCTCCCAACCGCCGTGCATGTCGTACGTCATGGCGTCGCCGAAGGTCAGGTACTGGCCGATGTTGTTGGTCTCGATGTCCGAGATCTTGTCCTGGCCGGCCGGCAGCGCGGCGGACACCGTGTACTGCTTGCCGGTGCTCGCGCTCAGCGTGTTGAGTTCGTTGCGGAACTCCTGCAGCAGCAGCGTGTAGTTCTGCTTGTCCGCGGCGGTCTGGTGGTTGCCGAGGTGGCCGCCGGCGTTGGCCGGGTACTCCCAGTCGATGTCGAACCCGGAGAAGATGCCCGCCGCGGTGCCCGGGCCGCCGTAGCCGCCCTGCGAGGGGATGTTGCCCTTGATGAACATGTCGATGCAGGACGAGACGAACTTCTGCCGGGAGGCCGCGGTGGCCGCCACGTCGGAGAAGTACTTCGAGTACGTCCAGCCGCCCAGCGACAGCTCGACCTTCAGGTTCGGGTACTTCTTCTCCAGCTCCTGCAGCTGGTGGAAGTTTCCGACGATCGGCATGCCGAACGCGTCGGCGGTGCCGTCGACGCTGATGTCCGAGCCGTAGGACTTCTGGTAGTCGGCGAACGAGTCGCCGGCGCCGTCACCGGCGTTCGGGTCGTTCTCGCCGGCCGGGTCCGGGTCGGTGGCCTTGGTGGTCTCGAAGCAGGTCAGGTTCGTCGGGTCGATGTTCTCGAAGTCGTAGATCAGGTAGTTCAGCTTGCCGGCCATGCCCTCGGTGTCGAGGTTCTTCAGGTAGAACGCGTTCTGGTAGATCGACCACTGGTCGAAGTACGCGACCTTGATGCCGCCGGAGGTCGCCGGGGCGCCGGTCGTGTTGGTCGGCGCCGCCTGGGCGCCGGTCGCTCCGACCAGCGCGAGGCTGGTACCGATCGCGACCGTGACCGCGGCGGAAGCCGCCGCGAGGACGGCCCGTCTGGGTCTACGCATACTGCTGGCTCCAGATGAGAAAAGGGGTGGGTGGGGTGTGGGATGTGCGTGTGGGAGATGCGCTTTGCTGTGAGAAATGCACTGTGAGGTGAGAAATCGCAGCGCTGTGGAACGTGGGGATGCGCTTGGAGCCGGCCGGATCCGACGCAGTGCGGGCGCCGGATCCGACCGGGCTTGCGGTGGTGTCATTCAGCGGAGCTCAGGGGCCTGATCGGCTCAGCAGGCGCCGTTGTCGGTCCACACGTTCTGTGAGTTGTTGCCGGGGATGTCGCCCTGGGTCCACCACTTGGCGGTCCAGTTGTGGCCGTTGTAGCTGACCACGGCGCCGCCGTTGTACGCGGTCGTCGAGACCCACGCAGCGGTCGTGCAGGTACCGCCGCCGTTGCCACCGGTCGGCGACGCGGACGCACTCGGCGTGCTACCGCCGCCGCTGCAGGCGCCGTTGTCGGTCCACACGTTCTGCGAGTTGTTGCCCGGGATATCGCCCTGCGTCCACCACTTCGCGGTCCACTGGTGGCCGTTGTAGCTGACGACAGCGCCGCCGTTGTACGCGGTCGTCGAGACCCACGCCGCCGCCGAGCAGGATCCGCCGCTGCCGGAGGTCTGGCTCGGGCTGGCGCTCGGTGAGGTGCTGGGCGACGTGCTCGGCGGGGTCGCGCCGGCGAACTGGACGGTGTACTTGGTGAAGTCCCAGGCGTTCTGCGGCACGCTGGAGCAGCTGCCGGACAGCGCGCCGTTGTTGCTCGGCGGGTTGCACTGCTGGTCGCGGTTGACGTCCCAGAACGTGTACCGGCCGAGGCCGTGGCTGGTGGCGTAGGAGAGCACTGACGCGAAGTCGGACTGGTAGAAGTACTCGCCCGAGTCGGTCCGGCCGTTCATGCCCGAGATGCCCTCGTGCGCGTACGCGGTGGCCGAGTCGTAGCCCATGTGCGTCATCAGCAGCGAGTGGAAGGCTTCCAGCGCGCTGGTCTGGCTCGCGGCGCCGCTGAAGCCGCCGTCGAACGGCATGATCGAGAAGTTGTCGGGGGAGAAGCCGAGCGTCTTGGCCTCGTCCAGCAACTGCGTGCCGAACCAGCCGGTACCGGCCGTGGTGCCCGGAATCGTCACCGAGATGTACATACCGGGGTTGTTGCGCTGCAGGATCTGCGCCGCGCCGAGCTCGTTGGCGATCGCCGCCGAGTTCTCGTACTCCGGCTCCTCCAGGTCGAAGTCCATCGCGTGCAGGCCGTACTGCGTGACCACCTGCTGGTAGGCGGCGGCCGTGGCAGCGGCGCTGCCGCAGTTCTGGCCGAGCTTCGTGCCGCCGTAGCCGCCGGCGGACACGGACACGTCGCCGCCGGCCGCGCGGATCGCGCTGATCACCGGGCCGACGGTCGTGTCGCTGCCGATCGGGTCGGTGCCGTTCCAGGTCGGCGAACAACCGCCGCCGTTGGGAGCCAGGATGAAGGCGATCTCGAACGCCTTCTGTCCGGTGGCCGACATCACCTGCGTCGGGTCCGGCTGGCTGCCGTCGACGAAAAGATAGGGGGCGGAGGCGTACCAGTTGTGGCCGAGTGCGGCCGTCGCGGCGCTGCTGGAACCGGTGGCGGCGAGCACGCCGCCGACCGCGAGCGCGGTAGAGGCGACCGCGGCAGCGGCCAGCCTGGATCTGGTGGTGCGCAGGATGCCCGATATGCCGGGCCTGCTGCGAGGTGTTGACGTCACTGTCGGCGCTGCTCCATTCGGGTGGGCCCACCCGACCGCACGGCGCGCGACCCGCCTGGTCGGAGTCGACCGGGCTGGCTGCGCGCCGCGCGGGGCGGACGGCTGGGTCCGACGGATGCGCCGTCCACCGGAGAGTGCAACGTCAATGGTCTACTGACCCTCGCCGGTGTTGTCAAGATAGGTCTAGTCCAATAGGACTAGACCAGGCTTCGATGACACTGGTTAATCCGCAGGTGGCCCCGCGCTATTCAGAAAGATCAGCCACGCTTAATCCTGACTTGAGCCATCCTGCCGAGCTTTGGCAGCAGATGATCCAGCGACGAGAACCGGGCTTCTCGCATTTACTGCGCCCGGGAAATCTCGATCAGGGCCGTCGAGAAGATCGCCGCCGCCAGGTAGATCCTGACCAACCTGTAGATCCTTACTGCACAGAGCGCGGGCCCGCTCACACAGAGCCTCCCGGCGCAGTACCTGTAGTGAGCCTGGCTCCGCCGCGAGTAGTTGTTCGCAGGCGTCGACGATGTCCCCCGGCGGGATGCGCTCTCCGCGTTCGTAGTCGCCGAGGTTGCTGTGCGCCGACAGTCCCAGCAGGCGGACCACTTGCCGTTGGGACAGCCCGAGTTCGAGTCGGCGCAGCCGAAGCGCGGTCCCGAGCCGGACCGCCGCAGCGGTCCGCTGCGCGGTTTGTGCATCAGCCTGCATAGTCACGTGCCGGAAACCTCCCTGACTCATGTGCCGGAAACCTCCTTGAGGAACACAGTGCATTGAGACCACAGTGCCTGGCGTCACGAACCACGGGTCCGAATATAGGAGAACTCTGATACCCCCCGAAGAAGCGCCGCAGCACCCTGCCTGCGCAGACTCCACCCAGTTAACCGCCGGTTACGCTGTATCCAAAATCCCGCCGTACCCTCCTGAGCTGCACGAATACCAGCCCCTCCCAGTGCCGTGAAATTCACTCGATAGAGGGGGCGCATTTACGACGTGAACTCAAAGCGAGTGCGCCGTGGCGGTCGGTAAGCGGTCGGTGGCCGGTCGGAGCTTGGACGGCGTTTGGTCGGGATCAAGACAAATCGCGCAAGTCGCGTGCTCCACTCCGAATGTGCCACTCGCCGCCAGAACCCCGGCACACCGCACCACACGTCGCAATGCACGAGGCAGCAATGACGAAGAAGTGAAGAAGCACAGCCACCTATTCACGCCAGGGAGGCCGCTCCGCGATGGACGCGCGCTACGAGCCGTTCTGCTTCGCCGATCCGGTGTTCTACGACGCGCCGGAACGGTGGCAGCGCACCGCGCCCGGCTTCGCCGTCGCCGGCGAACCGGCCCCGGCCGGCTGGACCCGGGTGGAGCACGGCATGTGGATCGTGTTCCAGCCCGAAGACCTACGGCTGCCGTCGCAGGGCTGGAAAATTCACGTTTCCGCCACGCCGGCCAACGCCGAACAAGTCTTGAACAAAGTCTTCGATTACTGCTTCGAAAATAGCGTAGCGTTCAAATGCCTGCACGGCCCGGCCGCGCTGCTCATGCAGAACAGCAAATACGCGGCGCGCGGCGCGAGCGGAAAACTCCTGACGCTCTACCCGGTCGACGAGCCAGAACTCGAGCGCACCCTCACCGAGCTCGACGCGATCATCGGCGGCGAGCCCGGACCGTACGTCCTGAGCGATCTGCGTTGGAACGCCGGCCCGCTCTACACGCGCTACGGCGCCTTCGCAGAGCTCTACCACGTAGGCGAAACAGGCTCGCGCGATCTGGCGATGCGCACCCCGGACGGCCGCACGGTCACCGACCGGCGTGGCCCGGTATTCGCCGTCCCCGACTGGGTACCGCTCCCCGAGTTCCTGGAGCCGCAGCTAGCCGCCCGCCGCAACCAGCGCTTCGAACTGCCCTACACGATCGAGAGCGCGCTGCACTTCTCCAACGGCGGCGGCATCTACCTCGGGCGCCCCAACGACCCGTCAGTCGCCAACGGCGGCAAGGTCGTCCTCAAGGAAGCCCGCCCCCACTCAGGCCTCGACCAAGGCGGAATCGACGCGATCACCCGCCTGCGCCACGAGAACGACATCCTCGAGCGGCTGCGCGGCCTGGACTGCGTGCCCCAAGTGATCGACTACGCGACCGCCTGGGAACACCACTTCCTCATCGAGAACTTCGTCGAGGGCACGACCGTCAACGCCGCGTTCGTCCGCGACTACCCGCTAGTGCATCCGGGCGCCGGCGTCGCGCGCCGCGCCGAGTACGCCGCGTGGGCAGTAGCAACGGCCGACCGAGTAGAAGCAGCCCTAGCCGAGATCCACCAACGCGGCATCGTCTTCGGTGACCTGCATCCCAACAACCTGATGCTGCGACCCGACGGCAGCATAGTCTTCTTCGACTTCGAACTGGCCTCCCCGGTCGAGGCCTACCAGCCGCCCCTCCTGGGCGCCGGCGGATTCGCCGCCCCCCGCAGCCTGCGCGGCTTCGACGTGGACCGCTACGCGCTCGCCAGCCTGCGCCTGTGGCTGATGTTGCCGCTGGTAGCGACGCTCCATCTGGACGCTGACAAGGCCGATCACCTGATGCGCGAGGCCCACCGCCAGTTCCCACTGCCGCCGACCTACTTCGACGCCGCACGCGAGATCTACGGCACGCGCACCGCCGCAACCTCGTCCACGACCGCGACCGCGCACCGCCCCCATGTCTCCACTCTGCTAAACCCCGAGGGCCGACACGACTGGCCCGCCCTGCGCACCTCACTCACTGACGGCATCCTCGCCGCCGCGACCCCGTCCCGCACCGACCGTCTCTTCCCCGGCGACATCAGCCAGTTCAATCACGGCGGCCACGGCCACAGCCTCGCCTACGGCGCAGCAGGCGTCCTCTATGCCCTCCACACCAGCGGCGCGCAGATCGACCCGTCGCACGTCGACTGGCTAGTCGACGCCAGCCGCCGCGACCGAGTCAGCCCCGGCGCGCTAACCGGCACCCACGGCGCCGCCTACGCTCTCGACATCCTCGGACGCCGCGACGACGCACTGCACCTCCTCGAGCGCCTCGAGGCCGCCAAGCTGACCTCGGCGGGGATCGAAGACGGCCTAGTCGACCTAGCCGCGGGCCTAGCCGGAATCGGCCTGGTAGACCTGCACTTCGCCCGCGCGACCGGCGAATCATCCTGGCTCGACTCCGCCCTGCGCGCGGCGGCCCGCCTAGCCACGCAACTGCCAAACCTCCAGCTACGTGAGTCTCAGCAAATCGGCGAGGCGCGACAGGGCTTGGCATACGGCGCGTCCGGCGCGGCACTGCTCGGCGTGCGCCTCTACGAGGAAACCAAGGACCCGTGGCTGCTCGACCTGGCCGAGCACGCACTGCGCCACGACCTCGAGGCCTGCCGAAACATGGAAGACGGCACCGTCCAACTCGCCGACGGCGACAGGGTCCTGCCATACGTGGAGATCGGCAGTACCGGAATCGGCCTCGTGCTGCGCGAATTCCTGACGCATCGCCCCGATTCGCCGCTAGCAGCCCTCGAAGTCGGTATCGCGCGGTGCTGCGACGTCGAGTTCACGATCCAATCAGGACTCTTCAACGGTCGCGCGGGCTTCGTCGCGTACCTCACGCAGCTACGCGATGCCCGCGCCGCCGGCACCGATCCGAACCTCAACCTCGACGGCCTGGACATCGAGGCGATGCTGGACCGGCATATACGTCGCCTGGCCTGGCACGCGATGTCGCGCGACGGCGCCATGACCTTCCCAGGCGACCAACTGCTGCGCCTCTCGACGGACCTGGCTTCAGGCAGCGCAGGGGTGCTGCTGGCCCTCAACGCCGCACTCGGCACCGGAAACGGCCTGCCGTTCCTATCCACCGGCATCACTGAAGCCACCACAGCGACCGAATCCGGGGCGACGGGAATCACAGGACTCACCGGAAACACGGGGAACGCACCGCGAGCGGTGCGCCAACAGCTCTCGGCCGCTCGGCCGTGAGACCGCAAGAAACCCAGTTCACCGCGAGAAAGGCGGAAGATCATGGCGATTCTCGACCTGCAGGCACTCGAGGCCCCGGCTGAGCGCAACGGTCACGGCGGCGTCTCCACGCTGAGCCTGCTCAGCTGCGTCAGCACCGCGAGCATCGTGGCTTGTCTGTGACGGCAGTGGCTGCTTAAGCCTCGAGCTTAGTCGCGAAAGCCTGGCGTTCCCCGCGCCTATCGGCCGCGGGGAACGCCAGACTCCCGTCGGGAACCGGAATGAGGGTACTGATGGCCGAGATGCAAGCCGGCGCCCGACAAGACGACGCCGCGTCAGCGCGCCGCCGGGCCGACCGCCTGCTGCTCTCGGTAGCCCGCGGCCACACGGGCTGGACGCTCGTAAATGCGGCCGCGACAATCGCCGGCTCAGTCCTCGTAGTCCTCGTCCCAAATGCCCTAGCGCGCGCGATCGACGCCGTAGTCGCGGCCTCGCCAAGCTCCATCAGCCCCAACCTGGCAGCGGCGAACAGCGCCATCCTCTATTTCGCCGCGCTCCTAGCCGCACTCACCGCCGCCGACCTACTGTCCGAGTTCGCAGCGCCTTACTGCGCAGCCGCCGCCACGGCCTCCCTACGCCGCCGCCTGTTCGACCGGATCCTCGCCGCTGGCCCCAAGGCCACTCGCCGCTTCGCCCCGGGAGACCTGGTCGGTCGCCTAATCGGCGCCGCACCCGACGCGGCCAACGCGCCAACCGCGATCGTCAACGCCGTCGCCGACCTGGTCATGTCGGCTGGCGGCATCATCGCGTTGGGCCTCATCGACTGGCGACTAGCCCTAGCCTTCGCCGCGACAGTGCCCACCGGAGCACTGATTCTCCGCAGCTTCGTCCGCCAGACCGGCGACCTATCCGCCGCGTATCAGCGCACGCAGAGCGAAATCGCCGCAAGGCTCTTAGACGCGCTGGCCGGCTCACGCACGATCCGAGCATCAGGCACCGAACAAATCGAAGCCGACCGCGTCCTAGCCCCGCTTCCCGGCCTAGGCAACGCCGGCCACAAGCTTTGGCGCAGCCAACGCGTCGCAGGCTGGCGCGCCATGGTGCTCTTCGCGATCACGCAAACCGCAGTGCTAGCCGTAGCCGGAGCAGGCCTGGTACAGGGCCGACTAGCCGTCGGACAGGTGCTAGCCGCGATGACGTACGCCGCGCTAGGCCTAGGTTTCTTCTCCTCCACCCAAGCCGCGCTGGCGCTCGCCCAAGCCCGAGGTGCCGCGATACGCCTAGTCGAAGCCGACGACCTCCCACGCACCCACTACGGCGACGGCAAGCTGCCCTCCACCGGCCGAGGCGAACTCGTCCTGCGCGCCGTCACGATCGCCGGATCATCCGACGACGCCCCCGCAATCGACAACCTCGACCTGACTATCCCCGCAGGTACCGCTCTAGCCATCGTCGGCCCCTCAGGCTCCGGCAAGAGCGCACTAGCCGCGCTACCTGGCCGTCTCCTAGACCCAGACGCCGGCACCGTGCTCCTAGACGGCGTCCCGCTCCAAGACCTCTCGCACGAGTCCCTACGCGACGCCGTCCGCTACGCGTTCGAACGCCCCGCGCCCCTAGGCGAGACCGTGCACGAGACCATCGGCCTAGGCGCTTCCCGGCAGCACGTCGAGGCGGCCGCCCGAACCGCCGCCGCCGACGGCTTCATCAGAAAACTGCCGGAAGGCTACGACACGCCACTAGACCGCGCACCGCTGTCCGGCGGCGAAACGCAGCGACTGGGACTGGCCCGCGCCTTAGCCCGCGAGAGCAGCCCAGGCAATGAAGGCGACAACGCACGCGTAATCGTGCTCGACGACGCCACCGCTGCTCTGGACACCGTCACCGAAGCGCGCGTGAGCAGCGCCATCGACTCAGCCGCCGCCGGACGCACCCGAATCGTAGTCGCGCATCGGCCGTCCACAGCCGCACGCGCGGACCTAGTCGCGTGGCTCGACGCCGGCCGTCTACGTGCCCTGGCACCGCACTCGGAACTCTGGTCAGACCCCGAATACCGAGCCCTCCTAGACGCCGACGACGTCAATACTCCGGACAACAATGACTGACACCACGACGCCGAACGCCACTACCGACCCATCCCGCTCCGGCATCCGCTTCCTCACCACCGAACTGCTACGACGACGCCGCGCGATAGCCGCACTCCTCGCCTGGTCGCTACTCGAGGCAGCCCCCGCATTCGCCTCTGGCCGCCTGGTAGCCAACGCCCTCGACGACGGATTCCTACGCGGACATTTCGTCACCGGCCTAATCTGGCTGCTCACCCTAGGCGCCATCACCGTATTCGGCGCACTCGGCACCCGCCAGATGTACCCCCGCCTCGGCGACGTCGTCGAGCCCTTACGCGATGCGCTCGTCAGCGCCGTCGTACGCGGCGCCCTCCACCAAGCCTGCGGCGACGACCCCACCGCCAAATCCGGCCCACTAGGCGCGGCCCCAATCGCGCGACTAACCCGCCAAGTCGAGACCGTCCGCGACGTCGTGGCCGGCCAACTTCTCGTGGTCCGGCAGTTCGCGGTGACCGGCATCGCGGTGTGCCTAGGCCTAGCCTCACTAGCCGCACCGCTAGCAGCACTCGTAATGGTGCCGCTTGCCGTAGCCCTGCTCGGATTCGCCTTTCTACTACGGCCAATGATCGGCCGCCAACGCGCCGTCTTCCTCGCCGAAGAAAAGGTCGCCACACTATCCGGCGCCGCCGTCGAGGGGCTACGCGACATCACCGCCGCAGGCGTCGAACGACGCATCGCAGACGGCGCGAGCGCCGCGATCGAGGAGCAGTACCGACTAAGCCGCGCCCTAGCCGCCTACGGCGCGGCCCGACGCGCGATCGTCGTCTTCGGCGGCAACGTCCCGATGCTGCTAATCCTGCTAGCCGCCCGGCCACTACTCCGGCACGGCCTGACCACCGGCGCACTAGTCGGTGCCCTGACATACGTCACCGTGAACCTGGAACCGGCACTCCGCACGCTAGTCCAAGGCGTAGGCGCCTCCGCCTTACGTCTCTCCGTCGCCCTCCGCCGCCTAGCCGAAGGCGGCCTAGCCACTTCCACCCCCACCCCCGATCCCACCTCCACGCCGGCCCCCACACCCGAACGTCCCCCCACCTCCACCCCCGCTCTCCAACTATCCGACCTCTACTTCCGCTACGGCCCCCACGCCGACCCGGTCATCGCCGACCTAACCCTCACCATCGCCCGCAACGAACACCTCGCAATCGTCGGCCCCAGCGGCTCAGGCAAATCCACCCTCCTAAGCCTGATCGCAGGCCTCTTGCGCCCGGAGTCAGGCCGCATCCACCTACTCGGCGACCAACTCGACACGATCCCCCCTTCGCAACTCCCGCATCTCCGAGCCCTAATTCCGCAACAGGCCTACGTCTTCACCGGCACCGTCCGCGAAAACCTCACCTACCTGCGCCCCGACGCCACAGACCCCGAACTCTCTCAAGCCGCTGACCGAATCGGCGCCGCCGCACTGCTCGACCGGCTAGGCGGCCTGGACGCACTCGTCGCCCCAGCGCTGCTCTCCGCTGCCGAACGGCAGCTCATCGCCCTCGTACGCGCGTACCTCTCCCGCGCCCCCATCACGCTCCTCGACGAGGCGACCTGTCACCTCGACCACAGCGCCGAACGCCGCGCCGAGTCAGCCTTCCGCGACCGCCCCGGCGCGCTGATCCTCGTCGCGCACCGGATCAGCTCGGCCCGCCGAGCCGACCGCGTCCTCCTCCTCGACGGCCTGAACACCGACCTCGGCACACACCAGGACCTCACCCACCGCTCCGCGCAATACGCGGAACTGGTCGGCCACTGGGATCGCGCGCTACATCCCGCCCCAGCTCGCCGACTCGACCATGTCGATGAACAGCTCGTGAGCGGCTGAGACCTCGTAGCATCCGATGGCTCGAGCGCGCGGCCGAGGCGGCAGAGACGGACTAACCCGGCTGGTGGCGTCGTGGTGAACAGCGAGCGGCGCGTTGACTGCGGATCTGGCGGCGGCGGACGCCTCGGGAGATGCTTCCCTAGTGAACAGCAGCGATTCCACCGAGCCCACGCCCGAGCAGGCCGACGTCGCCGACCACGCGTCCGAGCAAGTCGCCGACCAGACGCCTGACCGCGCCGACGACGCACCGCGCGGCCTGGCGACCGACCTTTCGAACCTCCGGGCACGCCCGAAGCCGGAGGGCCCGATGGACCTGGCCGCAGCTGCCGACCTGCGCGTGGACGACAGTGACGACGATGATCCGGTGTTGCTTTTCCCGGATGGGACGCCGGTGGATACCTGGCGTGAGGATTATCCGTATGAGGTGCGGTTGCCGCGTGCGGAGTATGAGCAGCACAAGCGGTTGTTGCAGATCGAGTTGCTGAAGTTGCAGAACTGGGTCAAGGCCTCCGGTGCGCGCCTGGTGATCCTGTTCGAGGGCCGCGACGCGGCGGGTAAGGGTGGGACGATCAAGCGGTTCACCGAGCACTTGAACCCCCGCGGTGCCCGTGTCGTCGCGCTGGAAAAGCCCTCCGAACGGGAGAGCACCCAGTGGTATTTCCAGCGCTATGTGGCGCATCTGCCGGCGGCGGGGGAGATCGTGCTGTTCGACCGCTCCTGGTACAACCGCGCGGGTGTCGAACGCGCGATGGGGTTCGCTTCCCCGGGGCAGTATCTGGAGTTCATGCGGCAGGCGCCGGAGTTCGAGCGGATGTTGGTGCGTGACGGGATTAATCTGGTGAAGTTCTGGTTCTCCGTTTCGCGCGGTGAGCAGCGCACCCGGTTCGTGATCCGGCAGGTGGATCCGGTGCGCCGGTGGAAGCTGTCGCCGATGGACCTCGCTTCCCTGGATAAGTGGGAGGAGTACACGGAGGCGAAGGAGGCGATGTTCTTTTACACCGATACCGCCGACGCGCCGTGGACGGTGGTGAAGAGCAATGATAAGAAGCGTGCCCGCCTGGAGGCGATGCGGCACGTGCTGGCGTTGTTCGACTATCCGGATAAGGATCGGGAGATCGCCTCGCCGCCGGACCCGCTGACCGTCGGCTCCGCCGCACTGCTGTCCGAACGCACCACCACGGCCCAGCGAATCCTGCCCCGCCTCGCGGCCCCCTGAGCGAGGCGGAGCGGGCTCGAGTCCGTCCGGAATTCGGGCCGAAGTCGTCGTCCGCGCAACAACCGACGTGCCAATTGTGAGGATTCGCTCCCACAGGTGAACATCTGCTGACGTGCACGTGTTTTCTCGCCTCAGTACCTTCCACGGCAGACGTCCAACGCATACGTTCGCCGCGTGAGCAGCGCTAATAACGACCTGCTGATGACCTTGGTCGTCATCACTGCCCTGGGCTTCGACTTCACCAACGGCTTCCACGACACCGGCAACGCGATGGCCACATCCATCGCCACCGGAGCGCTGCCGCCCCGCATCGCGGTAGCCCTCTCCGGAGTGCTGAATCTGGTCGGCGCGTTCCTGTCGTTCAGCGTCGCGGCCACCATCGCGAGCGGCCTGGTGCAGAGCCACCTGGTCACTCCGACGGTGGTGTTCGCCGGGCTGGTCGGCGGCATCCTGTGGAACCTGGCCACCTGGTTCCTCGGCATTCCGTCCAGCTCCTCACACGCTCTGATCGGCGGGGTAATCGGCTCGACGCTCGCCGCGGCGGGCGGACACGCGGTGCTCTGGCACGGCGTGGTGTCGAAAGTGGTCCTCCCCGCAGTGCTCTCACCCGTCATCGCCGGCTGCATCGCGGCGCTCGGCACGTACTTGGTCTACCGGCTGACGCAGAGCATGGCGGACAAGCCGCGCACCGCCGGCTTCCGCGTCGGGCAGATCGGCTCGGCCTCGATGGTCTCCCTCGCGCACGGCACCAACGACGCGCAGAAGACGATGGGCGTCATCACCCTCGCGCTGATCGCGAACGGCTCGCTCGCCTCCGGTCACAAGGCGCCGGCATGGGTGATCGTCTCCTGCGCACTGGCGATCAGCCTCGGCACGTACATCGGTGGCTGGCGCGTCATCCGGGCGCTCGGCAAGGGCCTGGTGGAGATCGAGGCGCCGCAGGGCATGGCCGCCGAGTCCGCCTCCGCCGCGGTCATCCTGCTGTCGAGCAATTTCGGCTACTCGCTGTCCACCACGCACGTGGCGACCGGCTCGATCCTCGGTTCCGGCGTCGGCAAGCGCGGCGCCGAAGTGCGCTGGGGCGTCGCCGGCCGGATGGCCACCGCCTGGGTGCTCACACTCCCGTCCGCTGGCATCGTCGGCGCCGCGGCCTACGAAGCGGCGCACGGAATCGGTGGTTCCGGCGGCGTCGCGGTGATCTTCGTGGCGCTGGTGGCGGCCTCGGTGGCCTTCTACCTCCGGTCGCGCCGCACGCCGGTGCACCCGGGCAACGTCAACGACGAGTGGACCGGCGGCGTCGCCCCGACCCCCACTCCGGTCGGCGCCGCCGCCTAGGCCGAGACCTAAGCCGAACGAGCGCATGACAAGACTTAACAGACTTTAGGAAGACAAGAGGAACAGGTAGCCCGCGATGAACTCGTGGATCAATCTCACCGCGTTGTGGAAGATCGTCGTCTTCGGGCTGGCGGCCGGGGCCGGGCTGCCCGCGATCTTCGCCATCGGCATCCGAGTGCTCAACCCGCACCCGCAGGTCGCGACCTCAGCGGGCGCGGCGGACGGCGAGCAGGCGCGGGAAACGTCCGGCAGCGCCGTCACGGCCGGTCCGCTCGGCCTGGCGGCGGCGATCCTGTGTTTCGCCGTCGTCTTGGCGGCGATCGGTTGGGGTATCGACTTCATCGTCAGTCAGTAGCCGAGTTCAGTAGCCAGTAGCCGAGCCCGAGGATCTAGATGAGCCTTCCCGCGCCGATCCAGGCCATCGTCGATTTCGTCCGCAAGGGCTACCCGCATGGCGTGCCCGAGCACGACTACCTGCCGCTGTTCGCGCTGCTGCGCCGCCGGCTCTCCGACGATGAGGTCGCGCAGGTCGCGGCGGCCCTCGCCGCGGAATCGGCGACGGAGCAGAACCCCACGGCGATCAGCGACGCGATCGAGCGGCTGATCATGGAGACGCCCTCGGAAACCGACATCGAGCGGGTACGCGTCCGTCTGGGCGAGGCCGGCCTGGCAGTTTGACGCGACACGCACAGGGCATCAGGCGGCCGACCGATTCGGTCCTGTCTGTGCCCTAGCGTGTCCACACCTCTACTCTCTTAGGCCATGTCAAGAACTCGTCTTTACCGCAACGGTGTCCTGGAACTCGAAGGGTTCCCGATAGCCGACGTCTCGGATTACATCGCCGACCCCGAGGCCACGGTCTGGTTCGACCTGTGCGAGCCGAGCGAGGCCGACCTCGCGTCGGTCAGCGAAGAACTCGGTCTGCACCCCCTCGCGGTCGAAGACGCCATCTACGAGCACCAGCGGCCCAAGCTCGACCGCTACGACACGCACTTGTTCGTCGCCGCGTACGCCGTCCACCTTGACACCAAGACCGGTGAACTGGCCGCGTACGAGGTCGTCGCGTTCGTGACCCGCAACGCGCTGGTGACCGTCCGCAAGAGCGAGGGCTTCGACATCGGCCGGGTCACCGCCCGCTGGGACGCCTCGCCCGACCTGGCCAAACACGGCGTGGCGTTCCTCCTGCACGGCCTGCTCGACTTCGTCGTCGACGGCCACTTCGACGCCGTGCAAACCCTGGACGAGCAAATCGAAGAGCTCGAAGACGCGCTGTTCACCGACGTGGTCAAGGACAGCGACACCGAGCGCCGCACCTTCGAACTACGCAAGAGCCTGGTCCTCCTGCGCCGCACGGTCCTCCCCATGCGCGAGGTCATCAACACCCTCCTGCGTCGCGACCTGCACGTCGTCGACGAGTCCATGCAGCCGTACTACCAGGACGTCTACGACCACGTCCTGCGCGCTACCGAATGGACAGAATCCCTACGCGACCTGGTCTCCACCATCCGCGAGACCTACCTGACGATGCAGGGCAACCGCCTCAACGTCATCATGAAGCAAGTCACCAGCTGGGCTGCGATCATCGCCGTCCCCACGGCCGTGACCGGCTTCTACGGCCAGAACGTCCCATACCCCGGTTTCGGGAAGGTGCACGGTTTCTGGGAGTCGACGATCATCATGATCGTCCTGTCTGTCGGGCTCTGGGCCTGGTTCCGCAAACGCGACTGGATCTGAGCCTGTAGCTACCGGCGGTTCATCGCCGACCGCTGCGTATAGGGCGCGCGCTTTGCCGGGGTGGAAACTGGATCGCGCATTGTCACTCGCTCGGGCCTCGGCTTCGCTGGCGCGGGCCTCGCACTCACGGATGATTGAAAGAGCTTCCCGGTGGCGTTCGAGAGCCGTGGCGGCCTGCTCAGGCTCCGCGCTTTCGGCCGCTGTCGAGGCTTGATGCGTTGTCCAAAACGACGAGCACGCGACGCCCAGCCAGCTGCGTGCGCCACAACGCAGCACGCTGCGACAGCTCCTCCGGCAGGTGATCGCCGGACAACCCGAGCGCACGCAACAGATCGCCGAGCTCCGCAGCCGAGGTCGAGGCTGGCCTCGGCGTGGGGCCTGACGTTAGCGGCGGCGCCCAGCTCAACGCGTGTAATGATTACAGAATGCATGCGAGGTCAGCGCCGGAGCGCAAGGCGCGCGACGATGTGATCGAGGCGCTGCTGCTGGCCAGCCGCGCCATGGTGGCGCTCGCCGGACGCACTCTCGCCGAGGTCGACGCGGAAGTGACGCTGCCTCAGTCACGTGCGTTGATCGTCGTCGCATCCCGAGGTCCGCAGCGCGTCACGGACATCGCCGCCGACCTCGGCGTTGCACCGTCTACTGCGACCCGGATGTGTGACCGGCTGGTACGCAAGGGCCTGGTCCGCCGCTACCGCTCCGCGTCCAACCGCCGCGAAGTGCGCTTGAACCTCACCCCCGCCGGAAGGTCCCTGGTCCGCGAACTGACGCGCCGCCGCCGAGACGAACTCGCCCACCACGCCGACGCGATCCCGGCCAGCGCATACCCGCACCTCGCCACGGCGTTGCAGGCCTTCAGCAGCGCAGTCGGCGAGTTCCCCGAGCGTGACTGGTGGTTCACGTCCGACGCGGAGTCCGAGGCTGACGCCGAGGCCGGCTCCCCGTCCGATGGCGAGCCCGAGTCCGAGGCCGCCGAAACCTCGTAGCGGCACCGCGGCGCAGCACAATAGCGGCGAATCCCGACGTCATGGGCGCCCGTGAGGGAGCGCGCAGCTGCGAACCGGCAGTCGATCAACTCATTCCTGCTCGATCTGATCGAGCGGGAGATGCAGCTGCCGACGCTCGATGAATGGCTCGACGGGCTCGACGACCTGCCGAAGATCCCTGATGTCACGACGGACGAGATCGTTGAGGTCATCCGCGAGACTCGGGAATCGTCGTGAGCGAAGGTCTCGTCGTCCTCGACGCTTCGTGCCTCATTCGGATCCTGACGTCGTCCGACAAGGTCGCGATGGATATCAGGGACTTTCTTCATGGAAAGGCCCTCTACGCGCCCACCCTAGTCGATTACGAGGTGACATCTGCCCTGCGCGGTCTCGCGCGTAAGCGGCCTGAGGTCGAGCAGGCAGCCGGCGCCTATCTGCGCTACCTGGCGGCTATGCCGATTCGCCGCGAGAGCGCGCAGCCTCTGATCGCGAGAATCTGGAGCCTGCGGCACAACAACACCGCATACGACGCCTCCTACGTCGTCCTTGCCGAGGCGCTCGGTGCCACGTTGATAACCTGCGATGAGAAGTTCGAGCGTGCTGGCGCCGCGCGTTGCTCTATCGCGTCAATGGGCTGACGCTACCGATTCACGTGATGCGTGCGATTTTTCTGGTCTTCACGTCATCACACCGGTCATCGCAGCGCCTACTGCGGCGCAGCAGACCGCAGCTGCGGTCAGGGCGAATAGGTTGAGTAGGCTCGCGCCGCCGAGCAGCCATACGCGTAGCACTCGGCGGCGTTTCGGCTTCTGGCCTTCGAGGTGGGCGATGCGCTCGGGCAGGTCGCCAGCCGGGTTCGCCGCCGCCACCGCGTGCAGGGACGGCCGATCGGCCAGCTTCAGCAGCGCCCCGGCCACTGCCGGGACGCCTGCGTGCGCGATCGCGGCGCGGTCGGCGGCTACCTCGCGACGCAGCGCGGCTCGCCGCGTCCGCCAGCCGAGCCATGGTAGGAACCAGCCGTAGCCGGAGACGATCCGGGCGCCGAGTAGCCGCAGTGGGTCGCGGCGTATCAGGTGCTCGCGCTCGTGGGCCAGCACGGCGGTCAACTCGACGGCATTCAGCACATCCACTAAGCCGCTGGATAGCAGGATTCGTGGACGCAGCAAGCCGTGCGTAACCGCGAACGCCTCACGATCGTCGACCACGTCAACGCGTTGGACGATGCCTAGCGCAGTCGCGGCTACGTGTACCGGCGTGGGAGTTGGCACCCTCACCGACTTCACCAGTCGCCGAACCGCGTGTGTCCCACGCGCGGCCGCCAGCGCTTGGCGTAGCGCTCCGGTCAGAGCCAGGATCGCGCTGCCGGCCATGATGGAGATCGCGGTCAGGTCGTACGGTTCCGAGGACAGCCAGTCGAGTCGGAGATATTCGATCGCTGCCAGGACGCCCAGACCCAGATGCGCGAGCACGGCGAGTATCGCCAGTACCCATACGAGCCATGCCGACCAGACTGACCATCCGGTCCAATGCCGCATGGCGGTCATGATTCGCCTCCCATCAGCCTGCGCAGTCGTGTCCGTAACGCCGGATCCATCTCCACCTGATCCACGAAACGCGCGAGAGCAGCGTCACCGAATTCGGCGAGTACGCCGCGCACCGCGATCTCGGCGGTATCCGCCACAGCGGGGGAGTAGACGAAGCCACGGCCTCGCCGTCGGCGGACGAGTACGCCCTTGCTGGCGAGGCGGGAGAGCACGGTCATCACCGTCGTGTAGGCGAGCGGCGACGTCCGATCGGCGTTGAGGCGGCCGGCCACATCACGTACCGGCAGCGGCGTATCCGCCTGCCACAGCACGGCCATCGCTTCGGCTTCCAGTGGCCCCAGTGCGCTGCTGCCGCCGCCAGCTCCGAGTCCGGCTCCGGTTTCGGTCAATGCTTGCCTCGCCTCCATTGAGTACTACGAGAGGGTAGTACTACATCGGCGTCGTCGGCTACTCTTCATGCCCATGGCAGACGATCAAACCGTCGTACTAGCCGCGGTCGCGGCGATCCGCACTGGAGACCTGGACGAGCTGCAACGGCTCATCGACGCCCGGCCAGACCTCGTCCGCACTCACGTCAATGGCCGCAGCGCACTGCACGTCGTCGCGGACTGGCCTGGCTACTTCCCGAACGGACCGCAGGTCGTGCGGCTGCTCGTCGCCGCCGGGGCGGATCCGAACTTCCGGCTCCCCGGCGAGGAGACGCCACTGCACTGGGCCGCCAGCAGCGACGATGTCGACGTGGCCGAAGCGCTCATCGACGCCGGCGCGGACATCGAGGCGCCCGAAGGCTCGATCGGCACGCCGCTGGACAACGCGATCGGCTATGGCTGCTGGCATGTCGCCAGGCTGCTGGTCCAGCGAGGTGCTCGCGTCGACAAGCTGTGGCACGCCGCCGCGCTCGGGCAGCTGGCTCGGCTGGAGGAACTGCTCGCGGCCGTGTCCGAATCCGGCGCCGAGACGGAAACCGGATCCAGGCGCGATGAGATCAACAAGGCGTTCTGGCAGGCGTGCAGTGGCGGTCAGCGGCGTGCGGCGGATTATCTGCTTCGCAATGGCGCCGACATCAACACGACTCAGCCGTACGCCCACGGCACTGCCCTCGACGCTGCGACCGGCACCGGCACGCGTCGATCGACGCTGATCGACTGGCTGCGCCAGCAGGGCGCTCGATCAATCGACAATGACGAAGCGCCGGGAGGGCGGGATCCGGCAAATCCGGAGGATCCGCAGGCGGGATAAGGTGCCGCTGGCGCCGGACGACCTGGCCGCGTTCGCCGTGGCACGCTTCGACTACGTGCTGGCGAATCCGCACGTCGGGCCGCTGGCCGCCTGGCGAGGATTCGAACGCTGAGCGCGCCGCCGGCCCTGCGGTCGATCGCGGGCGAGGACCCTGATGCGGACGCGCGGATCCGCGAGCACCGGGCCGCGCTGATGGCTGCCGTGCGGAGCTTCACGCTGCCCGCATAGCGGGTGGGGCTCCGCTGCGCGTGCGCCCGGTTTGGACACGGACACCCGAATGGCGCAAGCGCTGGTGGACAGCAGTGTGCGCCGGTTCGGGGCTGCGATGTCACGTTCCGCCACGAATTGGGGACTCGCGGGACGTGGGGTGCGTGGCGTCTGACCTGCGCATCAATAGGAACATCAGCCCCAGAAGTCGAATATTCTTTCCCGGCGTACAGTACATTTCTCTGACCTCGGAGAAACTTCCGCGCGCCCCCCGTCCCTCTGTTCATCTCAGGGTGTCTTCCCTAGCCTCAGCGGCGGATCGTGCCCGTTTTCGGGCCCGGCCTTCGTCCGGCCCTGCGGGGCGACTTAGGCGACGTGGTGGCGGCTTCGGGCCGTCGCCAGGGGGTGGTTATGAAACACATCGTTGATGGCTTGCGCGCGGCCGTGCCTCGGTGGCTCGCCGTGCTCGTGACCGGCGCACTCGCGTTCACCGGGGTGGTGGCGGTGTCCGCGGCGCCGGCGTCGGCGGCATCGGGCGTACAGGTGTATGTCGGATATGCGGATGACTTGCGGGCGACTCCGGCTAATTTCCCCACGCCGTGGGCCGGCGCTCCCGGCGTGACGTTCAACGGCTGTACCGGAACCTGTTCGTTCGACGCCGGCGCGGTCCGCATCGTCAACAACACGACGCTGACCGAGACCGTCAACTCGGTCACCGTTTCGCTCAGCACCTGCACCTATGACATCTGGAACAAGAACGTCGTGCTGGCGCCCGGACAGCAACTCATCGTGACGCAGACGGTGAGCGGCGCCTCGAACGGCTGCGACAGCACCTCTGGGCTCTTCGACACCTCCGACGTCGGCGCGAACGGCGCGGGCTGGGCGGGCAACTGCAACCAGTCCGGCGTCATCCCGCAGATCAACGCCACCATCGACAACGTGCTGAACACCTTCACCGACTCCAAGCAGGTGCTCAACACCGGCGGCGTCGACCTGGCGTCCTGCCCCTCGGGCAGCAACGAGTCGCAGCAGTGGTCGCTGGTCGGCACCCGGTGCCCGGGCTCGACCATCAGGCTCGCGCCGGCCGCGCAGACTGACGCGGTGGGCACGAACGCCACGTTGACCGCCACCGTCGCGAACTCCTGCGGCGACCCGCTGCAGGGCGTGAATGTGACGTTCGCCGTCCTGTCGGGCCCCAATGCCCACCAGCAGTTCACCACGCCGACGAATGCGAGCGGCGTCGCGACCTTCACCTATTCCAGCGCCACTACGGGTACTGACACAATCCAGGCACTGGCGTCCAACCCCGCCGGGACGTTCGGCTCGAACCACGCGACGGTGGCCTGGACTCAGCGACCGTCCACGCTCACCATCGCGGGTGGCGCGACGTCCAGCGACTTCAACGACCCGGCGACGGTGGCGGCGACGCTGACCGACAGTGCGGGACCGGTCGTAGGCCAGCCGGTCGTGTTCGTGCTGAACGGCGCGGAAACCTGCACCGGTACGACGAACGCGAGCGGATCAGCATCCTGCTCGATCACCCCGCAGGAGCCGAATGGCTCGTACACGCTGACCGCGTCCTTCGCGGGCAGCACGGCCGACCTGGCCTCGTCGACGTCGGCGACGTTCACCGTCCCGCTCGAGCAGACGACGCTGACCTACACCGGCGCGACTCAGGCCACGAATGGCCAGCCGGTCACGCTCGCGGGCACATTGCAGGAGGACGGCACCAGCCCGATCGTGGGCCGCACGGTGACCTTCACCCTCGGCTCCGGTGCCTCGGCCCAGTCGTGCAACGGCACGACTGACTCCACTGGCAGCGCTTCGTGCACCATCGCCTCGGCCACGCAGGTGCCGACTGACACCACGACGCCGGTGACCGCGGTCTTCGCCGGCGACGCGTTCTACCAGCACGCCGCGGCCTCGGCAACGGTGACCTGGCTCCAGCAACCAAGCACGCTGACCATCACCGGCGGCGCCACGACCAGCGACTTCAACGACGCGGCGACCGTCGCGGCGACGCTGACCGACGCCTCCGGACCGGTAGCCGGCCAGCCGGTCGTATTCGTGCTCAACGGCACGGAGACCTGCACCGGAACGACGAACGGGAGTGGATCAGCGTCCTGCTCGATCACCCCGCAGGAGGCGGCCGGTTCATACACGCTGACCGCGTCCTTCGCGGGCAGCCCGATGGATCTGAGCTCGTCGGCATCGTCGTCGTTCGCGGTCACCCTCGAGGAGACCACGCTGACCTACACCGGCCCGACTCAGGCCACTGACGGTCAGCCGCTCACGCTCTCCGGCGTGCTGCAGGAGGACGGCACCAGCCCGATCGCAGGCCGTTCGGTGACGTTCACCCTCGGCTCCGGCGCATCGGCGCAGTCGTGCATTGGCGCGACCGACCCGACCGGCGCGGCGTCGTGCACCATCGCCTCGGCCCACCAGGGACCGACTGACACCTCGGCCCCGGTGACCGCTACCTTCGCCGGCGACACGTTCTACCAGCCGTCCTCGGCCTCGGCGACGGTGAAGTGGCTGCAGAGGCCGACCACGCTGACCATCACCGGCGGCGCCACGTCGAGCGACTTCAACGACCCGGCGACGGTAGCGGCGACGTTAACCGACAGCGCGGGACCGGTCGTCGGCCAGCCAGTCGTGTTCCTGCTGAACGGCACGGAAACCTGCACCGGCACCACGAACGCGAGTGGATCAGCGTCCTGCTCGATCACTCCGCGGGAGGCGGCCGGTTCGTACACGCTGACCGCGTCCTTCGCGGGCAGCCCGATGGACCTGGGTTCGACGGCGTCGTCGTCGTTCGCTGTCACGCCCGAAGAGACGACGCTGACCTACACCGGCCCGACCAAGGCCGCGAACGGTCAGCCGCTCACCCTCTCCGCCGTGTTGAAGGAGGACGGCACCAGCCCGATCGCGGGTCGCTCGGTGACGTTCACCCTCGGCTCGGGCGCATCGGCGCAGTCGTGCACCGGCACGACTGACGCCACCGGCACCGCGTCGTGCACCATCGCCTCGGTCAACCAGCCCGCGGCGAGCACGTCGGTCGGCGTGACCGCCGTCTTCGCCGGCGACACGTTCTACCAGCACGCCGCGGCCTCGGCGACGGTGAAGTTCCAGTACCTGACCGGCCACGCGTTCGGCCTCCAGTCGAGCGGCCTGGTCGGCATCTCGCCGACGCCAGACACCGGCGCGATCCAGACGGCCTCGGCCGCCACCTTCGCCCCGCCGTGCGTAGCCACCATCAGCGGCCTGATCAGCGCGGGCACCCTCTGCGCAAAGGTCGTCACGTCACTCAACCCCGGCACGTCAACGGCGAACGCGTCGGTCCAGAGCGCCAACATCGGCGTCCTGGGCCTGCCGGTAATCAAGGTCGGCGCGGTCCAGTCCACGTCAACCACCCGCTGCACCGGTGCGACCGGCACCGCGTCAATCGCGTCGATCAGTGTGGGCGGAATCCCGGTGAACGTGGCCCTGAACCCGGCCCCGAACACGGGGGTCAACGTGCTGGGCGTCACCCTTATATTCAACGAGCAGACCCCGGTCGCCGGTGCTGACCAGGGCCTGACGGTCAACGCGGTCCACATCAAGGCGCTGGGCCTGCTGGACGTGGTGATCGCGTCCTCCACCAGCGACATCCACAACTGCTGATCCCGCGAAACCGCAACGCGACGGCCGCCTGGCGAACCATTCGCCAGGCGGCCGTTTAGCGTTCTTCGGGTCGAGTCAGCTAGCGCCGTAGCAGTTGAATACGGCGAGGGGGTTGGACACCGTCGCGGCGGCTAGGGCCTGCGCGGGCCGTAGTCCTGCTTTGAGGTGGCGGTGGTAGGCCGTCATCAGCTCGACGGCCGAGCCGTCGAGGACTGGCGCTACTGCGGCGATCACCGTGGTGCTGCCGAGGTGGAGCAGCGTCGTGACCATGCCCAAGGGCTCGTCGCCGGGGCGGGTCGAGACTCGGCCCAGCTCGCAGGCGGAGAGGACCACGTGCTTCGGCGGTGCGTTGAGGCGCAGCAGGTCGTAGGCCATCAGCGGGCCATCTGCCAATTCGAGCTTTGAGAAGAGGGCGTTGTCGGGTTCGTGCTTGCCGTGGACCGCCAGGTGCGCCATCGTGGCGCCTTCTAGGGCCGGTAGGGCGGCTGACACGGTGGCTGCGGCGCCGGTCATGACAAGCGGATCAGTGTATTGGGATGCGACGGCGGCGGCTTCGCTACCGGCGTTTCGCAGGAGCGGACCGGCGATGATGACGGGGCTGCCGTGTTGGCTGGTCTGGTGAGTGTCGGCGCGTCGGCCTGCTAGCCAGCTGGTCGCGGAGGGTGCGACGGTCACGGGGCGTCCGCGCAGGGGAGGCAGCAACTGCCACGGGATCGCCGCCAGCACGCCGCTGGGCACGACAACGACCTCCCGATCGCCGATGAGGCCGATCACCTCCGGACCCAGGAGCGAGTCGGCTAGCCGTTCGGCGTGTGCGCCGATCGACTGCATGAGGGCTTTCTCCATCCGGCTCGGCAGCATCCGGCCGGTCAGCACTGTGATGTCCGCGCGCAGTCGGCGCTCCGCTTCGTAGGTCGCGGCTGCATCGGCGAGCGGTAGGACGCGGCGCGTGTCGCCGGCGATGAGGAGGCCGCGCAGCGATTGGCCGTCCTGGAAGAGGCAGAGCATTGCTTGGTCCTGCTCGCCGAGTGTGGCTGAGACCTCGGCGAGTGTCGCGATCTTCGCGACGGAGCCGTCGCCTTGAGCCGGCCAGGCGCCTTGTCGGACCTTGCGTTTCAGGGCGGCTATGCGGGCGTCGAACGCCGGGTCTGCGGGTTGGCCGGCCAGCACGGCGTCGCGGCGGTCGAATTCGAGTTTGCGCAGCTCGGCTACGGCGGCGGCCAGGGCGGGATCGGCGGGCGGCTGGACCGGCGCGATGCGCAGCGACTGTGCGCGGGATAGTTCGGACCAGGTGAATACGTCGCGGGGGCGGCTGTCGGCGAGGCTTAGCGCTAAGCCGTAGGTGGAGAGCTGGACGCCGAGCGCTGCGGTGCCGGTCTGCAGGTCGATGCTGCCTAGTTGGGCTCGGTGCTGGGCAAGCTCGGTTAGGCCGCGTCGCAGGGTGCGAAGGGCGACATCGTGCGCGGTGTGGGTACGCGGCGTTGTGGAGGGGGAGGCTGCGGCTAGTTCGGCGAGCGTTAGGTGACGCAGCATACGCACGGTCAGCGGCGTAGCGCTGCGGAGACGAGGGAGGGAGCGGGCTCGCTCGGTGGCTTCGGCGATTGCACCTGCGGCGGTTAGGGCTCGGATGCCTAGTAGGCGTGCTGCTGCGGCGTCGTGCCGTACGCCTGATTCGTCCAGGCGAGCGGCTAGGTCGAAGGCCCGGCGTGCGAGAGTGCGGGGCGGGATCATGGCGCGGCGGCGCTCGGCGTGGAGTTCGATCAGCTCGGCGGCTGCCGCTGCGGTGTTGTTGCCGCGTCGACGGAATCCGGCGCGGGCACGTCGAGCCCAGTCGCGCGCCGCGTCCGCGTCCCCCATCAGGAGCGACGCCTCGGCACGCATTGCCTCCGCGACGCCTTGGTCCTGGCTCATCCGCTCGCTGCGGAACAGTTCGATGGCGGCGTCGAGTTCGGTCGCCGCGTCAGCTGCCAGGCCTGCCGATAGCAGGGCCTTGGCGAGATCGTTGATCGCGACCGGCTGCCATGACGGCCACGGCGCGAACTGCTCGACGGCTTGGCCGATCGTGCGCAGCGCGGCCGGCAGGTCGCCGACTGCCAGATCGCAGCAGCCGAGGTTGTGCAGGACTTTGACCGCGAGGAGCGGCTGGTCGGCGGCGCGTGCGAGCTCGCCACAGCGTTCTAAGTCGCTTCGGGCTCGGGCGAAGGCGCCGATCTCCAGGTGCGCGACGGAGCGGTTGAGGAGTACGCGTGCAAGCTCGACCGGTTCACGTGCCGGGTCGATCGTCGCGACGGCGTTGTCGAATTCCGCGAGTGACGCTTGCGCGCGGCCGGTGCGGAGTAGGAGCAATCCGCGTTGTCCGTAGAGCGTGCCGCGCTCGTCTGGGGCGACCAGGTCGTCAGCGCGCATCAGCAGGCTGTATCCGAGGGTGGTGCGTCCGCTTTCGGCCTCGGCGTGCGCGAGGCTGATCAGGATGTTGGCGGCGAGGCTGGTCTGTGGTTGCGGATGTGCGAAGGGCAGTCGCGGCGGACCGCCGGACGACGAACCGTCCGGCGGCCTGCCTACGTGCACTCCCAGCAAACGCAGCGCACGCCTGAGGTGCCGCAGCGCGGCTTTCAGTTCACCCCGTGCCTTCGCCGCTACTGCGAGTTCGCGCAGCCGTGCCGCCTCCATCGCGGCCCGCGAAGACACCTCTGCTGGCGCCGGAATGCTGGGAGCGGTCTGTGTGGTCATAACAAGACAGCTGTCGTGACCACGGTGCGTGATTGCGGTGGATCGGCGGTTCCGACTTCGGCGGCGTCGCCGACCTCGACGATGACTTGCACGAGGCCGTGCGGTACCTGCGTGAGCACGAATCCGCCGAGTTCGTCCGACTCCGTTTGCAGCTCGCGCTCACCGGCGCGCAGCCGGACTCGATGCACTGCAGGCGGAGCGAGCCAGCCGTCTACGCGCACCGCCTCGCCCGACGGGCTGGCCTGTATGACGATCGTCAGGCTCTCGCTGTCGAACGTGACGGTGCGGCTGTGCTCGGCACTCGCACTGGCATTGGTGCTGCGCACGCCGACCGCCTCGAACAGGTCGTCCTGCAGCAGCGCCACCTCGTCGTCGGGACCGAGGAGGTCCATCGCGAAGTCGACTCGTGCCAGCAGGTCCTGCGGCACGGGATCGCTCTTCGCGTACAAGTCCTGCACCCAATCGAGGACGGCCGAATCCACCGCGTCGAGTTCGAACGTTTCGAACGCGCCGGCCTTGCCGACGTTCGTCGAACCGCCGCCCTCGCCCGAGCCCCCTGGCCCCCGTCGCTCCTCCCCGTTTACGGACACAGCGCACTCCACCGCGGGTCGATGGAGAGTTGCGTGCGCAGCTTGGTCAGGCACCGCCCGCGGCGCGGGCCGATCGCGCCGATCGGCATGCCGAGCGTCCTGGCGACCGTCGCGTAGCTCGGCGGATCGCTGAAGGACAGCACGCGCAGCAGTTCCGCGCAGCGGGGATCGAGCCTGGTGAGCGCGTCGCGCACAATTTGCCTCCGTTCCTCGGCCAGAATCCGCTCCTCGACCGCTTCCCCCGGGTCGACGGTTTCCGGCATCCCGTCCGTATCGACCGTGGGGGTGCGCTCCCGTGTCTTGCGCACCCGCCACGCTTCCCGTTTCGCGGCGGTGACCAGCCAGCCGACCAGCGCGTCAGGGGTCTGGATCGTGGTGAGGCAGGAGACCAGGCTCAGCCATACCGACTGCACCACATCTTCGGCGTCCGCGCGGGCCAGTCCCTGCGCCCGCGCGACGTTCCAGAGCAGCGGGGTGGCCTCGGCGACGATTTGGCGCAGGCACTCCCGGTCGCCGAGCTGGGCCCGCACCAGCAAGTCGCCCATGTGCCGCGCCCTGGCCTGCCCGCGCCGCGTCGTCTCCGGGTCCACCGCCCTGTCCTCCGCATTCGGCTGTCCTGGTGGCATCACGCCGACGGCGCTCGCTCGGCCCGCACGGACGCGAACGCTGCCCGGGCCCGCTCGAGGGTCTTCTTCTGGTCGACCTGGCCCATGCCCAATTCACCGTTCGCGGCCGCGACGGCGATCAGCGCCCCGGCCATTTCCGCGGCGACAAGCGGCGCCGCGAACGACGTGCCACTCCAGAGGGCGAATCCGCCATCGTATTCGCCCGGACCGTGCGGCACGCGATCGCGCTGCGGCTGTTTCGCCGGCGCCACAAGAGTATTACGCGCGTCGTCTTCTACGGCGTTCCGATTACTCAAGCCCCTGACCGGCATGGTGCTGACCAGCGCGGCTCCGGCTGCCCAACTTTTCACCCACGGCCCGAAATTGCTGAACGGCGCGCGCATTC
Organism: uncultured Actinomycetota bacterium; assembly: GCA_963714445.1. Taxonomy (GTDB): domain Bacteria; phylum Actinomycetota; class Actinomycetes; order Streptomycetales; family Catenulisporaceae; genus Actinocrinis. Next base: position 40,988 of record CAVQPP010000055.1, read on the forward strand.
CGTCGGGATCCAGCGCGCCGACGCTCAGCACGACCGGTGGTTTGTCCTGGTCCTGCGGCGTTCCGGGCGCGTCGAACCGCATCCCCGCCGGATAACAGGGCACGTCGGTCGAATCGTTCCCGGCCGACGCCACGATCAGCACACCGCACTCGGACAACTCCTTGAGCAGGGCGAACAGCCGCGAGGTGTACGCGTGCTCGTTATCTTCCGGGTAATAGCCGGCCGACAGCGAAACTACGTCCACGAATTTCGACGTGTCAGTTTCCTTGCCCGCGGCTAAGTCGGCCTGGACGGCCTGGTTCCGCTCCAGGACGCCGGCCAGGGCCAGCGTGAGATCGTGCTGGCGGACGACGCCGTCGTCGTGCATCACGCGGATGTTCAGCACGCGGGCGTCGGGGCAGGCCTGGCGGATTATCCCGGCGATGAACGTGCCGTGGCCGTAGTCGGGACCGTCGTCGATCTCGTCGATGTCGATCCACTCCTGCAACTCCTCGTCGTCGAGCACGAAGGAATCGCTGAAGCTGGAGCTGGCGGCGGATCCGCCGGCCTCACGCAGCCACGGATGGTCCCCGATCCCGGTGTCCAGCACGGCGATCAGCGGTCGACGCCCGCCCGGAATTTCGCCGACCGGACGACGCATTGGCGCCGCGCGATCGACCAACGTGACGGGAGTGTGCCCGCCGCTGCCTGGCCAGGGAAAGGAAACCGTCGCCGGATGCCCTTCCGTGGACGGTCCCGGCGGGGCTGGAGTCACGCCAGCTCCGAACAGCAAGTGCTCGAGCTCGATCCGGTTGACGGCATCACGCAGACCGTCGTCGCCATCGTTGCGTTGGACCGACTCGCGCAGCGCGTTCAGCGCCTCCCACGCGTCTACGGATTGCGCCGCCGCGCCGCCGTCGGCCGCCAAAGCCGCAGCTGCTTCAGTCGCGGCAGTCGTCGTCACCAGCCGCACCCTGCGATGCGCGCGCTTCGGGAAGCGTGAACGCGGGCCCGCGTGTGAGCCAGAACTCGAACCCTGCGGCGGCTGGGGCTCGAATTCCACCAGACCGTGTCCGGTATCGGCGAGAATTCTGTTCAATTCGTCGACCAGCGATGGCCGGCCGACGAGATCTTCGTCCGGGATCTGCAGCACGCCACTGCGGTAAACAGTCGAATATGCCTTGCCTGCCTGCTCAGGCAGCGGCTTCACCTGCGCCTTGTGCCGATCCAGCACTCCCCGCAGCAGCTGGAGTGTTTCTTGTGTCAGCCCGTTGGGCACGGCCTGCGGGCCAGGGACCTGCTGGTCAGAACCGCTCATCGCGGCCACTCCTCACATTTGGCGTCGCATCATGGTCCCCCCTAACGCCAACATCAGTGTGCGGAGTCGGACGCTTGATACCGGTTCCCGGACTATTTCCCTCCGTGCGCCCCTTGGCGCTCCCGTGCGCCGCCGTATCAGCCGTCTGCCGGCGCACTGGGTACCAGTGTGGCGAAGTTCGCCCAAACGCCGACGAAGTCTGCGAGGATGTGGGCGAGTTGCCGCGCGACGTGATCTTGGGTGGGTATCGCGACGAGCGCCGGACGTCGCGATGTATGTCATACATCGATTGTTTGCGGCTTGCTATTCTTACCCTGGGGTGGGGCATGTCAGTTAGTCTTTTTTCGGCACGCTTTGACGGTCGCGACCGCGCGAGAGCCGGTTCGCTGGTCCTGGCGGTGGTCCTGGCACTGCTCGCGGTCCTGGTGGGACCGACGGTCGCGGCGCGCGCCGTCACGGCCTGCGGGCCCGGGTCGAATCCGATCGTCTGCGAGAACTCGCTGCCGGGCACGCCGATGAGCACGTGGTACGCGCCCAGCGCGTGGGGCGACATCCAGGGCTTCTCGACCTCCGAGAGCGTGCAGCCCGGACAGACCATCAGCTTCAAGGTCAGCTCGCCGGCCTCATTCACGATCGCGATCTACCGTCTCGGCTGGTATGGCGGCGACGGGGCCCGGTTGCTGCCGACCTCGCCGACGGCCACCTTCGCGGCGACCACCCAACCGGCCTGCACGCGCGACACGTCCACCGGCCTGACCGACTGCGGCAACTGGACGGTGAACGCTACCTGGAACGTGCCCTCCGACGCGGTCTCCGGGGTCTACCTCGCCGACCTGAGTCAGACCAACAACCAGGGCTTCATGCCGTATCCGTTCGTGGTCACCAACCCGTCGAGCCATTCCGACGTCGTCGTGCAGACCTCGGACCAGACGTGGCAGGCGTACAACATGTTCGGCGGCGACGACCTGTACCAGGGCAACGGCCCCGCCCCCGACGGCCGCGCCTACGCGGTCAGCTACAACCGGCCGATGAACATCTCCGGGGAGAACGGCGTCTTCGGCTCCGAATACCCGATGATCGCGTGGCTGGAGCGCAACGGCTACGACGTGAGCTACCTGAGCGGCGTCGACGTGTCCACGCAGGGCAGCCTGCTGCTCAATCACAAGGTCTTCATGTCCTCCGGGCACGACGAGTACTGGAGCCAGGGCCAGTGGGACGCGGCGACCGCCGCCAAGGACGCCGGAGTGAGTCTCGCCTTCTTCTCCGGCAACGAGGCGTTCTGGCGCACCCGGCTGGCGGCCAGCGCCGTGGACGGCGGCGCGAACCGCACGGTCGTCGAGTACAAGATGACGAAGATGTCGCAGGCCAAGCCGGACGGCATCGCCGACCCGAGCGGGCAGTGGACCGGCACGTGGATGGACCCGAACGGCGCGGGCATCGGCGGCAACAAGCCGCAGAACCAGTTGACCGGCACGCTGTTCAACGTCCAGGGCTACAACGCCGAGGGGATCACCGTCTCCTACCCGTTCAGCACGAACCGGCTGTGGCGCAACACCTCGGTCGCCTCGCTGCAACCGGGCCAGACCTACACGATGCAGAACGGGACGCTCGGCTACGAGTGGGACAGCGACATCTCGGGCGGCAGCGCGCTGAACTCCGCGAGACCGCCCGGTGAGATCGACCTGACCTCGACCACGGTCAACCCGGTCGTCAACGGCACGCTGATGAAGGACAACGGCAACACCTTCGGCAACGGCGGCGCGACGCACAACATGACCGAGTACCGCGATCCGAAGTCCGGCGCGCTGGTGTTCGGCTCCGGCACCGTGCAGTGGTCCTGGGGTCTGGGCACGACGCACTTCGACCTGGCCACCAACGAGGACCCGGTGCAGCAGCAGGCGACTGCCAACCTGCTTGCCGACATGGGCGTACAGCCGCTGACACTGCAGTCCAACCTGGTCCAGCCGGCGCGGTCCATTGACACGACCGGCCCGGCCACCGCGGTGTCCGCACCGGCCTCCGGCTCGACCGTGCCGGCGATGTCGCCGGTGACGTTCGGCGGCACCGCCACCGACTCGGGCGGCGGCGTGGTGGCGCGGGTCGAGCTGTCCACGGACAACGGCGCCACCTGGCAGCAGGCCACCGGCGTGGGCTCCTGGAGCTACACCTGGACCCCGACGGCGCTCGGCAACGTCACCGTCCTGGTGCGCTCCGAGGACGACAGCGACAACGTCGGCGCCACGGTGAGCGTCCCGCTGACCATTGGCCCGGCGAAGTGCCCGTGCTCGATCTTCCCGAACGCCGCCACGCCGACCAAGACAGACAGCGCCGACGCCTCGTCCGTCAACGTCGGCGTCAAGTTCACCACCAGCGCGGCCGGCGCGGTCAGCGGCGTGCGCTTCTACAAGGCGCCCACCAACACCGGCACGCACGTCGGCAGCCTGTGGACCGCCACCGGCACCCTGCTCGGCAGCGTGACGTTCGCGAACGAGACCGCCTCGGGCTGGCAGACCGCGCTGTTCTCCCAGCAGATCCCGGTCAGCGCGAACGCCACCTACGTCGTCTCGTACCTCGCGCCGTCCGGGCACTACTCGGCCGACGCCAACTTCTTCACCAACCAGGGCGCCGGCATCGCGCCGATCACCGCGAACCAGGCCACCGGCACCTCCCCGAACGGCGTGTACAAGTACGCGACCGGCACGACGTTCCCCAGCACCGGCTTCAACAACACCAACTACTACGTCGACGCGGTGTTCAATTCGGGCGCCACCAGCACCACGCCGCCGACCGTGACCTCGACCCAGCCGACCGCCAACGCGACCGCGGTGCCGATCAGCACCCCGATCACCGCGTCGATGAGCGAGGGTATCGACGCCAGCACGCTGAAGTTCACGCTCACCGCCGCGAGCGGAGCGCAGGCCGGCACGGCCAGCTATGACCCGGTCGGGCACGTGGTGACCTTCAAGCCGACCGGCCAGCTGGCGATGGGCGTCAAGTACACCGCCAGCGTGACGGCGACGGACCTGTGGGGCAACGCGATGACGGCCCCGTACACGTGGTCGTTCACCACGTCTGCCGCGCCGCCCGCGTACACCTGCCCGTGCTCGCTCTTCAGCGGCCAAGTCCCGCCGCTCGTCGGCGACGCGCACTCGGTCGAACTCGGCGTCAGGTTCCAGTCCGCGGTCGCCGGATACATCACCGGAGTCAGCTTCTACAAGGGCTCGCTGAACACCGGCACACACACCGGCAGCCTGTGGACGGCCTCCGGCACCCTGCTCGCCACCGGCACGTTCACCGGTGAGACGGCCACCGGCTGGCAGTCACTCACCTTCTCCTCGCCGGTCGCGATCACGGCCAACACGCCTTACGTCGCGTCCTACCACGCCCCGGTCGGCCACTACGCGGCCACTGGCGCGTACTTCACCTCCGCCGCCACTGCCTATCCGCTGTCCGCACCGGCCTCGGTCACGGGGGCGGGCAACGGCCTCTATCTCTACGAGGCAAGCTCGACCCAGCCGCCGAACACCTCGTTCAACGCCACGAACTACTGGGTCGACGTGACCTTCACCACCACCCCGCCGACCGGCTCCCCCATGCGCGTGGCCGGCGCGGCGGCTACCTCGCAGGGTTCGGTCACTCCGGCGGTGGACGCGGTCGGCGCGGACAAGGACGACATCGTCACCACCACCACCGGCGTCTCAGACGCCGTACATCCCCCGACGATCACCTTCGCCGAGCCGATCCAGCCGCAGAGCCTGCACATCACGGTCACCACGACGGTCGCCGCGCTGGGCACCGAAACACCCGCCGGCACCCCGGTAGCCGGCACACTCACCTACAACCCGACGACGCAGACGGCCGCGTTCCGGCCGGACGCGCCGCTGCGTCCCGGCGAGATCTACCGGGCCGTGGCGACCGCGAACGGCACGAACGGCACGGCGATTCCCCCGCTGAACTGGACCTTCCGCGAGCTGAACCCGGGCAGCGACGCGCCGGCCCACCTGCCCACCGTCCCACCGAACGGCCAGACCCCGCAGGTTGTCGCGCTCAGCAGCGAAGGAGACAGCTGGCGGCGCAGCGACCCGATCCCGCCGACCGACGTCTAGCCCCGTTGAGTGAGGTCCCCGGTACGTGAGTCATCGATCGAGATGACCATCAGTACCGGAGACCTCGCCGCGATCCCGCTAGACGTGCGTTTGGAATCGAATCTGGACTCGAATTTAGCCGAGGTCGTCGCGGCGGCGTTGCAGGAAGGCGCGCTCGGCGTCATTGCCGGTGCGGGCTGATGCCGCGTCGTAGGCGGCTGCGGCTTGGTCGGTGCGGCCGAGGCGGCGCAGTAGGTCCGCGCGCGTGGCGTGGTAGAGGTGATAGCTGTCGAGGTCGAGTTCGTCGACCAGCGCGAGAGCGGCGGCAGGGCCTTCGGTCTCGGCGACGGCTACGGCGCGGTTGAGCGCGATGACCGGCGTCGGCGCGATCGCCAGTAATTGGTCGTAGAGCGCGAGGATTTGCTGCCAGTCCGTCATCTCGGCGGTCGGCGCGTCGCTGTGCACTGCGTTGATGGCCGCCTGGATCTGGTACGGACCAGGCTGGTTGCGTCGTAGGCAGGCGCGCACCAGGCGCTGGCCTTCGGCGATGAGCGCGAGGTCCCAGCGCTCGCGATCCTGGTCCGCGAGTAGGACAAGGGTCTCCGGTCTCGTCGGTGCGTGCGGGTCGGCGCGACTCGACCAGTAGAAGCAGCGCGAGCAGCCCGATGACTTCGGGTTCGTCGGGCATCAGCGCGGCCAGCAGCCTGGCCAGGCGGCAGCGCCTCGGCACACAGCTGATCGCGAACAGGTCTTCGCCGGCCGACGCCGTGTAGCCCTCGTTGAAGACGAGGTAGATCACGGCGAGGACGGACGGCAGCCGAGTCGGCAGTTCCGAGTCGCGCGGGACGCGGTAGGGATGCCCGCGTCACGGATTTTGCGCTTGGCGCGGACCAGCCGCTGCGCGATCGTCGGCTCGGGCACGAGGAACGCGCGCGCGATCTCGTCGGTCTGCAATCCGGCGATGAGCCGGAAGTGAGAGCCAGCCTGGGCTTCGGGGCTAGCGCCGGATGGCAGCAGGTGAAGATAGTCGTAGCGGTCGTCTGCCAAGCGGTCCACCTCCCCGGGTATCGGTCTGCTGCTGCGGCTTCGCCGGCGTGAGCAGGCCGCCTGCGTCTCCGGCCGTGGCGGGACGCTTCGCGCCGCAGCCGGTCGAGTGCCTTGCGGCGCGCGGTGTCACGATCCAGCCGCCCGGGTTGGGCGGCACGCCCGCGGCGCCAGCGGACCGCGGCGGTGACGAAAGCCTCCTGGACCGCCTCCTCGGCGATGTCGATGTCACCGAAGAGGCGGACCAGGGTGGCGACGGCTCGGCCGGAGCTTCCCGGTAGGTGTGCTCCAGGGCGCGAGCGTCGGTGTCGGGCACGACCACTCCCGTCAGCGGTGCTGCTGGTTCTGCGAGTCCCGCGAATCGTAGTGCGAGCGCCGCGGGGGAGGCGGTCAGGCTTCGGGCTCGTCCTGGAAGGGGCGCACCTCGACCGGTCCCATGCAAGCCTCGGACGCCCGGCCGGCGATCTCCAGCGCCGCGTCCAGGTCCTCGGCCTTGATCACCCAGAAGCCGCCCAACTGCTCCTTCGTCTCGGCGAACGGGCCGTCGGTCGTGACGACCTTGCCGCCCTGGGCGCGCACCACGGTCGCGGTGTCCGCCGGGAGCAGGCCGCCGGCGAACACCCAGCCGCCGGACGCACGCAGGTCCGCGTTGAACTCGTCGACCTGCCGGTACATGCGCTGCATCTCGTCCTGAGACGGCATGGGGGTTCCGTCGACCATGTGAACGGCGAGCAGGTACTGCTTCATCTCGATCTCTCCTTGGAGTGCTGGCCCGGTGCCTCACCGAGCCTCTCACCCCTGTTCACGATCGGCGACCGAGGAAATCGACACGTCGCGGAAAAATCTTTCGGGCCGGTTCGGCCGAAGCCGCGCCGACCCGAACGCGGTGAGTAATGCGCTTATCCGAGTGGCGCTGTTACGTGTTAGGAGTGGGTGATCGATGTGATCACCCAGATCGGCGCCGGACCGGTTGAGACCGGGCGCGTGCCATGGATCGTGTAGACCGTCTTCGTGCCCGGCTTGGTGACCTGGAAAGTGTCTGTTGCGATCTGACGCGGCGTAGGAGCCGGGGTCCACTGGCTAGCCCACGCCTGGACGACCAACGCGGGGTTGAGGAGCCACGGCTGGTGCCCCTGCTCGACGGACTGCTGCGTTGCCGTGTACTGCGGCCAGCTGGTGATGTCCCAGATGCCCGGGAACGGCTTGCTCGTGCCCTGAGACTGAGACGGCTCAACCCGGCGCCGATGGCGTCGACGTTGACGCCGCTGCCGTGGGTGATCCCGGTGCTGACGGCGCGGACGGCGACGACTTGACGTTCGCCGTGCCCGGCGTCGCTGCGGACGTCACGGAGCTGCTCTCCGTACCGACCGCGGTTGCGGCGGGAGTCGTGGCGCTCGTGCATCCAGCGACCGCGATGAGCAGCCCGGCGGCGATGATTGGCACCGCGAAGGCGCGACTGAACTTGGGCATGAATGCGCCCCCATTTCCCCAGTTTCCCCGTGTGTCTGAGCTTGTCGCCATCTAGACGGCTGCGAGCGCCCCCAGGTTGCATCGCGTCCGGCACTTTTTTCGAGCAGTTTTCGCGGCGTCGCTTGCATCCGTCGCCATCTAATGCTTAGACTTCTAATCGTTAGACATCAACCGAATCTGCTAAGCTAAGACCATGCCGAACACTGCGCCTCCTGAAAACGGGCCTCCCAACTTCCCGGTGCCGATCGGGCTGCGGCTAAGTCAGGCGGCCCGCACGGTCAGCCGCGCGTTCGACGAAGCGCTCGACCAGGCGGGCGGATCGCTGCCGGTCTGGCTGATCCTGCTCAACCTCACGGTCAAGCGGCCGCCGCATCAACGTGCCCTTGCCGAGGCGATCGGGATCACGAACGCGACGCTCACGCACCACCTGAACGCGATGGAGACACGGGGCCTGATCACGCGTCGGCGCGATCCGGATAACCGAAGGGTGCACGTTGTCGAGTTGACGCAGGAGGGGACGCAGGCATTCGTACGCCTGCG
>CAVQPP010000056.1:0-20165 GCA_963714445.1 uncultured Actinomycetota bacterium
GGCGAGCGCGGCGTCGAGGTCTTCCAGCGTTTCGCGCAGCGTCGGTGCGGCTTCGAGCACGACGTGGCCGCGCCGCTGCCACGTGGTCAGGTTCGCGTGGTGCTCGATGTCCAGGTAGAGCACTGATCCGCCCTCGGGGACCGCCCCGGCGAGGAGGTTGAGCGCGTCGGTGGTGTTGCGCGTGAAGACCACGACGTCGTCCGGCCGGGCATCAACGAACCGCGCGACGCGGGCTCTTGAGTTCTCGAGCAGCGCGGTGGAGACGGCGGATGCGTAACCGGCGCCTCGGTGCACGGATGCGTAGTACGGCAGCGCGGTGGCGACGTGCTCGGCGACGGCGGTCAGCGCGGGGGCTGAGGCGGCGTAGTCGAGGTTCGCGTAGGGCAGCGTGCCGCCGGTGACGAGCGGGACGGACAGCTCCGCGCCTACGACGGTACGCAGCGGACGCGTTCCGACGTCATGAATGTCAGACCGCTGAGATTGAAATGCGATGGCCTGCGACATGGCAGTGCACCCCTTGAGGATCCGCGCTTGCCGCGCGACTCCCGCGCGGCCCGGTCTCCATCCGGGGCACCCCATCGCGTGGAAGGGTTGCCGGCCAGCAAGCCGGGGCTTAACGCTGGCACTCTTGACCTTGGCCGGAGGCTAGCACATGGCCGCCCCCGGCCCGCAACTGCAATGCCCGAAAGGTCCTGCCTTTACAAACCCAGCGCTTCGAGGTCCGTGCCGACGACCGATTCGTCGCCTTCGACCGCGACGACGAGGTCCTTCGGACGCAGCGCCGTACGCACCGCCGCGTTCACCTCGTCCAGCGTGACTTCCAGCAGACGAGCGTGCTCGGTAGTGACGTAGTCCTCGGGCAGGCCGTGGCGCACCATCTCGACCAGCCGCGAGCCGACCGCGCCAGCGGTCTGCAAGCCGATCGGGGTGGCGCCGGCCAGGTACGAGCGGGTCTTGTCGAGCTCCGCCACCGTCGCGCCTTCGTCCAGGTACTCGTTGATGACGCGCAGCGCGTCGCCTACCGCGGCCGCCGTCGCATCCGTGCGCACCTCGGCCGAGAACGAGAACAGGCCGAGCGGCTTGCCGAAGTCGAAACCGGCGTGCGCGCCATACGTGTAGCCCTTCACCTCACGCAGCTCGTGGTTGAGCCGCGAGGTGAACGAGCCGCCGAGGATCGTCGAGCCGAGCCGCAGCGCGACCACGTCGATGCCGTGCTCGGCGACCTTCGAACGAGTCGGGGTCGGGTGCCCGATCCGCAGCGTGGACTGCACCGCGCCGGGACGGTCGGCGACGTTCAGCCGCTTCGGCGCGTTCACCGGGACCGGCGTGGCCTGCTCGGTCTGCGTCGCCGCCGGGAAGTCGCTGAAGATCGTGCGGCCCAAGGCGTCCACGTCGAGTTGGTCGAGGTCGCCCGCGATCAGCAACGTGCCGGCGTGCCGCAGCCAGGTCGCGTGGAAAGCGCGCACCGCCTCGGCGTCGAGGTTGGCGACGGTCTGCGGATCGCCGCCGGCCAGTCGACCGAAACGCGTGTCGGCGCCGTAGAGCGCGCCGCGCAGCGCCGCTTGGGCTCGCGGTCCGGGGCGGGCGAAGGCTTCGCGCTTAGCGGCGATGAGGTCGCTCAGGTACCGCTCGACGTCGGTGTCGGTGAACGCTGGCGTGCGCACCGCCTCGGCGAGCAGTTCGGCACCGGCGGCCGCCTCGCGGATCGGCAAGTCCAGCGACAGGCGCACGGATTCCCAGCCGGTGTCGACCGACCAGTTGCCGCCGAGGGATTCGATCGCGGTGCCGAAGTCGTCGGCGCTGCGCTTGACCGTGCCCTCGTCGAGCAGGCCGCCGGTCGCGCGGGCGAGACCGTCGAGGGTTTCCGGCTCACGCAGCGCGCCGCCGTCGAGCAGCACGGAGAGCCAGGCGATCGGCTGGCCGGGCAGATGCGCGGCGAGGATGCGTCCCGCGCCGACGGCGCTGGTACGCACCTCGGGGAAGACGTACGCCCTCGGCTCGACGGCCTCGGGGCGGGGGGCGAGTGACGTGTCGGCCATCGTGCTCAGCCCTCCGTACCTTCCGTCGTATCGGCGGTATTTCCGTTGCTGTCCGCTGGCACGTACGCGAGCGTGATCCGGTTGGCGGGTGCGAAGACGCGCTGTGCGGCCTCCTGGACCTCGTCCGCAGTCACCGCGAGCAGTTCCGGCAGCCGGTCGGCTACTCGCTGCGCGTCGCCGAAAAGTGTCGCGTGCTTGCCGAGCTGGTCGGCCCGCGAGCCGACGGTGGCCAGCTCACGTGACCAGTCCGCGGCCAGCACCGAGCGGGCTCGGGCGAGTTCGTCCTCGGAGACACCTTCCGTAATGGCGCCTTCGCAGACCTCGAAGAAGGCTGCTTCCAGCTCCGCCAGCGACACGCCGTCGCGCGGCGTGGCCATCCCGGTGATCATCGACGCGTGCCAGGCGCGCTGCCAGGTGCCGAGGTAACCGCCCTCGGCCTGCGCCAGCCGACGCCGGGTGACCAACTCGCGGAAAAGGCGGCTGCCGCGTCCACGTCCGAGGACCACGCTCAGGACGTCCTCGGCGGCCGAGCCCGGCTCGGCGAACCGGGTGGCCCGGAACGCGAGGAACGTGCGTGGCAGCGGCACCGGCTCGTCCAGTTCGACGCGCTCGGCGACGCCGAACACGGTCGGTAGCGGCGCGACTGTCGGCAACTGCGGGCGCGGACGAGGCGTCAGCGCGCCGAAGTACCGCTCGGCCAGCTTGCGTACCTCGTCGGGCGTCGTGTCGCCGACGACCGTGAGCACCGCGTTGTCGGGGGAGTAGTAGGACTCGTAGAACGACGTGAAGTCGGACAGCTGCGCGCTGTCGAGTTCGGCCATCGAGCCGATCGTCGAGTGATGGTAGGGGTGGCCTTCGGGGTAGGCCAGCTCGCCGAGCACCTCGTGCCAGCGGCCGTAGGGCACGTTGTCGTAGCGCTGGCGCCGCTCGTTCTTGACGACCTCGCGCTGGTTGTCCAGCGTCTCCTGCGTCAGCGCGAGCGCGCCCATCCGGTCGGCCTCGAGCCACAGCACGGTGGCCAGCGCGGCGGAGGGCACGGTCTGGAAGTAGTTGGTCCGGTCCGAACTGGTCGTCGCATTGATCGCGGAGCCGCCGACCTCCTGCAGCACGTCGAAGTGCTCGCCCTTGGCCACGTGCGCGGAGCCCTCGAACATCAGGTGCTCGAAGAGGTGCGCGAAGCCGTGCTTGCCGGACGGTTCGTGCCGCGAGCCGACGTTGTACCAGATGTTGACCGCCACGATCGGCGTGGTGTGGTCAGGTGCCACAACCACCCGCAGCCCATTACCGAGGGAGAACTGCTCGATCGGCCAGCCGAACCCGGAGGGCGCCGATGGCGCCGTCCCATCCGCGGTCGTTTCGGCGGTGGTCGTATGCGCCTCGTTCGCCACCCGGACCCCCATTCCAAGGTCGCCGGAACCTGCCCGGTGGGCCGGTCGGCCCGTCAGGTCAGCATAGGGGCAAGCTGGCCGGAAACGGCGCCCGGCCGAAGGGTCGGCCGCGAAACGCCCGCCCGGATGGGCAGAATCTGATCGAATGGTTTTTTGGGGAGCGCGCTGGGGGAGCGCGACGTAGCACTGGGCAGAACACCGGCACCGAACGACGCGGGGCGACAGAAAGCGGAGACCGCGGTGGAAGTGGATAAGCGGCTGTCGGCTGCGCAGCCGACGCAAGTAGCGCAGCGGATGTTGACGTTACGGCGCAGCCGCGGGCCGATGCTGCCCAAGTGGATCGAATGGTTCTTCATCGTGGCCGCCGTGGTACTGATCCCGTGGATCGTGGTGCTCTTCACGATCGGGCCGCAGGCCGGCGTGGTGGCCAAGCACGGTCGGCTGGTCTGGGGCGGCTTCGACTGCTTCCTGGTGATCGGTTTCGCGGTGACCGCCTACCGGATCGCCACCCGCTCACCGCGCGGCGCGATCACCGCCGCCGCGACCGGGACGATGCTTTTCGTCGACGCGTGGTTCGACATCCTCACCTCGCGCCGCCCGGTCGACCAGCTCACCGCGGTGCTGATGGCGCTGTTCGTGGAGATCCCGTGCGGGCTGATCTGCTTCCACGTCGCGCGCCGGATCATCGGCATCTTCGAGAACTCCGTGCCCGTGCTGCACGAGGCCGGGTTCAGGTTCGCCGGCGGGCGACTGGTGCCGCCCGCCGAATCGGACGCTGTCAAATCAGACGCTGTGTTAAATCAGACGCTGCCGGATCAGACGTAGTATCAGAACGCTGAATTAGCTGACCAGTACGCGAGCAGCGACAGGTCGCCGATCACGTCAAGCTTCGCGTCCGCAGCCTTGCGCCGGCCGTACATGAACAGCACGAGGTCCTGCGCCGCGCCGCGTACCGCCACCGCGCCCTTAACGTGCGCACGCGACCAACGGAAGCCCTCCGGCTCCAGCGTGATCAGCCACTCGCCGGGCAGGTTGGTGCTGTCCAGGTCGGTGGCGTGCAGGTGGATCGTCTCGCCGTCGCCGCGCAGGTCGCGCACGTTCGGTCGGAAGAAATCGGCGTAAGGCAGCAGCTCGAGCAGTTCGTCGACCGCGTCCACGGCCACCGCGGGCTCGATCCGGCTGACCACGCCTGCCGTGGCCTCGGCATCGGTGCGATGGATCGTGGTCTCGTGCAGCATCCGGCGGATCCAGAAGCGCACGTGCTTGTCCGCGGCCCACGAGTACATAGGCGCGTCGGGGTCTGCGTTACGCAGTGCGTCGACTAGTTGTGCGCCGTTTCGAGAAAACCACGCGGGTACCGCCGTCCAGTCGGTCGGCGGCTCGGCGTCGATCGAGCGCTGCGGGATACGTGTCGGGGTCTGCCGTTCGACCATCGTGCGTGCCCACGCATGAATAAGCGCGACATGCCGCACCAGTGCTGCCATGTCCCAGCCGTCGCAGGTGGGGACCGGCGTGGTCGGCGCGGTGTCGGCGACCAGCTCGGCAATGCGGCGGATCTCGCCATCCAGCAGGTCGATCGCGGTCTCGTGGCGGACGGTTCGTTGACGGGGCGACTGGGCGAGGGTGGGCACCGGTGGCTCCTTACGTTTTCGGTTGTGCTGCTGTGTGCTGGTTTGCACGGATCGACGACGCCCTCGCACGACGTTGTCGAGGGTGCGCCGCCTGGCGTCAGGTGCGTCGGGCGGCGCGGAAAGGGTGGTAAGGCTGGTCATCCCCTTTGCCGGGGATGGGCATGCCTCCCGCGGCGTATTCCTTAAAGCTTGGAGCCAACTCGCGCTGAACGCCACGTGACATCCGTCTCGTCGCTCACTGTGTCAACTTCAGCGGGCGCCCGCGGCGACTAGGACGAAACGCCGTGTCGAACTATGTGCCGAGTCAGATACGACCGCGTTGCCCTTAGGTTCCGGCATCGTTGTGCCCTTAGGGTGCCTTGAGGAGATAGGCATTTCAGGTGATCTTCAGACAGTGCTCTTCAGACAGGGAGTCGTTCGGTGGGATGGGGCCTGGCGGCCGCGCTGGTGGCGTGCGTGTGCTACGGCGTCGCGTCGGTGCTCCAAGCCGTCGGCGCACGGCGAGTGGAACGCACGGAACAGATCGACCCCCGGCTGCTGGTCCGCGTACTCGGCTCGCTGCCGTTCCTCGCGGGCACCGGACTCGACGCGGTCGGTCTCGGCTTCAATCTCTACGCGCTGCGCAAGCTGACGTTGTTCACCGTGCAGGCCGTGATCAACACGAACCTCGCGGTCACTGCCGTGGCGGCCGTCCTGCTGCTGCACTTGAAGCTGGAGCGCCGGGACAAGCTGGCGGTAACGGCGGTGGTGAGCGGGCTGGTACTGCTCTGCCTCGCCTCCGGTCCGGAGGGCACCGGCACCTTCGACACAGAGCACAGATACGGCCTCTTGGTCGCGGCCGCGGTGCTGGTGACCGTGGCGATAGTCGTCGCGAACGTCCTCAAGCAGGTGCATCCCGCGGTCCTCGGCGGCCTGGCCGGGTTCCTGTTCGGACTCTTCGGGATCTCCGTGCGGGTCATACCGTCACTCGATCCGACAAAGTTGCTCACCGACCCGGCGGTGTACGCGGCGATCATGGCCTCGGTGACCGGGTTCCTGTTCTTCGCCGCCGCGTTGCAGCGAGGATCGGTGACCGCCGCGACGGCTGCGCTGGTTGTCGGCGAGACTGCGGTGCCCGCGCTAGTCGGCCTCATCGCGCTGGGCGACACCACACGGCGAGGGTTTGCCCCGCTCGGCATCGCGGGCTTCTTGCTGGCGGTCGGCGGCGCACTCGCGCTCTCCCGCTACGGCGAACTCAGCGAACCATCTAAGGCGCCGGTCGAGGCGCCACGTCCCGTCGAGCCGAGGTCTAGCCCTTAGGCGCGTGCTCGTTCTCAGCTTCGGCCGCGTCCGAGTCGCTTGTGTCCATCTCAGCCTCGGTCGCAGCGTCCTTCTTCGCCTGCTTGCGCCGGTTCCAGACCGCGAAACCGATCCCCGCGACGACGATTACGCCGAAGAAGATGTAACCGGCGCTGTTGGCGTAGCCCTCGACCCGCTTCCACGCCGTGCCCGCCAGGTAGCCGATAAGAATGAACGCAGAGGCCCACGTGATGCCGCCGAGAGCGTTCCACATCAGGAAGGTGCGGTAATGCATCTTCGCCGTGCCGCACAGACTCGGCACCAATGCACGCAGCACCGCCGTCCACCGGCCCGCGAACACCGCGCGTCCGCCGAGCCGGTTGATCAATTGCTTGCCCTGCACGACGTGCGCCGGCTTCACGAACCGCTTCGGCGCCTTGTTCAGCAGCGCGTCGCCCCACTTCCGGCCGACCTCGTAACCGACCGAGTCACCGATGATCGCGCCGGCGATCGCGATAACGAACACCGCCGCCAGCGGGACCTTGTGCTCGTAAGCCAGGAAGCCGCCGACGACCACCGCGGTCTCGCCGGGCAGGATGAAGCCGAGGAAGACCGAGGCTTCCAGGAACGGCAGCAGGAAGACGAGCACCAGCGCGACGCCCGGGTTGAGTTTGAGGAGCTGGTCAACCAGCCAGCTGATCACGCGTCAGTCCTCGTGCGGTCCGTGCCCATGCCTTCAGTCTCCCAGGTGCGCGAGCAGCGAGTCGTGCAGCAGTCCGTTGGACGTGCACGCCGAGCCCGCCGCGGGGGAGGGGTCGCCCTCCGTGGAACTGAACCGGCCGCCGGCCTCGGTGACGATGATCGCGACCGCGGCCATGTCCCACAGCGAGACCTCGGGCTCCGCGGCCAGATCCACCGCGCCCTCGGCGACGAGCATGTGCGACCAGAAGTCCCCGTACGCGCGGGTGCGCCAGCAGGAGCGGGCCAGGGTGAGGAAGCCGTCGAGCTTGCCGTCTTCCTCCCAGGAGATGATCGACGAGTACGCGAACGACGCGTCGTCGAGCAGCCGGACCTTTGAGACCGACAGCCGTGTCGCCGAGGACAGCGACCGGCCCGAGTAGGCTCCGCCGCCCTTCGACGCCCACCAGCGGCGGCCGATCGCGGGAGCTGAGACAACGCCGACGACCGGCTTATCGCCCTCCATCAGCGCGATCAACGTCGCCCAGACCGGTACGCCGCGCACGTAGTTCTTAGTGCCGTCGATCGGGTCGATGACCCAGCGGCGACGGGTGAAGCCGCTGTTGCCGGGCGTGTCGCCGTACTCCTCGCCGATCACCGCGTCGCGCGGACGTGACCGGCTCAGGGTGGTGCGCAGCAGCTCCTCGGTGGCCTTGTCGGCGTCGCTGACCGGGGTGAGGTCCGGCTTGGTCTCGACCTTCAGGTCAAGCGCCTTGAACCGCTGCATCGTCAGCGAGTCGGCCTGATCCGCCAGGACGTGCGCCAGTCTCAAGTCGTCGTCATAGCCCGTCACGCCCCCAACTTACCGGTTCGGTGACGTGACGGGCTGATGACAGGGCTTGGGACTAACAAACTATGTTGCGGCTATATGTATCGGCGGGGCGCCGCCGTCCGGACCGATATCACCCTTCCCGTCCGCCCTCTGTCGTGGAATCCTGGTGCAGTACGACGTGCGGGGGCGCAAACCGGGGGCCAGGAAATCCGGCGCTGACAAAAGCCAGGGCAGCGGCCCCTTTGACATTTGACGCATTGAAACCGAACGTAGTGAGAACAGCTTCAGCAAGCAGCAGTACAGCGGCTACACACCGGGCCGACCGAGGGAGTGACCTACCGTGAGCGACGTGGACGGGATGTCCCGCGGCGGTGTCGCGCAACGCGTCAGGCCGGTGGCGAAGCCGGTCGAGCAGTACACGCTCCGCCTCGGTGACGACGCGCTGCTGCTCTCCTTCCGGCTGAGCGAGTGGGTAACCGGCGCGCCGGGCCTGGAAGAAGAGATGGCCCTCGCGAACATCGCGCACCACCTGCGCGGCCAGGCACGCTTCCTGCTCGCCGCCGCCGGCCAGTCCACCGCTCAGGACGAGGACCTGCTGGCGTACCGCCGCAGCGACCGCGAATACCGCAACGTCCTGCTCGTCGAGCTGCCGAACGGCGACTTCGCCCACACGATTGTCAGACTGCTGTTCTTCTCGGCTTATCAGTGTGCGCTCTACCGCGCGCTCGACCGCAGTGCCGACCCGAACCTGGCCGCGTTCGCCGCGAAGACACTGCACGAGGTTGAGTACCAGTTCGCCTACTCGGCCGGCTGGGCCGTACGCCTCGGCGATGGCAGTGAGGACAGCCACGACCGCGTGTCCGCCGCAGTCGCAGAACTCTGGCCTTACACCGCGGAGCTGTTCGCCGCCGACGAGCTGATCAACTCACTGGTATCAGAGGGCATAGCGGCCGACCCGGTCGCCCTGCAAGGCGAGTGGAGCGAGCAGGTCGGCGCGGTACTCGCGCAGGCCACGCTCGGTGTAGCGCCGACGGGAGCCTGGCGCGCGAGCGGAGGCCGCGTGGGACTGCACACCGGTGCGCTCGGCGATCTGCTGGTGCGGATGCGGTCACTGCACCGCCACCCCGGCGCCGCCTGGTAACGAGCCGTCCGGTCTGATAGACCCTCTGGTGATGACCTGCTTGGTTGAACTGCCGCCGGAGCCGCCGCCTCTCATGAACAGAGCCCGATGACCGCTCAGTTCCACCGGCTCCGGGTCCAGGCGGTAGAGCCGCTGACCGAGGACGCCGTTCGAATCGTTTTCGCGGTGCCCGAGCCGCTGCGCGAGGCGTACCACTACATCGCCGGGCAGCACCTCACGATCCGATACAGCGCGCACGGCAACGATAAGCCGTTGCGTCGCTCCTACTCGATCTGCGAGCCGCCGCCCTTGGACGGCCCTCCCGCGCGATTGTCGATCGCGGTCAAGCGGCACGGCCCCGGCGGCTTCGCCGACTACGCGGTACGCAAGCTGGCGCCTGGCGAAGAACTCGAGGTGCTCACTGCGGTCGGTGGCTTCCATGCGCAGCCCGGCGAGCTCCAGTCCGGCCGCGTCCACGTCGTCGCCATTGCCGCGGGCAGCGGGATCACCCCGGTGCTGTCGATCCTCACCGACGCGCTGCGCACGAACCCGGAGAGCACTGCCGCGCTGCTTTACGGCAACCGCACCAGCGCTGACGTCATGTTCCTAGACCAACTCGCCGCCTTGGCGAAGGAGTACGGACCGCGCTTCGAGGTCCTGCACGTGCTCTCGCGCGAGAACCACCACCGCCCCGAACTGCTGACCGGCCGGATCGACCGCGAGCGGCTGCCGCGACTGCTCGACGCCATCGGCGCGGGACCGGACGACGCGTACTACCTCTGTGGACCGTACGGACTGGTCAGCGACGGCCGCGAAGTGCTCGCCGAACGCGGCGCGAGCCACGTCAGATTCGAACTCTTCGCCACCGGCGGCATCCCCGCGCCGAAGGCCGCCACCCCCGAGGCCCCTACGTCGATCAGGCACATCGCGCGCATCACGGTCACGTTCGGCGGCCGCACGACCGTCTCCGAGCTGCGCCCCGACGATGACAGCCTGCTGACCGCCGTGCTGCGCGACCGGCCGGACGCGCCGTATTCGTGCACTGACGGCCTATGCGGCACCTGCCGCGCCAAGCTCGTGTCCGGCTCCGCCGAGATGCGGCGCGACTACGCCCTCGAGCCGGACGAGAAGAGCGGCGGCTTCTTGCTGACCTGCCAGTCGTTGCCCACCTCGGCCGAGGTCGGGTTGGACTTCGACGCCTGACCAGCGCCCTGATTCGGCCGTTGTGGCTGACGCTGCGGCAGCTTCTCCCCGGAGGAGAGCACCTTGCGCGCCGCCGTCGCCGCTGCCTTCTCCTGCCGCTGCTTGTGGCCGAGGTAGACGTCCGTCTGCTCGCCGAACGCGTCGAAACGGATGCGGTTGCCCGGCACCTCGAGCTCGGTCAGCCGAGCCAGCGTGGCGCGCACCATCGCCGCGGAGCCGGAGACGCAGATGTCGTGCTCACCCCAGTTGAAGCTGTCCGCGCCGTGCCGCGTCAGCACGTCGGGCAGCATGCCGCGCTCGCCGCGGTAGTGGTTGTCGTGCGAGACGCAGGACACGATCGTCAGCCACGGCGCGCGCTCACGCAGTGCTTCGAGTTGCGGCAGCGCGTAAAGCTCGGGGGCCTTTCGCGTGCCGAAGTAGACCGTCACCTGCCGGTTGGTGTTCCAGCGCGTCATGTCCTCGGCGATGGCGAGCATCGGCGCGATGCCGGTGCCGCCGCCGACGAGCAGCACGTCCCGGGGCGAGATCGCGTCGCAGACCATGCCGCCGATCGCCGGACCGAGCCGGACCGTGTCGCCCAGCCGAGTGTGGTTGACCAGTGCCGAGGAGACCCAGCCGCCGTCGACCGCGCGTATCTGAAAGGTGAGCAGGCCGTCCGGGCGCGGGGCGTTCGCGATCGAATACGGGCGCCAGACCCGAGGCCAGCGCAGCGTTTCGATCGCGGCGTACTGCCCGGGGCGGAACGGGTAAGGATTGTCCGGCTCGATGGTGATCAGTGCCAGCGAGTCGATCGGCCGGCGGTGCGCGACCACTCGGCCGGTCCAGAACGGGGGAGTGGTCCGCGACGCTTCATCGGCCGCGGTAATCATCGTGTCGGCCAGGAAGCCGAACGCGGCCGACCACGCCGCGTCCATCTCGGCAGTCCAACCGGGCTTGGCGAACCGCTTCATCGCGGCGACCAGGCAGCGGCCGACCGTCTCGTAATGCTCGGCCTTCACGCCGAACTTGCGGTGGTCCCGGCCAAGCTGCCGCAGGTACTCCACCAGGCTTTCCGGGTCGTGCACCTGATTCACGACCCTGACGATCGCGCCCATCAGCCGGTCGCGCTGCGAGTCCATCATCGGCGGGAACATGTCCCGCAGCGACGGGTCCTCCAAGAACATCAGAGCGTAAAAGTGCCCTGCGACCTTGTCGCCGCGTTCCTGCACGAGGGCGAAGGACTCCTGGATCAGCCGTGGATCGAATGGCATGCCGGCGGGTCCTTGTCGTTTCGGGGGCGAGGGCCGCGGCCGCGCGGAGCAGCCGCGGCGTGATTACGCTATGGCACGAAACTGCGCCTGCACGTGCATGTCCGCTAGAAGTCCCCCTGGCGAATCAGCTGGCTTACTCGGCCCCCAACGCCGTGAGCAGCCGCCGGACCGAATCCACCCGCGCGACGAAAGCGGACCGCTCGGCGCCGTCCGCCGGCAGTGAACTGATGTGCTCGTCGAGCGCGCAGTCCGGCGCGTCAGCGGCGTGCGTGCATCCGCGCGGGCATTCGGCGATCACCGCGGCCAGATCGGGGAAGCTCTGCATGACCCGATCCGGGCTGACGTGAGCGAGGCCGAAGGAGCGCACGCCGGGGGTGTCGATCACCCAGCCGCCCGGCAGTACGAGCTCTTCCTCGCCGAACAGTATTGGCTGCGTCCACGTGCTCTTAGACGGTGTGCTCTTAGGCGGTGTGCTCTTAGACGGTGGCTCCGGCGGCTGATACTCCGGCAGACGCAGCGCCACAGCAGATGTAGAGGTATGCCGCCCACGGCCGGTGACGTCGTTGACGATCCCGACGGCCCGATCCGCATCCGGCACGAGCGCGTTGACGAGCGTTGACTTACCCACCCCCGAGTGCCCAACCAGAACGCTGATCCGTCCCGCGAGCGCCTTCCGCAACTCGTCCAACTCACCATCGCGCCGCGTCACCACGGCATGCACTCCCAGCGCCTCATACGCGGACAACAGCGCCGCCGGGTCGGCCAAGTCCGCCTTCGTCAAAACGAGCAGCGGATCCATCTCCGCGTCATACGCGGCGACGAGAATCCGGTCGATCATCCGGGGTCGCGGCTCGGGATCGGCGAGCGCCGTGACGATCACCAGCTGATCCGCGTTGGCGACGATGACCCGCTCGACCGGATCCGTATCGTCAGCCGTACGGCGCAACACGTGCGCACGCGGATTAACGCGCACGACGCGCGCCAACGCATCCGGCCCGCCCTGCAGATCCCCAACCAGCGAGACCCGATCCCCGACGACGACGCCCTTACGGCCCAACTCACGCGCTTTCATCGCGGTCACTTGGCGCGAGTCGTCGGCGTCGGCGCCGTCATCGATCAATACCGTGTACCGGCCGCGGTCTACCGCGATGACCATGCCCTCGGCAGCGTCCTCGTGCCCGGGACGCAGCCGTGAGCGGGGGCGCGAGCCACGCGGGTTCGCCCGGATCCGGACGTCGTCCTCGTCGTAGTCGCGTCCGTGCCTCACCACGCGGCGACCGCCCGCGTCACCCGCGCTGCTCCGTTCCCGATTCGTGCTTCGGTTCCTCGTACTCGGTTCCCATGAGCAGCGCGCTCCAGCGGCCGGGGAAGTCAGGCAGCGTCTTCCCGGTCGTGGCCACGTTCTCCACCTGGATCCCCTGCACGACCAGCCCGATCACCGCGCCCGCAGTGGCCAGCCGGTGGTCTTCGTACGTCGCGAACACGCCGCCACGCAGCGGCCGGGGGTGGATGACCAGCTCGTCATCGCCCTCGATCACCTCGCCGCCAAGGTTATTGATCTCCTTGGCCAGCGCGGCGACCCGATCGGTCTCATGCAGCCGGATGTGGCTGATGCCGTGCAGCCGCGAAGGCGAGTCGGCCAGCGCGGCGACCGCCGCGATCGTCGGGGTCAGCTCGGCTTCGTTC
The DNA here is from genome assembly GCA_963714445.1 of uncultured Actinomycetota bacterium. Classification (GTDB taxonomy): domain Bacteria; phylum Actinomycetota; class Actinomycetes; order Streptomycetales; family Catenulisporaceae; genus Actinocrinis. Next base: position 13,106 of record CAVQPP010000056.1, read on the forward strand.
GACAGGTCCAGGTCCACGCCGTGCACGCCGCCGTCGCCGGTGACGGTCAGCCCGTCCGGACCCATCTCGCAGCGCGCGCCCATCAGCGTGTAGATCTCACGTACCCGGTCGCCGGGCTGCGTGGTGTGCTCGGGCCAGTCGGTCACGGTCACCCGCCCGCCGGTTACCAGCGCGGCGGCGAGGAACGGAGCGGCGTTCGACAGGTCCGGCTCGATGGTCAGGTCACGGCCGCTGATCGGTCCCGGGGCCACCGACCAACGTCGCGGCTCGGCGTCGTCTACCGCGACCCCCGCGTCGCGCAGCATCTCCACCGTCATCTGAATGTGCGGCATGCTCGGCAGCCGGTCGCCGACGTGCCGTACCTCGACGCCGCGCTCGAAGCGCGGTCCGGCCAGCAGCAGCGCCGAAACGAACTGCGACGAAGCCGAAGAATCGATCTCGACCAGGCCGCCGGGCAGCCGTCCGGCACCGCGCACGGTCAGCGGGAAGTGGCCCGGACGTGCCCGGTCGTCAATGTCCGAGCCGAGCGTGCGCAGCGCCTCGATCAGCGCGCCGATCGGGCGTTCGTGCGAGCGCGGGTCCCCATCGAAGCGGACCGGTCCGTCGGCCAGCGCGGCGATCGGCAGGGCGAAGCGCATCACCGTGCCGGCGTTGCCCACGTCCACGCTGACGTCCCCACGCAGGGTTTCGGCCGGGGTGATGCGCCACGAGCCGTCGGGCAGGTCGGCGATCCCCACGCCGAGCGCCCGCAGCGCGCCCACCATCAGCGAACTGTCGCGGCTGCGCAGCGGGCGGCGCAGCGTGGACGGCCCGTCGGCGAGCGCGGCGAGCAGCAACGCGCGGTTGGTAGCGGATTTCGAGCCGGGAACGGTCACGCGCGCGGTCACCGGCCCGGAAGCGGTCGGGGCGGTCCAGAGCTCTGAACTCGTCATGGACCCAAGCCTAGTGCCGCGGGCAGAACGGTCCCACGCGATATCGAGCGGTGATCATCGCCCCACCCCTCAACCATCCCCTGAGGCTCGACCGGTCATCAAGCCGCTGTCGGCGGCGCGTGGCAAGCTGAACGGCATGTGCGGACGCTATGTGGTGACCACCCCGCCCCAGCAACTCGCCCTCGACTTCGAAGCGGTCCTCCAGCAGGAGCCGCCCGAGTTCCCGGACTACAACGTCGCGCCGACCAAGCAGGTCCCGGCGGTCTTGGTGCGGCACGACGAGCGCGTGCTCTCCACGCTGCGCTGGGGACTGATCCCGTTCTGGGCCAAGGACCCCTCGATCGGCGCCAAGATGATCAACGCGCGGATCGAGTCGGCGGCCGAGAAGTCCGCGTTCAAGCAGTCCTTCGCCCGGCGTCGCTGCCTGCTGCCCGCCGACGGCTACTACGAATGGCTCGCCCTCCCGCCCGCGCCTGAGGACCCGGCGGCAGGCGGAAAGACGGGCAAGGCCAAGCCCAAGCCGCGTAAGCAGCCCTACTTCATCACGCCGGCCGCAGGTGGCCCGCTCGCCCTCGCCGGGCTGTACGAGCGGTGGCGCGACGCGGAGGGTCGTGAGCTGTGGTCGACGACGATCCTGACCACCGCCGCGTCCGACTCGATGACCTGGCTGCACGACCGGATGCCGCTCACCGTCCCGCACGCGGGCTGGGAGGCGTGGCTCGACCCGGCGATGACCGACCCGGAGCAGGCGCATTCGCTGCTCGATTTCGCCCCGGACTGGACGACGGCTCCAGTCTCCGACCAGGTCAACTCGGTACGCAACAACGGCCCGGAACTGATCGAGACCATAGAGACGGATCCGGCGCGAACGGGAATGGCGGAGCCTGGCGCGCTGTTCTGAAGGTTTGTGACTGCGACCACACTGATTCCGGCGGCGTCGAGAGGCGCGACGTCCGAGCCACGGGACTATGTGCCCTCCCGACTCGGTGATCAAGTCCCCCGAAGGTTATTCTCGGGGGATGTCAGGTTGATACTCGATCCTGACCCGATCACGGAGGTGGGTATCACGGTGGGCACAGCCGCCGGTGCGCAGCCCGCGCCCGAGGCGGACATGACAGCGGCGGACGCGCCAGTCGTCGACCAGGTGGTCGATGCCGACGTGGACGCTGTTGAGGCCGACACGGTTGAAGCCGGCGCTGACGCGACCGAGGTTGACGAGGCTCCGGCCGAGTCGACCGCGCAGCGTGACGCGCGCTTCGAGCGTGACGCCATGCCGTATCTGGACGCGCTCTACTCCGCCGCGCTGCGGATGACCCGCAACCCGTCGGATGCCGAGGACCTGGTCCAGGAGACCTACGCCAAGGCTTACGCGTCGTTCCATCAGTTCAAGCCGGGCACGAACCTGAAGGCGTGGATGTACCGCATCCTCACCAACACGTTCATCAACGGCTACCGCAAGAAGCAGCGCGAGCCGCTGGCTTCGGGCACCGACGAGATCGAGGACTGGCAGCTGCACCGGGCCGAGTCGCACTCCTCCACCGGACTGCGCTCCGCCGAGGTCGAGGCGCTGGACCACCTGCCCGACTCGGACGTGAAGGACGCCCTCCAGTCGATCGGCGAGGACTTCCGCATGGCGGTCTACCTCGCGGACGTCGAGGGCTTCCCGTACAAGGAGATCGCGGACATCATGGGCACGCCGATCGGGACGGTGATGTCCAGACTGCACCGCGGGCGCCGGCAGCTGCGGGAGCTGCTGGCCGACTATGCCGAGCAGCGCGGCTTCATGGGCGCGGCTGCCAACGGTCACACGGGCGGGGGCGACGGTAACGGTCACAGCGGGGGTGCTGGAAAGGCGGCAGTGGTATGAGCTCCGAGCACCCGCACGAGAAAAAGGGCGACTGTACCTCGATCCTCGATCGGCTCTACGAGTACCTCGACGAGGAAATGCCCGACGATGACTGCGCGACGATCCAGAAGCACCTGGACGACTGCGCGCCCTGCCTGGCCGAGTACGGCCTCGAGCAGGCGGTGAAGGCACTGGTGCACCGCAGCTGCGGCTGCGACACGGCGCCCGAGCAGCTGCGGCTGAAGATCCTCTCCAAGATCCGCCAGGCGCAGGACGGCCTTAACGAGCGCGTCTGACTCCGCGTTAGGCGACCCGCGCACCACTGCGGAATCCGTAGAGACTCCGGTAGAACTCTGCGTCACCTGAGCATGCCGTGAACCCAGTGTGTTGATGCGCGCACACCCGGCGACTGATCGCAACCGGGTCAAGATTCCCTTTCGCATGTAATGCGCTTAATGCCGCGCCTTTTCGATGACGGACGGTAGTTCGTCGGTCACAGCCCGTCTGAACTGGCCGGATATTCGACCGAAGTTTCCACTCAGTCGATTGAATTGTGCCCCGTATGGCGCAACAGGTGGCACCATCGTGTCGTTAGGTCCCCGAGAGCCGGGCGTGCGGATCCGGTTCCGGGGCTCGTAGTGCCCCGGTGCGGAGGGGTGGCGACGATGACGGTTTTGGAGTTCCGGAAAACGCTTCCCGGAACGCCCGCGCGTGTGTTGCGCATGCTTCGAAGGGGGAGTGCTGAAGCAACTGCCGGGGAGTGGCCTTACAGCGCCTCCTCGGCCCCCAGAGCCCGTCCGGTGAGCTCGGACCGGCCGGAGTGCGAGGACGGACCGGTGCCGACCACGACGAAGCTGTACGTCGTCTCGGTGATCGCCATAGCGGTCGTGGTCGCGGCCCTCGTGCTCCCCGGCGCGCAGTGGAGCCGGGCGAACCTGGTGGTGTTCTTCTCGCTCGCCGCGCTCAACGGTGTGATCGTGCTGACCGCCGACTTTCCGCGGTCCGCGCAGAGCCCGGCGATAGCGGCCACCGTCGCGGTGAAGCTCGCCGCGATCCTGCTGATCACGCCGCCGGTCGCGGCGGCCGGCCTCGCGCTCGGCACGCTGCTGATCCTGCTGCGTACCGACATGCCGCGCATGCGGATGTTCTTCGTGATCAGCCTGGTCTTCCTGTCCACGAACATCGGCGGCGCGACGTACGCGGCGCTGCACGGCACCCGGAGCATGATGCGCCCGGACATGCCGAACGCGCTGGTCCCGATCCTGGTCACCTCGCTCGTGCTGTCCACGATGCCGACTCTCTTCATCGCGCCGATCGCGGCGATGAGCGGCGCTGGACTCAGCAGCCGCGCGCGCCTGTGGGCGCTGGCGCAGGACGCGTTCCGGCATACGCTGCCGCGCAACGTCGCGTACAGCTTCGTCGGGCTGCTCGCCGCCGTGCTGTGGCGCCATCACGTCACCGCGCTGGCCGCGCTGGTGATACTCGGCCCGCTGCTGGTAACCCGGTGGGCCGGCAAGCAGTACAGCGAGCAACGCGCGGCGCACGACGCCACGGTGCGTGCGCTGGTCCAGGCGGTCGAGATCAAGGACCTGTACACCCGCGGGCACAGCGAGCGGGTCGCCAAGGCCAGCGAGATGATCGCCCACCGGCTCGGCATGGACGAGAAGCGGATCGGCATCCTGTCCTACGCGGCGATCCTGCACGACGTGGGCAAGCTCGGCGTACCGACCCGGCTGCTGCAGAAGGACGGCAAGTTCAACGCCGCCGAACTCGAGGCGATAAGGGTCCATCCGGTACGCGGCGTGGACGTCGTACGCGACATCGCGTTCCTCAGCGAGGCGTACACGGCGATCCTGCACCACCACGAGCGGATGGACGGACTCGGCTACCCGACCGGCCTGGCCGGGGAACGCATCCCCCGCTTCGCGCGGATCATCGCGGTCGCTGACGCTTTCGACTCGATGACCTCGACCCGCTCGTACCGCCCGGCGCGCTCAGTCGAAGACGCGATGGCCGAGCTGCGTGCGTGCGCGGGCAGCCAGTTCGACCCGGTGATGGTCGACGCGATGCAGTCGGCTCTCGCCGAGGCGGAGCGGGACGGACGTCCGTGGCTCGGCGACGGCACGATGCCGATCCACACCCAGACGATCACTGGCACCGGCAACCAGGCGTATGACCACGACGATCCGGCGTTCGTCGTCCCGTCACCGCTTTCCGATGAGCAGCGCGCGGGGCATCGGGCCGCGCAGCGGAGCCGCCGATGACGGGATGCCCACGTCCGCGGTCTACGACCGTACCCACCACGCAGGTATCCGCTGAGCATCTATCCACCACGACGGGCCGCCTTGATGAACGTCGCGAGCATCTATGCCCGCTTCACCGGGCCGCTGACCGCCCCAGCCCTTATGTCCTGCCTCGCCGCGTTAGCCGCCGTCGCGGCGGTGCTGGACCTCGTACTGCGCGGTGTCGACCAACCAGCGGCGGCCGCCGTGTTCGGCGCGGCCATCGCGCTCGGCGAGGCCATTCGGATCGCGCTGCCGCACGGCCGCGACTCCGCGCCGCTCGCCTCGGCCGCCGCGTTCGGGTTCGCCCTCTGCTACTCGATCAACGGCAGCCGGACGACGTACGGTTCCGCCGAAGTCGTCGCGATCGTCTCGCTGGCGACCGTGTTCGGCGTCTCCGTCCAGGCCTACGCCGGACGTCAGGCGCGCCCCGGCTACGTAGCGCGCCGCATCCTGGTCGCCGGCTTCACGGCGCTGATCTTCCGCGGCTGGCTGGAGCCGGGCCCGATCGCGGGCCAACTCGACCAACACAACCCGCTCGGCCTGTGCGCCGTGCTCGGCGCGGTTGCCATCGCGGCGGTCGCCCTGGACCACGTGCTGGCGTCGCTGATGACGTTGCACGAACCGCCGCGCCGCGCTTCCGGGATCGGCCCGATCTTCGTCGGTCCGACCAGCGGCGGCCCAGGAGCCACGGCGCACCACGACCTGCGTCCGGGAGTCTTCGCGCGCCGCCTGCTCGCCGGATTCCGCGACGACTGCATGGCCGCCGCGTGGGTTTGTCCGACGATCATCCTGTTCGCCGTCGCGATAGCGATGACCGCCAATCCGCTGGGCCTGTGGGTTCTGCCGATAGCCGCAGCACCGATCCTGGTCGTCCAGCGCGCGCTGCGCCGCTACGCCGAGATCAGCGCGACGTACCAGCAGACGATCAGGGCCCTGTCGCGAGTGACCGAGCTGGCCGACTACACCGAGCCCGGCCACGCGCGCCGCGTCTGCCACCTGGCGTTAGCCATCGGCCGTGACCTGTCGCTGCCCGAGTCCCTGCTGCTCGACCTGGAATACGCCGCGCTGCTGCACGACATCGGCCAGCTCTCGCTCACCGACCCGATCCCCGGCGGCGCGACCGTCCTGATCGCCCCGGAACGCGCCGCGTCCGTAGCCGCCCTCGGCGCGGACGTAGTGCGCCAGACAGGCGTGCTGGACCGAGTCGCGGACATCCTCGAGCACCAGTGGCGTCCGTTCCGCCCCGAGAGCGCCGACGATCCGGTCGCGCTCGCCGGCGCGATCATCCGAGCCGCCAACGCCTACGACGACCTGGTCGGCGGCGCGCTCGACCCGGACCGCCGACTCGCCGCGCTCAGCCGAATCCGGCTCGGCATCGCCGCCGAGTACGACCCACGCGTCGTCGAATCGCTCACCCGAATCGTCGAGGCCGCTGAGCCCTATCCCGGTTGATCCAGAGCCATATACTCGTCGCGCATTCAACGGGAAGAGGTCCGCATGTCTGAAGTGGTCCGGGCCGAAATGGTGGCGAACGTCGCCGAGGTCAACGTGAAGGTCGGCGATCTGATCGAAGCGGGCGCCGCGCTGGTGCTGCTCGAGTCGATGAAGATGGAGATCCCGGTGCTGTGCGAGGTCGGCGGCACGGTCGCCGAGATTCACGTAGCGCCGGGCGACGTCATCCAAGAAGGCGACGTCATCGCGGTGTTGAACTAGCGAGCCGCGCTGCCCACGCCTCCGCTGACGCTCCCGTGTTGTGAGCACTGTGCCGTCCACCCATTCGGCATGACTTGCACGATCATCCGCCTCGCGCACTGTGCGCAGTACCTCGGCGGCTCCAGCTCAAGCCTCGCCGCGCATCCCTCGTGCGTCCCCTCATCCACCGGCTTGCCGCACTGCCCGCAGTAGGTCACGCCGGCACTTCCAACACGTACGCGAGCAGTCCGAATCCCGCGCTCGGCTCCCAATCGCGTTCCGGGAGGCGCGTGAATCCGAACGGG
>CAVQPP010000057.1:0-9471 GCA_963714445.1 uncultured Actinomycetota bacterium
AGGGATCGCCACGCCCATACCGGACAATGACGTTGATGAGCAGATGACGCGGAAAGCCTGGAATGGCCACGTTGAGCAGCGCAGGTCCCTATCCTCTCTCGCTCCGCGGCGTTACGCAGCCGGGCATGATCGCCTCTGGGCTACGCACGCCTCTTCGGTGGATGCGTGGTCTCATCCAAATGAGCTCTGCCGAGATCCGGTAGCCTCGGGTGGCATTCGTGACATTGTGCTGACACCGTCTGACATCCGGTCCCAGCCTGCGCTTCAGCCGACGCGCTCTCCGCAGGTGACTGTGACATCCGCAGAGACGGATTCCGGAGATGAAATGGCAGCAGGCCGTTCGCCGAGGGCGGCAGCCAGGCGAGCCAGCGTGCGGCCACGGCACGGCGAATGGTGCTGCCGTTCCAATCTCGCCACGGTGCCGGGACTCACCCCGGCCAGGTCGGCCAGCTTCTCCTGGGACAGCTCACGCTGACGTCGCAACTGCCGCAGATGCTGGCCGTCGAGAACCGTGGTCCATGACCGACCGGGCCGCTGTGTAGCCGGGGTGGCAGGCATGGTTGGTCCTCTTCCGTCCGAACGTCCGCGGGCTGCCAATGTGGAACTGGTCGGCAACACACCGGGTATCGGCGCGAGCCGGCGCTGGTTCTTGGTCAATGGGGTTGAGCCAGCAGTGCGGGTTGCCGGTCATGGTGTCGTTTCCGGCGCGGGGCGTGACTGCGGAACGCTCGTCCCCTGGGTAGTCGTGGGCGTAGACGCCGGCGTTCCGTGCCGCGATACTCCGGATTGCGGTGGCCGCGCCATGGGGTAGAAGGCTGGGCCGTCCTCGGGGAGGTAGAACAGGCCGCAGGGCAGGTAGCCGTGCCGCCGGTAGAGCTGGCGGCTGCGCGGGCCGGCAGCATCGAGGTAGGCCAGCGTGCCCTCGTCGCGGTCGATGATCTGGTGGTAGGCGCGCAGCAGCGCGCTGCCGACTCCCTGGTCTTGCCGGTCCGGGCGGACGGCCAAGATCGCCAGCAGGTCATAGGCGAGCCGGATCGGGTGGTGCCGGTCGAGGACCGTGTCGAACGTGGTGAACCGGGTTGCCCACCGGCCGGTCGATGGCGGCCAGCCGGGCCGCGTAGTCCTCGGGCTGGCTGGTGCGCCCGGGCCGACGTGGCTGCACAGCGCCACCGCCGCGCGGTCAGCGGTGGTGTGCACAGTGCCCGTGGTCATCGCGTGCTCGATCAGGAGCCGGAAATACCCGGGGAGGATCTGCCGGCGTGCATCGGGGTCGAATCAGCCATTCGGATTGGGGCAGGTCGTGGAATGCGTCGGCGATGACCTGGCCGAGTTCATCGGCGTCGCCGCGCCTGCGGTCACGACCTGGTGTTGCTGGCTGCGGCGGCGCGGCAGCGGCTGGCCTTGGTCGGCGCTCATCCGTGCGTCCTGTCGCTGGCGGGGATGAGCTGGCTGGTGACGGCGTGCGGGCCGAGCCCGATCGCCTCGTACATGTGGGGACGGCGGTCCTTGAGCACGACGGCCCACACCTCGCCGATGACGGCGATGGCCAGGTAACTGGCGGGCAATATCCAGGCGATGGGGCTGCCGGGTGGGGCGCCGAGCAAAGTGGCGTAGTGCATAGTGGCCAGGACGACGATGCCGCCCAACAGCACCGCGGCGATTGCTGGTGCGATCAGGCGCCGCCAGGCATTCTCACCGCGCGGATCGCGGGCGAAAAATACGATAATGGCTATGGCGGTCAGCGTGAGCAACAGCAGCACACCATAGCCGCCGCTAGTCCCGAGCCAAAAAAAGAGGCGCGTCATCGGGTTCTGGCCGGTCAGCGCATACCCGGCGATGACAGCCAGGCCGGTAACACTTTGGGTCAGCGACGCGGCTTTGGGGATGTTATTGCCGCCGGTCCGCCCCAGCGCGGCGGGCAGTACATGCTCGCGGCCCAGCGCATAAATATAGCGCCAGACACAATTATGGAACGCCAATGCGGCGGCGAACAGCGAGGTCAGAAACAGCCACTGCGCGGCCTGCGACAGCGCCCCGCTGCCACCGAGCCCGAACAGCAGCCCGGGGCCCTTCTTCCCAGCCGCGGCCACGACGTGCGCATCGCCGGTGTGCGCGGCCATGGCCCAGCTCGCCCCGGCGTACACCACGGCGATCATGCCCAGGGCGACGTAGGTGGCGACCGCCACGGTTCTCCTCGGGTGACGCGATTCCTCGGCGAGCACAGGTGCTTGTTCGAATCCGATGAACCCCCGCACGGCGACCACCGCCAGTACGCCGACGGTGCCGAACCCGGCCGAGGTCAGCGCGGCCGGGGACAAGGTCGCGGAGCTGAGGTGCCCGCCCGCCGGGTGGGCCAGCCCGAACACGGTCTCCGCGCCGATGACCAGGATCTCCACGCACAGCAGGACGCCGAGCACCCGGCCGGTGATGTCCACCCGCAGCAGCCCCAGGGCAGTGATCAGCGCCCACGCGCCGAGCGCCCACACCCACCACGGCTGATGCACATGAAGGTGGGCGGCGGCGTCGCTGGCCGCGGCCGGGCCGAACGCGCCATAGAGGCCGACCTGGAGGAAGCTGTAGGCCAGCAGCGCGACCAGCGCGGCGGCCACGCCGAGGGTGCGGCCCAGCCCGTGGGAGACGAATGAATAGAACGGGCCCGCGTGCTGAATATGGCGCGTCATCGCGACATACCCACTCACGAACACCGCCAGGATGACCGCGACCACCACGAACGCCGCCGGAATGCCGGTTAACCCGGTCGTCGCATACGCGGACGGGATCACCCCAGCCGCCACGGTCAGCGGCGCCACGCCCGCCAGGACGAAGAACAGGACAGCGGGCACGCCCAGCCGGTCGCGGGCCAGCGCCCGGGGCACACTGCCTGGCTTGGGTGCGGTGAGCTGCTTAGACATCTGTATCTCCAGAGGTGATTCGCGGATTGGATCAGGCCAAAAGGACGGACGGATGGGGTACTGCCCTCCCGGCCTGGGGTTGCGGCGGCGGCAGTCATTGTTCGAGTTCCTTGGCCACCGTCAGCAGCAGCGCCTGGGTGGCGTGCTCGTCCAGCGCGCAGCCGAGGATGGCGGCGTGCGCCTCGCGGTATCGCTGCACCTCGTAGGGCTTATCCAGATACAGCTCGCCGGTCAGGCCCCCGGCGTAGACGATGGCCGGATCGGTGTCCGCACCGTCCTTGGCGGGCGGGAAGCACAGCATGGTGAACGCGCCGGTGACCAGCCCGGGGTGCATCCCCGCGCTACAGGGCACCACCCGCAGGCACACGGTCGGCAGCACGGCCATATCGGCCAGGAACCGCAACTGCCCGGCCATCACCGCTGGCCCGCCCACAGGACCTCGTATCAGTGCCTCATCCAGCGCCACCGTCAGCTCAAGCGGCACACGGTTCCGGGTCACCAGCGCCCGGCGGGCCAGGCAGTCGTACAACAGCCGGTCAGCGTCGCCGCCACTCGGGCCGCGCTGGTGATGAGGGTGCGGGCGTAGGCTTCGGTCCGCAGCAGGCCCGGCACCTGGGAGGGCGCATACCCCATCAACCCGCATGCGGCGTCCTCCAGGACCGGGTAGATACCGAGGTCGTCGGGGATGGCTTCGCCGTAGGCGCGCCACCAGCCCCGCGCCCGGGTCTGCTCCGCCAGCCCCGCCAGCGCCCGGCTCAGGTCCGGCGCGGCACCGTAGGCGGTGCACATGGCCTGGACATCCAGGGCGCGCAGCGCGGTCTGGCCCGTCTCGATCCGCCACAGCTTCGGTTCGGACCACTCCATGACCCTGGCGGCCCTCTTGACGGTGAAGCTGGCCTGCTGGCGCAACTCCCGCAGGTATTGCCCGAGCACCCGGCGGGGCACCCCCGACTCGGGCATCGTCTGCTTAAGCATGGGCATTCTCGTCACTAGTGCGCGGCATGGGTCACATCCGGTGAGCGAGCAGGGCGCTTTCCACCGCAGTCTGCGTGGCGGCAATCAGCGCCCGCAGATCTGGATCGAGGTACCTGGCCGCTTCTTCCAGGTGCAGCCGGGCAGCGGACGGCAGGTACAGCGACATCTGGTGACCCAGGCCGCACGCGGTCGCCAGCCGCCCTAGCAGCACGTGCTGGACCGGCACCGGGCCGCAGGCATCGACGGCGGCCTTCACCCGCACGAGCGGCGCGAACGCACTGTCCGGGTCCGCCGGAACCCACCGCGGGGCCCGGCCCGGCCACCACCCAGCTGTCCTAGCCCGGGTCAGGAACCCCGCCTCGCCCAGCCGGGAGGCAACGTCCTCCGTGGCGGTGCGGGCCAGGAACACCAGCCAATCCCGTGTCGGAAGGTGTTCACGTTCGCGCGCCACCACGCTCAAGACCATGTGCGTCAACGCATCCGCCGATGGCGGGCCACCACCAGGTATGACCAGGCCACGCCAGATGCGGATGGCACCGGGCAGGACGAGTTCGGCCAGCAGCCCGCCAGCGAGGCCCAGGCCAACAGCGCGCGGCTGGACATGCGGCCTGCCGGTGCACTCGTGGTGGGCCAGCAGGTACAGGTCGTCCGCGATGCGTCCGGTGCCGCTCAGCCGCGCCGCGCGGCTGATCACGGGCGTGGAGCTGGCGGCACGCTGCCGCGGGTTGCTGTTCATCAGTGTGGTTCTCCCATGCTGGAAGCTGTCGGGCCCGGTGGTGGCCGCGCGGCCGGGGGTCGGTACGGGGCTGCGCCCCGGCCGGGCGGGGCCTGTTATCCGGCTCCGCCGCGGAGCGCGGTCAGCAGCTCGGCGAAATCATCGGTGACCACGAGGTAGGGACTGGCGTGGCTGCCCGGCCGCCGCCGGGCGACGTACCGGAGCCTGCTCTGCCCGGGCTTCGCCTCGGTCCAGACTCGGTGCCCCGGGTGTTCGGCCGCCAACGCCTCCAGCGCGGCGCGGCAGCGGACGCTTGCGGCGCCGCCCGGCGTCGTGCTCCAGTTCTGCCCGCAAGACGTTCGTCATTGGCGTGATCCTTCGCTGAGGTCCTAGCCAGGTGGAAGCGATGCGAAGCCAGAAAGCGGTTGCTGCTAACGCTGCGTATTCCGGCCCGCCTCGTCACCTGTGCGGCGATGTGATCTCATGCAAGCGGACCGTCCCGAGCCGGGCGAAACCTTCGGCAGAGGGCTGTGACAATGATCTGACAGCCCGTGACACCGCGACAAAAACCGGTCTGCCAGGGCACGTGGGCGAACTGGCGCCCGGCGCCGGCCAGGCGCCCAACCCTGCGTCTGGGACCCAGCCCACGCTCAGGCTGGCCAGCCGCGGCACACGAGATGGCGTGCGCCCGCCAGCTCGCTGCCAGGAACGCGATTGGAGCTAGCAGGTTCTGCGAGTATGGGCGGGTGGGGATTGAGCTAGCGCGTCCGGTGGCCAGTGACTACGAGGTCTGGGCTGAGCAGGCGATGGCCGGCGACGCCGCGGAGATCGCCGCATCCGGTGCCCTGGGCGAAGAAGCGGCCTGGGAGAAGGCCCGCCGGGACCATGAGCGGGCTCTGCCTAACGGACTGGATACCCCTGGCCAGCTGATTTTCCGGCTCCTCGACGGCAGCCAGCCGGTCGGGTGGCTGTGGCTAGCGGTGCCCTATCCCGACGGAGATCCGTCGATGGCCTGGATCTACGCCATTGAGGTCGATGAGGCCTTCCGCGGCCGTGGCTACGGCCGCGAAGCGATGCTGCTCGCTGAGGCAGAGGCTCGCGCCCGGGGGATGCACTCCCTGGGACTGAACGTGCACGGCAGCAACACGATCGCACGCTCGCTGTACACCAGCCTCGGGTATCAGGTGACCACGCAGCAGATGAAAAAGACCCTGTGACGGCCATCCGCAGAGTCCGGGAAGCGCTATTCGCGGCTATGACCCGATGGCGGATGCTGCGGCCAGGGTCAGCTGGGGCTGGGTTCAGGCGTGGCGGGTGGCGAGGATGATTCCGGAGCCGTGGTCGAGTTCGGCTGAGGTGAGCAGTGGGCTGGTGAGTAGGGCTTGCCGTACGTCGTCTTGCCTGGTGTGCTGCTCCGTGGTCCATTCCGGGGTGGGGGTCATGTCGTCGAGCATGAGCAGGCCGTGCGGGCGGAGCGCGGCGATCGTGTGATCAAGGCCTGCCCATTTCCCGCCCGGCGCATCGGCGAATATCAGGTCGAACGCGGCGGTCTTGCCCAGCAGGCCGAGCGCATCACCCACCCGCAGGTCAACGAACTGCGGCCAGGCACCGTGGGCAGCCAGGGCCGCCGTCCGGGGGTCTTTCTCGATGCTGATGACCGTGACGTCGTCCTGGGGCAGCAGTCCGCAGGCAATCTCCCCACCCCCGCGCCGGTACCCAGTTCCAGAACGCGGGCGCCCGTAGGCAGGTGCGCGGCCAGGACAGCCAGCAGTTGCCCGACGGCCGGTTCACATGAGAACCGGAAGCCAGCCGAGCGGGCCCGGCCGGTGGCAGCAGCGACGAGCGCCGGCATGGCACCACCCATGACACTGTCAACTTATCGACCGTTCCGCAGTCGCCTCGCCCAAGTGCTGCGCGCTCCACGCGGCAGATGAGCATGCCTAGCCTTCGTGCTGAGAGGCCACAAACCGTCGGCAAGCTGCTCACTGAAGCGAGCCCCGGCAGCACATCCCAGCCCCGTTCGTCCTTAGCGCGCATGGTCTTCGGAACCTGGCACCTTCGACGGTGCAGCGCAGGTGGTCCACAAGAACTCGCCGTCGGCTGCCGTTCCGTTGCGCTGAGCTGCCGCATAGTGAAGAATCTCGCATGTAAGCCGTAGGGCAAGCCAGCGCTTATTTCAGCACGTAGTGTACCCAGTTGCGGTATCAGATGATGTTGGATCACTTGGGCCATCAAGACTGGACACATAGGCTAAAGGATCGTTCATTTGGGCGGGGTAAACACTCTTGTGGTACTGGACTCGTACTTTGCCGCAGGCCGACGCTTGGGTCCAACGCTAGAGGCGACACGGCAGTGGATGGACTCCACTGACCCTTTCTATACCTCGCGTAACCCGTCGGGCAGGCCCGCTGAGGACTGGGGTAGTGGATGGCTTGGGCTCGGTGGTGGCGTTGTATACGTGGAGAAGACGTCGGATATTAAGGCCCGCCCCATAAGCAGACTGCGCATCCCCGAGGATCCTCTCCAGCCCGGCCTTTATCACTGGGATCAGACCCATCCGTATCCGGTCTACTGGCTGATTCTGATTCTTCCTCCGGGTACTACACTGAAGTCTGCCAAACCGGAACCCAACGATGCTGGTGATCGGGGGACCGCTTCGCGGTCTTCTGGGAGTCAATATCGCCAGGTGGCCTAGCCAGTAATGTGGATATTTCTTGGGAGCTAACTAGGTATTCCGGTGATGACCGGGAGCGTGAGGTGAATCGCCTCCGCGCCCAGCTACCATTGTCTATTCGCAGACGAGCCTCGGCCTTCCGGCGGTTCACTTACATGAGACGCGGGCTCGGGCTCTTGCTTCTAGTTGTAGCTTTGATAGCGGCTTGGATTTCCCTGCCATCCGGTCTCGCCATTTCACCGCTCCATATCTCCGGTTTCGCGCGTATTCCAGCCACTGTCGTTTGCGTCATCACGGTTGCCCTTTCCATTGTGGGCCTGATGAGAGGTTGGTCTCTGGCTAACCTGTTCGCCGCAGTTGGGCCATCGAAGCGCGGTCAGTGATGACACCACACCGATTTGGCCAGTCAACCCTCCATAAGGTCACGGCACGTCTCCGGTGTATGCGCCCGCAGCCTGTATCATACTTCTGCTAACCGTCGAAGAGCCTTTACGTGCCCAGGTTATTGTTCGCAACCCCCTGGAGGCGGCATCAGGATACGAGTGTGTCAATCGGCCAGCGGCATTTGAGTGCAACCAGGCCGCACAGTCTCGCGGTCAGATGGGGCACACTATAGGGATGTCGCGTTGACCGCGGACAGAGCCGACACGGTCAGGTCGGCTGGCCTGGCCGATGTGGTCGTTGCGCCACCTCAACTCGTGGCCAAGGCGACCGCGATAGAAGCGCAATCTCGCGCCCAGGTCTGGCACCGGGATCTGGACCGCATTTGGCTGCTTGCAGCAAGGGCCTCGCTGGCATGCGCTCAGTCTCCCAGCAGTGAGGCCCCACTGGGGTGGCGACGCCCGTATCCAGCGGTCGGCAGAACAGCGCTGTCGGCGGCATGAGCGTGTATTAGGTCTGGCCAGCTCTCCTGCCTCAGCGCCGTTTGTTACGCGACCGTGTCGTCCTTGCCGAAGTCAGCACCCAGATGATAATCGTAAGTTTTCGGCGTGAGGTCCTTGTCCTCCGCACGCCATTTCCCTACCCGAAGGCGACCACCCCGACACGTGTAGTCGTCAGGTCCTGGGCCAGTATCTTGATAGGCGACCTTGTCAAAGACGAATAGTTCACAGGCTCCTTTACGGGATTTGCTGACTTCAGCCTTGGTCACCTCAACGATGCTGGCTTCCTGGGAACTGCCTTTCACTTCAACGTGGCGTACTTGACCCGAGACGCGGTGGACGAGACGGATGTCGAGGACTTTTTTGGTATGGCTCACGTCTTCGACGACCCACTGCTTCTCGTAGTAACGGGTCGCGGCGGCCATAGCATAGTTCTCGAGTGCACGCCGTTTCTTAGCGTCTGCCAGGGGACCCTGACCCGACGAGCCTGACTTTCCAGAACCCGATTTTCCCGCCCCCTGATGCTGATCTTGTTCCCCGGTCCCCGGCATTCCGTTGGATATGACGCCCGTGGAATCCTCTCCCGTCAGCGCGGGCAAAATCCGGCGCTTCAGCCAGAAGATCACCGCGTTTCTATCATTGGGCGCTGGTTTTTTGTGACTGCCAGACGATTGGTCGATGTATGGGTCGTCAGCAGCCAGCACGTCCGTATGAACCTTGTCCCACCAGTTCTCCCCGTCTTGCAGATGCGGCAGATTGCCCAACACATGATGGGCCGCCCTTAGATGACTGAGGATTGCTGTGTCATTCCTCGGCACCGTGAGTATCTCGTAAAGCGATCGGATGTCATCGGCAGAGGGGCTCAGGCCGGTATAGCTTTTGACCTCTGCCAGAGCCTCTTCCGGCGATAGAGCCTTTTTCATGACGGTGTCCTCCGGGTCGCCGGTGCCGGGCGCTGTATCTAGCATCACTCCTGCGGTGTACTACAGCACCGTTGGCCGCATCGGCCTCGCGAACATGCAACCACGTAGCGTTTCCGCAGGTCAAGGTCAACATGACCTCCGTCATCTGTCAGCGATCTAGTCGCTGACCTCCACGGGTTCTCCACGGTGGACAGTGGCCTCTGCTGGGCCGTTTCGGCGGGCCCCGCACATGGCCACCCAGACAATCTCATACCGCGCCACGGAACCGCCCTCACCCTCACATCCCGGCCGGAGACGTGCGCTCATTGGCATGTGAGCGTGAGTTCGCCCCTGTGCTCACGACGGTCGTACCAAGCGCACTCCTGCTACTTGATCATCGCGGCGGCATCGC
>CAVQPP010000058.1:0-11927 GCA_963714445.1 uncultured Actinomycetota bacterium
CCACGGGGTCCGACTTCCCCTCACGCTGTGTGATTGACATCTGACCTCGGCGAAGCGCCCATTCCCGCCGCTATGCTCGGCGGTCTGATCGTTGCCCCGGTCATCGGCGCCGCGCCGGAACGGGTCATTCTGAGCACCGGTTTAGTTCATTTGAGTACGTCTCGCCACGCGCCGCGTTCGTCATTCGGTCGTGGTGGGCCTGTTCCAGCCCCGCTCGGACTCAGTGGGCACTCCCCGCCGGGTCGCGGGTGTCGGGCCGAAAGGGGTTGAGCCTAGGCGGTCTACGACCGGTACCACAAGCCGATCTGGCTCACCGAGTACGCGCTGATCGACTTCTCGCACGGCACGACGTTCCCCACCGATCAGCAGCAGGCCGCGTTCATCACCGCGTCCGCGCAGATGCTGGCTTCGCTGCCTTATTTGCAGAAGTACGCCTGGTTCGCGCTGCCCGCGTCAGACACCGGACCGAGCTCCGGTCTGTTCCGCAGCGGCCCGTCGATCACGCCGGAAGGCCAGGCGTTCGAAGCGGCGGCGGGAGGGTGACGGGCCGGTGCAGACGATGTTGATGAGCCGCAAGATGCGGCATGCGATGCGGCAGGCGACGCGGCGGCGCAGTGAGCGCGGCGCGGCGCAGCTGCCGATCCTCAAACGGATGCCACGTTTCAAGCTTACGGTCACGACAACTCGAGTGCTGCGCAACAACCATTGACGCGCGCGGGATCGGGTCGCATACTCCACTTGCCCCCTTCCGGAAACGTTTACGGCGCAGCGTTTCCTCCGCCACGCAGGAGCAATCAAGCAGGAGCAACGATGCTTCCACCTGCACAAAAACACCCTGCTCACAACCGGCGCGCGCATAAGCAGCCCGCATCAAGACGACGCCGCACCATCCTGGCCATCATCGCGTCCATCGCCCCGGTCGCCGCCGTCCTCACGGTCATCGCGGTGCCCGGCCCCGCCTCGGCCGCCGTCCCCGCCCCGCCGCCCGGCTGGACCACCGTGTTCAGCGACGACTTCAGCGGCGCCGCCGGGACCGGCCTGAACACGTCCAACTGGCTCTACGACCTCGGCACCAGCTACCCCGGCGGCGCCGGGAACTGGGGCACCGGCGAAGTGGAGTCGGTAACCAACTCCACCGCGAACGTCTTCCAAGACGGCAACGGCCACCTGGTCATCAAGCCGATCAACAACGGCGGCTCCTGGACCTCCGGCCGCGTAGAGACTCAGCGCACCGACTTCGCCGCACCCGCCGGCGGTCAGATGGAGATCACCGCGTCGATCGAGCAGCCGAACCCCGGCAACGGCCTCGGCTACTGGCCCGCGTTCTGGGCCATGGGAGCCGCCGCGCGGCCGGTCGGCGCGACCAACTGGCCGAGCATCGGCGAGCTCGACGTCATGGAAGATGTCAACGCACTGAGCGAGGTCTCGCACACCTTCCACTGCGGTGTCGACCCCGGCGGTCCGTGCAACGAGACGACCGGCATCGGCAGCGGACTACTCGGCTGCGGCGGGTGCCAGACCGGCTTCCACACGTACTCCGTCATCGTCGACCGCACCCACGCGGGCGCCGAGCAGCTGCGCTTCTACACCGACGGCGCGCTCCAGCTCACCGTCAACCAGAGCCAGTTCGACGCGACGACGTGGTCGAACGCTGTCGACCACGGCTTCTTCGTCATCCTCAACGTCGCGATCGGCGGCGCGTATCCGAACGCGATCTGCGGCTGTGGTTCGCCGTCCGCTTCGACGAGTTCGGGTGCTGGGATGACCGTCGACTACGTCGCGGTCTACCAGACCAGCGGCGGCTCGACCGGCTCGCCGAGCCCGACGCCGTCCACGTCGCCGAGTCCTTCGCCGAGTCCGTCATCCACCGGCGGCGGAGGTGGCGGCAAGTCCTGCACGACCACCGCCACGTCCAACATCTCAGCGGACTGCTTCAACGCCTCGCAAGGCGGCGTCTCGGTGACCCCGGCGGCTGGGGATTCGAACCCGTCCGGTGTGGACGGCAACCAGGTCGCGCAGCTGAGCAACGGCAAGTACGTCGAGTACAACGGCATCAACTTCGGCTCCGGCGGCTCGACCCAATTCGACGCCCGAGTGGCGTCCGGCGCGGCCGGCGGCGTCAGCGGCCTGGTGAACGTCGTGCTCGACAACCCGAACAACGCGCCGATCGGCAACTTCGCCGTCGGCAACACCGGCGGCTGGTCGAGCTGGCGCACCGTGCCGGCGAACATCAGCAAGACCACCGGCGTGCACAACGTCTATCTGGAGCTCCAGTCCGGCGCCGGCGGCAACCCGCCGTACGTCAGCCTGCACTACTTCAGCTTCCCGGTTCAGTGAGACCGCCCCGATGAAGCGTAGGGCCGGGGATGGAGCGCCGTCCGTCCTCGGCCCCGCGAATGTCGGCCTTTACGAACCCTGCGACTTGCGACGCAGTATCAGATTGTCGGAAACCAGCTCAGCCGATATCCGGGTTCTCACGTTCGAGTGCCATGGTTCGCCCTATACTTTCCTCTGGCTTCGACCTTTGCGTCCGGGCTGGGGGGACGGCATGGTGTACTTCTTCGCGGCAGATCAGGGCTTTCCACAGGTTCTCGGCGGCTGGGGGCGTTCCGGCACTGGCCGTCGGAATCCTGATCGTCATCGTGAACGTTCCCAGCGTCCTGACCGGCATCGGCTCGATCCTCAAGGCTCTGGGAACAGTTCTCAGAGTCCTGTCACCGCTGCGGTATTCGAGTACGGCACGGCGTGATCGCGATTCGCGTCGGCGCGTGGCGCGGCTGCTGCTGAGCAGCCTCGACCTGCTCGAGGCGGAATTGCACTGGCAGCACGAGCAGTTCACTGAGATCCGGGTGACGGTCGAGCAGGCGGACACTCGGCGCGCGGCCCGATGGTTCTCGCTGCGGCCGAGGCGCCACGGGGTGAGTTACCGGACCGCACCGCTGGTGAAGACCATGCGGCAGGAGACGAGTGCGCTGGTCAGCCTGCAAGGGCCGCCGGGCTCGGGCAAGAGCGTCGCGCTTCGCCAGTTCGCTCGTTTCCTGTTGGGGAAGGCCGCCAGGAACGGTTCGCTGAAATATCCGCTCGCGTTGTATGTCAGCCTCCGGGACCTGAATGTCGCGCCGGACGCGATCACGACGCCCGCGTTGCTCAGGATCCAGCTCGCCGGAATGTCAACGAAGGAGCAGTTCACCCTTCTTCGCGCGTACGGAATGCCGCGGAAGTTCGAGTCCGCGATCGACGAACTGCTGCGGGATCCGCGCATCGGATTCTCGACGGACCTGCGCAACCCGCTCTACCTCGGCCTGCTGTGCCGTTATGTGCGGGCCACCAACCGCATTCCCGGCCGGCCGAGCGAGTTGTTCGAGGGCTACATCGCGCGGCAATTGGAGGACAGCGCCGACGTCGAACGCGAGGGGCTGCTCGAGACCCTCCAGGCATTCTCCTTCGAGCTCACCAACCGGGCCGAGACGAGGAGGAGATCGAGCAAGTCTGCGACCGGGTGATTGCCAGTCGGCTGCTCGTGGAAGTCCCGGCCCGACTCGGTACCCCCCGCCGAGTCGCGTTCGCGCATCGCCGGGTCCAGGAGTATCTCGCAACTCGCTACGTGCTGAGCCATCGCTCACAGATCGAACCCAGGGAACTGATCGGACACGGCCGCTGGCGAGAGAACGCCGTCACGATCGTGCAAGTCGCGTCTGACGCCGACAAGGCACCGCTGCTCGACGCGCTGCAGGCTGCAGTCGCGAGGGAACTGGCGGCGGTCGCGCCGGACGAGATCGAGTTCGCCTGGAGCGCGGCCGCGATCCACCTCCTCGACCTGCTCGGTTCCGCCTATGCGAGCGATCCGCGTCCGATACCGGCCGAGCTGCGCGAACTGGTGACGCAACTGGTCGTTGTCGCCTGGGAACGCGGCAAGATCGATGATCGGAAGTATGCGCTGGACTGCATTCCGCTGATCGATCCGGAGCGTCAGAAAGCCTTGGCCACCGCCGCGTTCTCGGGAAACAGCGCATGGCTGCGGCTGAGCGCGTTACGCGACTGCTCGGCATTGCATCCGCTCCCGGACGAGCTCGCCGACGCGATCCGGCGGCTGCTCGTGACGCTCATGGGCTCTCCGGAATTGCGCCGCAATACCCAGGGACTCAAGTCGAGCTTGAGCCGGCTGTATCAGGCGAATGACTTCCTACGGGCAGGCGCCTGCTCGCGGTGGCGCCATTCGTGGTGTTCGCGATCGCGGTCTCGCATGTGACGGTCGCCTTCACCGTAGGGGGTCTGAACGTCCGAGACATCTACGACCTCAGGCTCGAGTCGATCTACTGGATTCTGCTACCGATGGTCTCGTTCTGGACCTTCCAGGCGACGGTGCCGCTGACCTTCCCGGTCTATGAGACGAGATTCCGTCGCATGATCACCGCGGTCAACGCCCTCTTCAACCGGAGGCCAGCGGCGCTGCAGACCGAGGGAGCGTGGAACACCGCGCTTCTAATCACCGCGATCTATGTCCTGGAAAACGTGATAGTCGGAATCATCGACCTCTTTTTCCGCCACTATAAGCATGCTCTGGCAAATCTGCTCCTCCACCCGCTGACCGCCTTCTACGGGCTTCTGTGGGGCTCCGCGTTCATCCTGCTGATTCGCCAGGGAGTAGTCAAGAAGGGAGTATAAGAGCGTTTATATCGCCCCCGTTCTCAGTAGTTCGAGACACTTACCGGAACCGCACTTCGTCGGTTGTCGGCGCGGTGATGGGACTCTTCGTCACCATTGTCATTCAGGTGGCAATGATCGCGGCGTTCGCATACGCCCTGTACGCGATCGGGCACTACCTGGGCAGAGGTGGCAAGGACGCCGCCAATGTCCTCATAGGCGCTCTCTTCGCCGCGCCATTCGTGATTTTCGCCATCGAGGCTTATCAGTTCTTCAACGGTCGGCGTCGGCTCCGGCGGCAGGTGCGCCGCCAGTTGATCGCTCTCACGCCGGAGTCGTTCGTCGACGGCCTGGCGAATCTCTCCGATCCGATGGACGCCGCGGAGTACGTCCGCGCGCTGCGCACCAGGTACCGTGCGCACACGGATTTGCTCCCGCTGCGATTCATCCGCGAGTTCATGAAGGCAGTCGAGGCCGGGATGCCGGAGCCGGTGCTGCCGCTGCTGGCTCCCGTCGCCTACCTCCTGAAGGAGGGTCCGACACGCCGTCACGAGGAGGTCTGGCGCACGGCGGTGCTCGACGAACTCGGCATGCTGGCCGACCTCCTGCGCGAACGCTGAGCGATGAGGCGGCCGGGTTCAGGCCGCCAAAACTCAGCCTGACGAGCTGTCGAAGCGCAGCTTGGAGGTGATCCGGTAGCGGTCGCCCCGGTAGATCGAACGGGCGAACTCCACGATGCGGCCGGTCGTGTCGCGCGTGGTCCGTTCGATCAGCAATACCGGGGCGTACACCGGGACGTCGAGCAGGTCGGCCTGGTCGGGGTTGGTCACGGTGGGCTCGATCGTCTGCACCGCGTCGGCGACCAGCAGGTCGAAGCGCTCGCGCAGCAGGCGGTAGAAGTTGCCGGACTCCATGTCCTGCGCGGTCAGGCCGGACACGAGCGCGGCGGGCACGTCGATGCGTTCGATCGCCATCGGTTCGTCGTCGACGAGACGGAGGCGGACGATCCGCAGCACCGGCTCGGCTGGGGAGAGCTTGAGCCTGGCCGCGCGCGGCGCGCCGGCCGGGGACATGCGGAAGGAGAGCACTCGGCTGGTCCAGTGGCCCTCGGCCGGCGGGACGGCGAACGCGTTGGACGTGCCGCCGGCCAGTTCCTGGGTGATCTTGTGCGGACTGGTGAACGTGCCGCGACCCTGCTGGCGCACCAGCAGGCCGGTGCGGGCCAGGTCGTCGATCGCGGCGCGCACGGTCGGCCGGGACACGCCGAGCCGCAGCGCGAGGTCGCGCTCCGGGGGCAGCGCGGTTCCCGGTCCGGCCTGCTCGATCAGGTCGAGCAGGTGGCGGCGCACTCCGTCCCGCTTGGCGGTCGCCGAGCTGCGGGCGGGAGCGGATTGGTCCATACCGTTCACGTTCCCATCGTCCCAGCCGTCGAGCGATTATCGGCATCGACCTCGGCGGTAGGGGAGTCGTTGGGGATGGCAGCAGCGTCGTCGGCGGCCGTGTGGCTTGAGACAGGGCGATCCGGGATGCGGACGCCGAGGCGGCGCAACAGCTTGACGTGCTCGGCGAGTCGCACGGCGAACCCGGCGTAGTCGCGGCCGCGCGGCCTGCCGATCTGCGGTGCGGGTTCGCTCCACGCCACCTCGGCCAGCGCGCACAGTCGCGGGAATGCCAGGTACTCAACGTGCTCGGGCGTCGCGGCGAATTCGGTCCACAGTTGCGCCTGCGTGCCGAGCACGCCGGGACGCAGGCCCTCGTGCGGATCGGCGACCGGGAGGCCGCCGACCAGCGGATCGAACCGGTAGACGTCCTCGAGCGTCGTGATGGCGTTGGGGTGGCCGAGCGGTTCGTCGGGGTGGTCGCGCTGCGGGTAGTCGAAGTAGGTGGACAGGTGCGGCGCCATGATCACCTGGTGGCCGCGTCGGATCGCCTGGACGCCGTGGCCGGGATCGCGCCAGGCGGTCAGCGCGATTTCGCGGGGGAGCTGTCCGTCCGGGTGGTGGCCGGTTTCGTCCCAGCACACGCAGCGGCGGCCGTTCGCGGCGAGGAAGTCAGCCATCTTCCGCAGGAACCAGCCGTGTAGTTCGGCGGGGGAGCCTAGATCGAGTTCGGCGGTGCGGCGCAGCGCGGCCGGGTTCGTCGTCCACTGAGTCGTCGGGCACTCGTCGCCGCCGATGTGGACGTAGCGGTCGGGGAAGACGTCCATCGTCTGGCCGAGGACGGTTCGGCAGAATTCGAGGGCTGAGTCGTGCACGCCGAATATGTCCTCGCAGACTCCCCAGCTTGTCCAAACCGGCAGGCGTCGCTCGGGGTTGTTGCCAAGGTGCGGATACGCGGCGAGGGCGGCGCGTGCGTGGCCGGGCATGTCGATCTCGGGCACGACGCGCACGCCGCGCGCGTCGGCGTAGCGGACCAGGGCCTTGAGCTGCGCTTGGGTGTAGTGGCCGCCGTGCGGCTTGCCGTCGAACTTGTCGCTACCGGCCGGGCCGATCATCGACTCGGAGCGCCACGAACCGACGTCGGTAAGGAGGGGTAGGCCCCGTATCTCGATTCGCCAGCCCTGGTCGTCGGTCAGATGCAGATGCAGGACGTTGAGTTTGTGCAGCGCGAGCAGGTCGATGAAGCGGTAGAGGAAGCTCAGCGGCATGAAGTGCCGTGCCACGTCGAGCAGCGCGCCGCGCCACGGCAGCCGCGGTGCGTCGCGGATCGTCAGGCAGGGCCAGCTCCAGTCCTCGGCCGCAGCATTCGGCTCGTAGGCGTCGGCGGGCAGCAGTTGGCGCAGCGTTTGCACGCCGTGAAAGAGCCCTGCTTCGTGCGGTGCGGTGAGGATGACGTGGTCGACGTTGATGTCCAGGGCGTATGCCTCGGCGTTCACGCTGCCGGGCAGGTCGCCGCCGGTGAGTGGTCTCAGTTCGAGTTGGATCGACGGACCGTCTTGGGAGCGGGAGCGTGTGGTGCCGAGGTAGAGGTACGAAGCGAGCAGGTCGGCGGCGCGCTCGGCGCCGGGGCCGGGCATGAGGTTTAGCGCGGCGGGGATGGTGAACCGGCCCGGACGCGGGGTGAGCGAGGCTGGCTGGGGGACGAGGCCGGGGACGGCGTCCACTCGATCGTTGGTCGTCATTCCTTCACCGCGCCGGAGGTCATGCCCTCGACGAGGCGGCGCTGGATGAACATGAAGAACACGATCACCGGCAACGCGAACAGGCTCGACGCGGCGATCAGGCCGCCGTAATCGGTGCCGGTGCTCGTGCTGAACGAGACGAGCCAGACCGGCAGCGTGTACTTGTCCTGATCCTTCATCATCACGTATGCGTACACGTAGTCGTTCCACGCGGTGATGAACGCGAACACGCTGGTCGCGATGACGCCGGGCGTGACCAGCGGCAGCAGGATGGATCGGATGATCGTCATTCGGCTCGCTCCGTCGACCATCGCGGCCTCCTCGAGTTCGATTGGCACGCCGTGCAGGAATCCGCGCAGCGTCCAGATGGTGAAGGGCAGCACGAAGGCGACGTACGTCAGCGACAGGCCGATCAGTGTGTTGAGCAAGTGCACGCTGCGCAGGCTCAGGAAGATCGGGATCAGCAGCGCGGGCTGCGGAACCATCTGCACCATCAGCACGCCGATCAGGAAGCTGCGGCGGCCGAAGAAGCGGAACCTGGTCAGCGCGGTCGCGGCGAAGAAGGCCACGACGATCGACAGCACGACCACCAACCCGGTGACGATCAGGCTGTTGAGCAGATACCTGCCGAACAGCGGCTTGTGTACGGCGTCGGTGAAGTTGCCCAGGCTGAACGGAATCGGCAGGAAACCCGGCGTTGAACTCAGGATCCTGCCGTACGGCTTGAACGCCGTGTCGAACATCCAGTACACCGGGAACGCCCACAGCACGCAGAACAGCACCGCCGCTGCGTTGAGCGCGACACGATCGCGCCGCCGGATTCTCATAGTTGCTCCCCCGAGTGAACCAGGCGGCGGACGTAGTAGGCGGTCAGCACCAGCAGTAGCGCGACCGACACGACGGCGATAGCCGCGCCCTGGCCGAACGACTGGCTGCTGAAGGCGCGGGTGAACGACCAGATGCCGAGCGTCGTGGTGCCGTTGTTCGGACCGCCCTGAGTCAGGATCCAGATCTGGTTGAAGACGTTGAAGTCCCAGATCACGGACAGGATGGTGACCAGCAGCAGGATCGGCCGCAAGAACGGGAGGGTGACCAGCCGGAACGAGGTCCACGCCCCGGCGCCGGCCAGCGCCGCCGCTTCGTAGTACGAGCGTGGGATCTGGGAGAGCCCGGCGCGCAGCGTCAGCGCGACGAAGGGCACCGACTGCCAGACCACGAGCAGCCAAACGACGAAGAACGCTGAGTCCGGCCCGGCGAGCCAGTCGTGCTGCGAGTAGTCGCCGAACACGTGCGTCGAGGTCACCAACCAGTTGACGACACCGTATGAGGGCTGAAACAGCCACTGCCAAACCAGCGTGGCCGCGACGTTCGGCATCGCCCACGCGCTGATCAGGCACAGCGTCACGGCTCCGCGCATCTTCGGCCCGAGCTTGCCGGTCATCAGCGCGACCAGCAGGCCGATGATCAGCGTGCCGGCCACCAACGCGGTCGCGAAGACGGCCGTGCGCAGCAGCACCGGGACGAACTGACCGTCGCCGAAGATCGCGCGGTAGTTGGCGGTGCCGTTCCAGCTGGTGACTCCGGTGAAGAGCGCGCGCAAGCCGTAGTCCTGCGCGGAGATCAGTGCCAGCCGCACCAACGGATAGCCGAGCGCCACGGCCAGGATCAGCGCGGCGGGCAGCAGCAGCACGTATGGCAGCGCCCTGCCACGGCGTCGCCGATCCCGCCGCCCTCGCGCCGCCGCCCCGGATTCGGGGGAGTCCGGCAGGCGCGGGGCGGCGGACGGCCGGGCGCCCGGACGCGGATGGTCGAGTCGGGTGTCCACGTTCTCGAGTCCTCGAAGCCTTACTCTCGGCCGGCTTATTGCGCGGCGCCGAGCGCCTGGGTCAGGTGGGCGTCGAAGTCCTTCGCCGCCTGCGCCACGGTTTTGCGTCCGGTGGCGATGTCGGCGAAGAAGCCGTTGATCGACTTGTCGCTCTCGATGGTGGCCCAGCCCGGGGTCGCCGGAGTTGCCACGCTGTTCTTGGCGGCGGACGAGAAGCCGCGGGCGTTCGGCTTCCGCGTGGCCGCGGTCTGGTCGATCAGCTGCGTGGAGACCGGCGTCCAGCCGTCGATGCCGACGATAGCGCTGGTCTGCACGTCGGTGCTGGTAGCAGCCTTCAGATACGCGAGCGCGAGGTCCTGATTCTGGCTCTTGGCCGCGATGGCGAGGTCTGAGCCGCCGAGGAACACCGGCTGCGATGTGCCGGAAGCTGCGCCAGGCAACGGAAAGACGCCGATCTGGTCCGCCATCGCCGGGTTGTCCTTCAGCGCGGTGTTGACGCTGGTGTCCAGGATCGCGGCGGCCTTACCGTCGGCGAAGAGGGCGGCTTGGTCAGGGCTCTTGGTGTCGACGCCGCGTGACGCGGCGGTCGAGTACGTGTTCTGGAACGTCTTCCAGTCCGTCAGGCCCTTCTGCGCGGCGGCCGACTCCAGTGCTCCGGACCAGGTGCTGCCGTTCTTGGCGGCAAGCTGGCCGCCGGCGTCCCAGACGAACTGCAGCGCGCCGTACCAGTACTCGCCGGGGAAGTAGAAGGCGCTGAACGCAGGGGACGGATTCGCGGCCTTGATCTTGTCCAGATCGGCGGTCAGTTCGGCGAAGCTGCTCGGCGGGGCGCTGATGCCGGCCGCGCTCCAGATCTTCTTGTTGTAGATCACCGCGCGGTTTCCGGCGAACAGCGGCGCGGCGTAGACCTTGCCGTCCACGGTCGCCGGGCCGACCAGCCCTGGCAGCCAGGTCTGGCCGCCGCTGAGGTTTGATACGTGCGCGGTGATGTCGCTGAGGGCGCCGGTCGCGGCGAACAGCGGCACGTCGGTGTTGCCGATCTCCAGCACGTCGGGCGGGTTGTCCTGCGCCAGCGAGGTGCTGATCTTGGTGTTGATGTTGTCCCACTGCTGGATCTGCACGGTGACCTTGGCGCCGGTCGCCTTGGTGAAGGCCGCGTTGACGGCGGCCTGCGCCTGGCTGCTCAGGTCGCCGTCCATGTACCAGACGGTCAGCGTCCGGCCGGCTTTCGAGTTCGAACTCGAGCCGGCGGCTGGATCCACCGCTTTGGTGGGCGAGCTGCACGCGGTTGCGGCGAGGGCGAGAGCGGCGCCCAGGGCCAGCGGTGCGAGGCGCGCGAGCGGGTGCTTGTGCACGTGGACCTCCTCGGGGAGGGCCGCGCACCCGGCCGAAGGTGCGGGCGGCGGCTTGACCGGTGATGCTGGCACTTAACCATTGGTCATGTCAATGGTCTAGACCTACCGGCCCCAAGGGTTGACAGATGCGACTTACCAGATCACCTTGGTGCGCGACAGGAGGCAAAACTTACCCTTGGTCAACTCTCCTCACCGCGACGGCGCACGCGCCCCAGCTGAGTTCAATCCGCTGAGTTCGACCCAGCCGAGATCATCACTTCGAAGTTCGTCATTCCGAGGAGCGAACGATGGACAACAATCCCGACCCGCGGCGACGGCGCTCGCGCGGTCTGCGCCGCGCCGGGTTGGCCGTGGCCGCGGCGGTAGCCTGCACCGCCGCCATGCTGATACCGACCGTGTGGACCGCTCAGGCAGCCGGTTCGTCGGTCACCGTGCTTTACAAGACGAGCACTGCTGCCAGCGCGGACGAAGCGGAACCCTGGTTCGAGGTCGTCAACAACACCGGCAGCGCGATCCCATATACGCAGCTGACGCTGCGTTACTACTTCACCGCTGACGCGAACGTCAGCTACACGTTCGCTTGCGCGTGGGCAATCGTCGGCTGCTCGAACGTCACCGGCACGGTCTCCGCGATGTCCAGCCGGACCGCAACCGCCGACCACTACCTCCAGGTCAGCTTCACGTCCTACGCCGGATCGCTGGCCGCTGGCGCGAACAGCGGCGACATGGAACTGCGGCTTTACCGCAGCGACTGGCAAAACGTGAACCAGGCCAACGACTACTCGTTCAACGGCTCGGATACCTCGTACACGTCTTGGGATCATGTGACTGCGTACCGGAACGATGCGCTGATTTGGGGCGTGGATCCCAATGGCGGCACCGGCAGCACCGGATCGGCATCTGCGTCGGCTTCGGCTTCAGCGAGCGCGAGTTCGGGACCGCCGCCCTCCGGCGTCATGTTCGACGACTTCAACTACACCAG
>CAVQPP010000059.1:0-6736 GCA_963714445.1 uncultured Actinomycetota bacterium
CAGATGTCTTTTTGGGTAGGTCAATATCTGTAGGCGGGATGGTAGCTGATGACATGTCCACTAGCGGCTCAAAATAAAGCGGCACCATCTATGTCTCCGGGATAAGCGTCCAAATCTATTCGTAAGATTGGGCCGGTCCGTAAGAGCCAGTATCAAGATGTTATTTGCAACCTGAGCAGCGGCGAAGTCTGAGGCCGTATAGAACGGCAAACCCACCCGTTCGACGTTAAAGATGGAAAAGAGAGTACTGTCATGAAGGTCCTGCAGATTACTTGCGGCAACGTAGCCGCTTGACGGATCGAGAGCCATCCGTGGGACGAAGCCATCACATCATTCCGTGATCGGGGCGTTCAGTACACCTCGATACGGTATGCCGAGCGGCTGGGTGATATCGGTGCCGTCCGCTCGGTGGGCAGCAAAGGTGATTCTTATGATAACGCTGCCGCCGAGTCGCTGAATAGCCTTTACAAGAAAGAGCTTATCGACCGGGATGGGTCGCGTAACGGCGTCAGGGATGTTACCTTCGCCACGATGGAATGGGTTGCCTGGTACAACAACGAGCGGCTCCACTTGCCTGCGGTCATTATTCCCCCAAAGAATTTGAGGAAAACCACTACAAACAAGCAAGACGCCTTGGTAGCATAACCAGCAGTCGGCAAGTAAAGGGCCTCCAAATTTCCCGGGGAAACTGGTCCAGTCCGCACAGCCGAGCGAGCGGTTCGGTGAACCGCTTGCTCGGGCCTAAATCCGGCGGACGCCACGGACGGCCACGGACAGCGTCCGTACAGGCAGCTTGACCTGCAGTTTCACAGTCATGACTCCGTCGGCCCACGCCTGAACCGGGAGAGCGCCCGGCTAGCCGCGTAGCCAAGCTTCCTCAAACAAGACACGCAGCCTGTACGTGCCGAGAACTCGTCTGCGGCCCTGACCTGCAAAGTTGCCTTCTCACTGGTCCGGCCTTGATGATCACCAGTCATGTGCCTGCGGTTCGTCTTCCTCCCGACCACGCGGGCA
The DNA here is from genome assembly GCA_963714445.1 of uncultured Actinomycetota bacterium. GTDB lineage: Bacteria > Actinomycetota > Actinomycetes > Streptomycetales > Catenulisporaceae > Actinocrinis. Next base: position 1,015 of record CAVQPP010000059.1, read on the forward strand.
GCCTCCTGGCTGCGGCTGTCACGGCGTGAGGAGACCTGGAAGACCGCGGAAATCCTGATCTTGCGCCATCAGCTCACCGTCCTGCAGAGGCGGCCAGCGGCATAGACCCCGGCCTGGCGGCTGACCGGGCCGACCTGGTCACAATTCCTGCGCTCCCAGGCCGAGGCGATTCTGGCCTGCGACTTCTTCACCGTTCGACCTGCTCGACGGCACACAGGCCTACGTCCTGGCCGTAATCGAGCACGCAACCCGGCGCATCCGATCCTCGGCATCACCCTGCATCCCACCGCGGAATGCACCACCCAGCAGGCCCGCAACCTGGTGATGGATCTTGGCGGGCAGGCGCGCCGGGCCAGGTTCAGCATCCATGATTTACGAAGCCCGGCCCGCCGTCACGGTACCGCTGACATGACCTGGCCGAACTGGCCGGCCACGGAGACCAGAGGGCTGGCCGGGTCAGCCGCGTGCCGGACCTGCTGGACGCTGCCGATGATCACGACGTGGTTGGGGTAGCCATAGATCAGGTTGACGCCGCACTCGAACGAGGCCAGGCCGTCCATCAGTACCGGGGAGCCGGTCGTCCCGGCGGCCCATTGCCCGTGCCGGAAGCGATCCGTGTCCAGGCTGCGCTGAACGGCGAACGCGTCGGCCACGGTGCGCTGGTCCTGGGACAGCAGGTTGACGCAGAACCTGCGGGTGCGGCCGAGTTGCCGGCCGATCCTGCTCCGGCGGCGGACACAGGCGATCAGCGTGGGCGGATCGGCGCTCAGCGCACACACCGACGTGGTGGTCACCCCGTACCACACGCCATCGTCGTCCCCGGATGTCACCACGGTGACCCCGCCGACTGAGGTGCTGGATGCCCTGCCGGAACCGGGCCGCCACCAGCGGGGCCGGTTCTACTTGATCTTCCACGTCGGTCAGGCCGGCCGTGGCTGCTGGGCCGGTGAGTGCGAGGCGCTGCGAGTTGACGAGCACGTTGTCCTCCACTGAACGTGGCCAGTCCATGTGGTAACCACTGTGAGCTGGATCGCCCGCGGCGGGCATGGGGACAATCACCTACGGGCACCCCTATAGGCCCTATCGGCGGTCTGCGGGCCCGGCCTCCGGCGTGCTTATCTCCACCACCCACGCCGCGACCTGAGTCCGCGACGAGAAGCCGAGCTTGTCGAGGATGTGCTCGACATGCGCCTCCACCGTGCGCTGGGCGATCATCAGCTTGGCGGCGATCGCCTTGTTGCTCAGCCCTTCGGCGATCAGCCCGGCCACCTCGAGCTCCCGCGGGGTCAGCACCGCCCGGTAAGCCTCGCCCGCGGCGTGCCCGGCCGGGGCCCTGCTCTCCTCCAGCGCCGCCGAGATGGCCCGGTCCAGGCTGGTCTGCCTGCCCTTGCCAAACTCGGTCTCGAAAGCTGCGGCGCCCAGCATGCCACGTGCCCCGCTGGTGCACTGCTCGTGGTACCGGAGCAGGTGACGCATGCCGAACAGCGGCGCGCCGATCCGGTGCCAGATGCTGTCCGCGCAGCCCAGCAGGTAGGCGGCACGCCGGTGCCTGAGCTCGGCGTGAGCGGCCCAGGCCAGCAACTCGACACAGAACGCGATCGCCCACTGCTCGTTGAACTCGCGGGCCAGCCGCAGCCCGTCCCGGCCGGACGCGGCCGCCCGCGTACAGTCGCCCAGCTGCCAGGCCACCAGCCCCAGGTCCCACAGCATGTACGACTTCAGCCAGCGCTCGCCTTGCGAGTCGCACCGGGCCAGCGTTTCCTCACACAGGGTGGCGGCCCGGTGTGGCTCACCGAGCAGGGCCACCACGGCCACCAGGTAGAAGCAGACGTCCACGGTGCCGATGTCGTCCCGGCAGGCGTGGTGCCGGGCCAGCCCGTCCTCCAGTTGGGCGCGGGCCTTGGCCAGTTCCCCCACGGACATCGCCGCCATCCCGCACAGCTGCACGGCCCAGGCCACCGACTCGGCGTCGCCGTGCTGCTCGGCGGTGCGCCTGCATTCGGCGATCCTGGGCTCGGCCGACGCGATGTCCTCCTGCAGGATGCACAGGTAGCTACACACCCACAGGGCCCGGTTCCGCCACCTGCTCGGCGCGGCCTCCAGCTCGAGCAGCCGTTCGAGCCAGCGCCTGCCCTCCGCGGTCAGCCCGGTCGCGATCCAGAAAAACCAGAGCGCCCCGGCGATCTTGAGGCCGGCCTCGGCCTGCCCGGGTTCGGTGAGCGAGTAGTCGAGAACGGCCCGGATGTTGTTGTGCTCCTGCAGGATGCACGCCATCCAGCGTTGCTGGCGGGGTCCGCACCACTCGTCGCGCGCCTGCTCGACTAGCCGCTCAAAGTGGTCGCGGTGCCGCTTACAGACGGCTGGCCCGGCGCCGCTTTCGCCGAGCCGGTCGCGCCCGTACTCGCGGATGGTCTCCAGCATGTGGTAGCGGATCCGGCCCTCGTGCTCGTCAGCGATCAGGATCGACTTGTCCACCAGGGCGGCCAGCGTGTCGAGCACGGCGGTGTCGAGAACGGTGCTCGCGGTCAGGTCGTCACTGGTGCAGACCGCTTCCGCCGCAGGCAGGTCGAACCCGCCGGAGAACACGGACAGTGCGGCCCACGCCGCCCGTTCCTGGTCCGAGCAGAGGCCGTAGCTCCAGTCGATGAGGGCGCGCAGGGTCTGGTGCCGGGAAGCACCCCCGGGCTGCCCGCGGTCAGCAGCCGGTACCGGTCCTCGAGCCGTTCCAGGACCTCGTCCACGGAAAGTGCGCGCAGCCGGACCGCCGTCAGCTCGATGGCCAGCGGCAGGCCGTCCAGCCGCTGGCACACCCGGGCCACGGTCTCGGCGTTCGCCTCGGTGAGCACGAAGCTCGGCTTGACCGCGGTGGCCCGGTCCAGGAACAGGCTGACCGCCTCGTACTGGTGCAGCGCGGCAGGCGGCGGGCTCCCGTCCCCGTCGGGCACCGACAAGGTGGGCACCTGGAAGATGTGCTCGCCGGTGAGGCCGAGCGCCTGCCTGCTGGTGGCCAGCACGCGCAGCGCGGGAGCGGCCCGGAGCACAGTGTCGGCCAGCACCGCGCAAGCGGTGCGGAGGTGCTCACAGTTATCCAGCACAAGCAGCATGTGCTTGTCGCTCAGGTACTCGGCGAGCGCCGAGACCGGCCAGCGGGCAGTGCGGTCGCGGACCCCGAGCGTGCTGGCGACGGTCTGCGGGAGCAGAGCGTCGTCATCCAGCGCGGCCAGTTCGACGAACCAGACCCCGTCCGGGAAGGCCCGGCGTAGATCGGCGGCTACCCGCAGGGACAGCCGGGTCTTGCCCGCGCCGCCCACGCCAGTGAGGGTGACCAGGCGGGATCCGGACAGCAGCCGCCTGATCTCCGCAACCTCGCGACGTCTTCCGACGAAACTGGTCAGCTGGGCGGGAAGGTTGCCGGCGCGGCGCAGTGCGTGCGGGGCGGGCATAGCGCTGCCACCGTAAGCGCGGCCTTGACGTCCGACAACCGTTCAGCCCTCCTCGGCGAGCCTTCTGGTCGCCTCCGCCAGCGCGCGCCGCGCGGCGGGCAGGTCCCGCAGGCTGGGCCTGGATATCCAGTCTACGAGGAAATAGTGATCTTTGCCCCCTTCCGTCGCGGTTGCTGGGCCTCCCGGCGCGCGGCGGCGTCGATCAGCGTTACGGTCCTCAGGCTTCTCGACACGCCTGTGCGGTCCAGCTACGATCCACTTACAATAAACGCCGTATCTTAGTAAGAAACACCACCGAGAGGGCATTTGGGATGGCATCACGAGTCGCCGTGATTGGCGCCGGGCCATGCGGGCTGGCCCAGCTGAACGCCTTCGAGGATGCTCGCGAGCAGGGTGCCGAGGTACCCGAGATCGTCTGTTTCGAAAAGCAGAGCGACTGGGGCGGATTGTGGAACTACACCTGGCGCACCGGGCTGGACGAGCACGGCGACCCGGTGCACGGCAGCATGTACCGCGATCCCGTGGTCCAACGGGCCCAAGGAGTGCCTGGAGTTCGCCGACTACACGTTCGACACACTTCGGGGCAGCCGATCCCGTCCTTCCCGCCGCGCGAAGTGCTGTACGACTACATCACCGGGCGAGCCAAGAAGCGCAACGTCCGGCAGTTCATCCAGTTCAGCACCGCCGTCCGGTGGGTCAGCTACGACCCGATGGCGGGGAGGTTCGCCGTGAACGGCGGCATCCCGGGACGGTGGCCCGAGCCGGACCGAGCCGTTCGACAAGGTCATCGTCGCGACCGGGCACTTCTCCACGCCGAACGTGCCGTCGTTCCCGGGATTCGACCAGTTCCCTGGCCGCATCCACGCACTCCCACGACTTCCGGGACGCGCAGGAATTCGCTGGCCAGCGGCTGCTCGTCATCGGCAGCAGTTACTCCGCGGAGGACATCGCGCTGCAGGCCAGGAAATACGGCGCCCAGTCGGTGACCGTCTCCTACCGGACCGCGCCGATGGGCTTCCCGTGGCCGGCGGGTATCTCCGAGGTGCCGCTGCTGACCAGGGTGGACGGCAACAAGGCGCAGTTCGCCGATGGCACGACGCGTTCCGTAGATGCCATCGTGCTGTGTACCGGGTACCAGCACTCGTTCGGGTTCATCGCCGACGGGCTGCGGCTGCGCACCCCGAACGTGCTGTACCCGGACCACCTGTACAAGGGCGTGTTCTGGCTGGACAACCCGGACATCATGTACCTCGGGATGCAGGACCAGTTCTACACGTTCACCATGTTCGATGGGCAGGCCTGTACGCCAGGGACTACGTGCTGGGCCGGATCGCGCTGCCGTCGCGCGCGGACATGGCCGCCGACATCGCGCACTGGCGCGATCGGCTGGCCGAATGCGCCGGACCGTCCGACCAGATCGACTTCCAGGGCGACTACCTGGCGGACTTGAATAAGGACGTGGACTACCCCAGCTACGACGTCGACCTGACCCGGGCTCACTTCAAGGCCTGGGAGCACGATAAGGAGGCGAGCATCACCGGGTACCGGGACCGGTCCTTCTCGTCCCCCTGCACCGGGAGCGTCGCGCCGGCGCACTACACGCCGTGGTGGCAGGAGCGCGACGACTCCATGACGACTTTCCTGGGCCACCCGGCCTAGCGCTCGCTCAGCTCCGGGGAACTCAGCTCCAGGGGAACGGAGAGTTGCTGGTCGGGTGCAGCTTCCCGGTCGAGTACCGGGCGAACCGGAACGGCTCCAGCAGAGACTGAGGCGTGCCGGTCAGTTCGTCCGCGACCAGCGCGCCGACACCGATCATCTTGTAGCCGTGGTTGGAGTCGGCGATGACGTAGGCGTTCTGCCGGAACGTGTCGAAGACCGGGAAACTGTCCGGGGTGAATGCGCCGATGCCGCCGGACGGCACCCGGCGGTACAGGTGCCGCTTGCCCTCGAACCGCTTCTGGCAGTGCGCGAGCGCCGAGGTCCACATCCGGATGAAGTCCTCGCCGACGGTGAACTCGGGGCTGGCTGGGCCGTACGGGTTGACCGCGATTTCGCCCTCGGCGCGGTCGATCCGCTGCGGCGAGGTCCCGCCCTGCACGCCGCCGAAGGAGAAGTCGGGCTTGTAGTAGATACCCCACATCCGGTCGGTGACCAGGCTTCCGTCGATGTCGTCGTAGAGCGGCTCGGCCGAGTCGACGTGCATCACCGGGGGCATCCCACCGTGGTTATCGGTGAACTCGTGCGGGTCGACCTCCAGCGTGCCCTCCTGCACGTCCAGT
>CAVQPP010000060.1:0-9626 GCA_963714445.1 uncultured Actinomycetota bacterium
CGCGGAACTGAGCCGCACGCTCCCGTTCCACTACTCCTCGTTCAACCTGCTAGCCCTGACGCGCCTGGCGATGATCGGCCGCCACGTCGGCATCGACCTCTGGCACTACGACACCCCGACCGGCGGCAACATCCTCAACTCCGTCAACTTCCTGATTCCAGCGGCCACCGGCGGCCCCTGGACGTACCCGGACCTCAACTTCCAGCCCTTCGCGGCCACCGACGTGATCCACGCGGCGGCCGACGCCGGCGACTGGACTGCGATCCAAGCCGTCCCGAAGCTGCAACAGCCGCCAATGGGCGACCTGTGGCTGCTACGCCCCGCACCCGAACAACTGGACCCGATCACCAGCTGACTCCGACGGACCAACCGCACGCATAGCGGGGCCGGGCACGACGTGAACAACGTCGTGCCCGGCCCCCTCCACACACCTGCTAGTTCTTCCTCCCAAGCGCCGCGTACGACGCGAACCGCTCCGGACCAGCCTCGGCCTGCTCCCGTGGTCCCGGCCGCCACAACGGCATGAACACGACACCCGGCTCCAGCAACGTGAAGCCGGTGAACAGCTCGGCGATCTGCTTCTGAGTGCGCCAGTGCATCGGCTCAGGCGAGTTCGCGTTCCACATCTTCAGCATCTCGATCGGGTCGTGGTCCACGTACACGACCCGCGCGTCATCGTGGATCGCACGCGCGACCTCGTGCGCCGCGCCCACCGTCGGGATGCCTGACCCGATGTCCAGGAACTGGTTCACTCCCGCCTGAGCGATCGCCTCGACGGCGCGGCGCAGGATGTTGCGAGGGCACGTTTCGACACTTAACCAGTACGCGCTCAAACCGCATGCGGATGCAGAACATCCGCCAACCCAATGCGATCGAGAAACCGCTCACGAATGCGGTCCGCCACGACCGACACTTCCTCAGAACCATCGTTCGCCGGATCGACATGCACCCGGAACGGCCGGCTCCCGTGCGGAGTGTCGACGACTTCGACGACGGCGGCCGCGACCATCGAAACGTTCGCGTCAGCCGGAGCGAGCGCCGCCAGACGCTGCGAGACCTGTTCCATCATCCCGGCGTAGCGCTCGTCGTAGGCCTTGACGATCTCCTGGTCGGCCGGATGCCCGCCGGTCGCGAAGTGGTTCGTGCCGGACGTGAACGATCCGGGCACGACGATGCTGGTCTCGATGTTGAAGCGAGCCAACTCCCCGGCGTAACTCACCGCCAGCGCGTCCATAGCCGCCTTAGCCGCGAAGTACGGCGCGAGGTAAGGCGGCGTGCCGCCGCGTGTGCTCGACGAACCGATCCACAGCAACAGCCCGTCGCCCTGCGCACGCAGCACCGGCAACGCCGCACGGTTGACGCGCTGCGTACCGAGCACATTGGTGTCGTAGACCGCAGCGATCTCCTCAGGCGTGAACGCCTCGGTAGGACCGGTCACCATGTGCCCCGCGTTGTGTACGACGACGTCAAGCCGCCCCTGCTCGCCGACGATCGTCGCGATCGCAGCATCCGCAGACTCCTGCGACAGCACATCAAGCTCAACAGTCCGCAGATCCACGCCATGCTCATCCCCGTACACAGCCGCCTCAGCAACACGCTCAGCATTACGCCCAGCGGTACCGCGCATCGCCGCGTACACCGTGTGACCCCGGCCAGCCAGCGCACGAGCACTAATCGCACCGAAGCCAGAACCCGCACCCGTGATGACAATAACTTTACTCACGCCAAACCTCCCCAAACCAATGACTATGACTTGATCAGAAAACGATGACCGACCGACCCTGACTACGCCCCTCAGCCATCGCATCCAGCGCGCCTTGCGCCTGATCCAGGCCGATCGGCGTCACGTCAGGCGCAATGCCGTGCCGCACCGAGAACGCGAGCGTGTCGCGCAGATCGTGCGGTGACCCCGACGGCGAGGCCATCACCCGCAGCCGGTTAAGCACCATCGGCTGTGCCGGCAACGTCAGCGGATCCGGCCCGTAACCGCACAGCAGCAGCGTTCCGTCAGGCGCGAGCCCACCAAGCGTCGCCGCCGCAGCAGCACTCGACGGCGCCGCATTGAGGATCAACTCCGCGCCGCCATCCCACGCCTTCAGCGCCGCAGCCGGATCGCCCTCGCCACTAGCGACGTACAGCTCCGCGCCAAGCTCCTTCGCCTGGTCCTCGCCACGACGCGACCGACCAACTACCGCGACACGTGCACCCATCGCGACCGCGTAACGCACCGCCATCGTGCCCACACCGCCGAGCCCGATCACCGCGACCCGCGAACCCGCCTTCGCGCCGCCCTTACGCAGACCGTTGAACGCGGTGATGCCCGCGCACATCAGCGGCGCAGCGGACACCGGATCCAGGCCACTCGGCAGCGGTGTAACGAACCCAGCCTTCAGCAGCGCGTACTCGGCATATCCACCGTCGGCGACAATGCCCGTGATGCGCTTCTGCGCGCACAGGATCTGCTCCCCGCGCACGCAGTAGTCGCAGTGCCCGCACGAGTCATACAGGAACTGCCCACCAACCGCCGTACCGACCGCAGGCCACGTAACCCCAGGCCCGACCGCCACAACTGTCCCCGTGATCTCATGCCCCGGAATCACCGGAAAGCGAGCGAACGGGTAATGCCCGCGCAGCAGGTTCAGGTCGGAGAAGCACACCCCACACGCGGTGAGCTTCACCAACACTTCCCCCGCGCCCGGCTCGGGCACCTCCAGCTCCCGCAAAGACAGCGGTTGATCAACACCGGTAGCAATAGCAGCGCGCATAGTGGTCATGTAACTAGTCTTCAAGCGACACCGCGCGGCGTCCAAGGCTTGTTTCGGCGTGATCGATGCAGTCCAGGCATCGACGCCGACCAGCGCATAGAACACGCGGATAAAACACCTTGAACAGGCACAACGAGTAGGAGATGTCAGGCCGCCCATGGAACCCGACATCGACCTACGCAAAGTCCGCTACTTCGTCGCGGTCGCCGAACGCCTCCACTTCGGCCAGGCGGCCGCAGCGCTGCACATCACCCAGCCCGCCCTCTCCCGCCAAATCCAGCAGCTAGAGCGCGAGATCGGCGTCGAACTCTTCGTGCGCAGCAGCCGCGAGGTCGCCCTCACGCCCGCCGGTGAGCAGTTCTTCCACGCGAGCCAACAGCTGCTCGCCGTCGCCCGAACGGCCCTCAAGCGTGCCCAACTCGCCTCCGCCGGCGACAAGACGTTCAAGATCGGATTCATGCTAGGCATGGACACCGAAGGTGTGCTGGCAGCGTTCACCGCCCGCCACCCCGACGTAAGCGTGCTGCTGCACCGCCTGCGTTGGTGGGAGCACGGCGAAGCAGTGCGCGACGGACGCGTAGACGCGGCCTTCGTCCGTCTCCCCATCGCCGAGGAAGAACTAGAGCTGCTCCCCCTCTACACCGAGCCGCTCAACGTAGCCCTCCCCGACGACCACGCCCACGCGACCAACCCCACGCTCACCATCGCCGACATCGCAGACGAACCGGTCCTCCACTACGCCGACGCCATCCCCGCCTGGAACGCCTTCTGGTGCGCCGACCCCCGCCCCGACGGAACCCAGGCCCGCCGCGGACCGCTAGTCCACGACATGGAAGAAATCGTCGAATACGTCCGAACGGGTCGCGGCGTCGCCTTCCTCCCGGCGGCGATCTGCGCAATGTTCCCGCGACCCGGGATCACGTACGTGCCGGTCACCGACCTCCCGCCAGGCCAAGTCGCCCTAGCCTGGCAAGCCGGCCGACGTACGCCGCTAATCTCCACGCTCGCCGAGGTCGCACAACACGCCGGAAACGCCGTTGACTAATGGTCAACATTTCTTGACCATTTCTTCGTGCCCGCCTCCCCGCCACACCCCGAACCCCCCGAAGACCTCCTCCAGGTCGAGACCGACGAGCAGCTACACGCCATCGGCAACCTGACCCGTCACCGCATCCTGCGGATCCTGCGCGACGGCCCCGCGACCATCACCCAGATCGCCGCCCGCCTAGGCATCGCCAAAGGCAGCTCGAACTACCACGTCAAGGTCCTGGCAAAGGCCGGCTTCGTCCACGTGGTCGACACCCGCAAGGTGCGCGGCGTCACCGAGCAGTACTACGCGACGCCCGAAAAGACGATCGGCCTGCCGGCAGCCGGCCCCGGCGAGCCCGAACACCTCATGCGCCTAGCGCTGGCCGACGTCGAGTCCGCTCCGTTAGGCGCCGAAAAGGACATGAGCCTCAAGCACCTGCGCCTGAGCCCCGCCGATTTCGAGATCGCCCGCGCGAAGTTGCATGCGCTACACGCCGAACTCACCGCGCTCAACGACCCCACCCAGGCCGCCGCCGACTTCTTCTACGCCCTCTACCGCCCTCAGGACCTAAGACAAACTCCTGAGTCCCCGGAGACCCAACCGTGACAGCCACCAAAGACGACGACGCCTCCACCACCAACGACGACGCCGAATCCGCACTCCTCCCCACCAACCCACCCGCCACCACCGCCGGCCTCCTATTTCGCAACCGCGACTACACCGGCTGGTGGCTAGGCACAACCGTCTCCGACTTCGGCAGCGCCCTCTCCGCCGTCGCCTACCCGCTGCTAATCCTCGCCGTCACAGGATCCGCCGCTCGCGCGGGCTTCGTCGGATCCGCCGAGGGCATCGGCCTCCTGATCACCATGCTGCTAGGCGGCGCGCTAGCGGACCGATACTCACGTCGCACGATCCTGATCGCCGGTCCACTGGCCCAAGCGTTGGCCGTGAGCACCGTCGCCGCCGCCATCGCGACCGGCCACGTCAACATCGCGCAGCTAGCCGCAGTCGGTTTCATCCAAGGCCTGGTAAGCGGCCTAGCCGGCGGCGCAGACATAGCCGCGCTACGCCGCGTCGTCCCCGCACCCCAACTGCCTACCGCGTTCGCCCAGCTGCAGGGCCGCAGGATGGCGATCCGCCTAGCCGGACCAACAACAGGCGGCTTCCTATTCGCCGTGGCCCGCTGGGTCCCGTTCCTAGCCGACGCCATCTCCTTCCTAGCCAGCGCCGCAGGCGTAGCCCTAATCCGACGCCCCCTTGGCCCCTACCAATCCGACCACACCCCCACCCCACCCACAGACTCCCCCGACCCCTCCCCATCCACCGCTCCCGCCGATCCCCCCGAACCAATCCTCACCAGCATCCGCGCCGGATTCCGCTACATCCGCAACAGCCCCTACCTACGCTTCCTATCTATCTGGGCAGGAGTAGCCAACGCGTGCCTAACCGCGACGCTGCTGCTAGTCATCATCCTGGTGCGTAACCACCACGGCAGCGCCACGCTCGTCGGCGCGACGACGTCACTCGGCGCCGTCGGCGGCCTAGCCGGCTCGTTCCTCTCCCCACGCATCGCAAGACACGTCCCAGGCCGCCGACTCGTAATATCCATCTCCTGGCTGCTAGCCCTAGGTCTGGGCGCCATGGCCCTCATACCTTCCGCATGGGCGATCGGCGCACTGCTAGCCGCGATGTTCTTCCTGCTGGGCCCGATCAACGTCGTATTCGACACCTACGAAGCCCGCATGATCCCCGACGCCCTAATGGGACGAGTCACCAGCGCCATCAACTTCAGCGCCGTCTCAATCCGCTGGCTAGGCCCCCTAGCCGCCGGCTACCTAGCCGCCGCCCTAACCCCAACCACCGCGACCCTGATCATCGCCGCCGTCCTAGCCGCAACGGCCGTCAGCGCCCACATCGCCCGCGGCCTCCACGTACTCAACCAGCCCATAGACCGCGTCACTGCCCGCCATGACCAAGAATCGTCGCGATGAGCTCACGCCGGCTCCGAACACCAAAAGCATCGAACACCGAAGTCAGATGCTCCTGAACCGTGTTGGCGGAAATATGTAAATGCTCGACGATCTCGCGAGTCGATTGCCCACGCAAAACCAAGGCGACAACCCGACTCTGAGCCTCAGTCAGCCCATGCGCACTGAGCAGTAGCGAGCCCAACTCACTCGGACCAGCGGGTTCAATAATCACGCCAATATGCGCCCCAGCCGCCCCGCGCAGACGCGTGGCATGCACCGCCAGCCAGTGCCCATCCCGAGTCCGGAAGCGGACCATAGCACTCGGCCGATCACGCCCCAGCCCCATCTCCCCCTCAGCCTCAGCCCCAGCCTCAGCCCCAGCCCCTACGAGCCTGGCCGCAGCCGCGTGAACCGGCACCGGCAACCCGCCGTGCACAGGCCCCGACATCCGCGCCAGCCACCATTCAGCCTGCTGACTCACCGAGACCACATTCAGATCGCCATCCAGAACGAGCATCCCAGGCGCCCCAGGCGCCTGCGCGTCACCAGCGTCCCGGATAACACTCCGACGCAACCCTTCGGCAAGATGCGGCGCCAGCCGTCGCACCACACCCAGATCCCCCTCCGAAAAGCCAGCCTCGGCGTTCTCCAGGTGAAGGCACAGCACCCCCCAGCACCGCTGACGCACGATCAGCGCCGCCCGCAACTCATCACCAAGTCCAAGCGGCGCCATGATTTCCCGATACCGGCTACTCTCCGCCCGATGCCCCTTGGTGACTCGGTCCAATGAACTAATCGGATCGGCCATCCCGGCCAGCACGGCGAACTTGTTGACGTCCGCGTGCCCGAACTCGTTGTCCAGGAAGAGCGGCGTAGCGGCGCCCAGCGGATCCTGAGCGACCGCTGACGTAAACAGCAGCGTCGTCGGATCAACAGTTGCGAAGAACGTCGCCGCTACCGGCAAGATGCCAGGAAGCCGCCGCAGCACCTCGCCAGCCAAGTCGGCGCTGGCCAGGCCGGCGTAACACCGGTCGACCAGCGCATCGACTCGTCGATCAACGACGGCGCCAGCCATATCATCACGTTACGGCGACTGCGGCGAAGGCACGAGACCAAGCTGCCGAAGCAGCCCGAAATCGTCCAGCCGCCCCCACCGCTCCACGATCTGCCCGTCCCGAACGCGGAAGATGTTGATCCCCTTCAGCGCGACCCGACGGCCGTCGCCGGCGACGCCCATCAGTTCCCCTCGCAGGCTCCCTGACGCCACAAACTCCTCCGCGACAAGATCCCCCTCGCCCACCAGAAGCCCCTGATCGGAATGCCAGTCAGGACACGCCGCCCGGAACATAGCCCCGGCCGCCCGCATCCCCTCCCGGTCCGCGCTCGCCCCAAACGGCGGATCGTGATTAACGAAGTCCGCCGCCAAATACGTGTCAACGGCCGACAGGTCGCCCAGCGTGAAGAGCGCTTCAATGAAGGCGCTCACTGTCTTCTTGTTCTGCTCGGTAGTGTCCATGCCCGAAGCCTCCACCGAGCCACGACCAGCCGACACCCCAGAAACTTGGGGTTCTCGCACTCCCCACACCAAGATCAACCGCACACACGATCTCATCCCCGCATCCGTGATCTCACCCCTGCATCCGCGCCCTCAGCACGTCGAACTCACACCCGGGCGCGGCCGGATCAAAGCCGTGCTCAATCAGCCACCGTGCCGCCAGCAAACTCCGCACCGACCACCAGCCCCGAATCGCGTCAAGATCAACTTCTCTGCCATATCCCTCCACCACATCCCCCAAATGCTCCTCATGCCCCAACGTCAAGATAGCGAGGTCAAACAGCGCATCCCCCCGCCCCGCCTCAGACCAGTCGATCACGCCAGTAACCGCGTCTCCCGAAACGAACACATGCGTGACCTGCAGATCCCCATGCGTAAACACCCGTTCCCACCGCCGCAGCGCGGCCTCAGCAACTCGCCGATTAACCGCAACCAGATCCGCGGATAGCACCCCATTCACCACAAGCCACTCGCACTCCCCATCAAGCCGAGCCGCAATCTCCTCAAGACTGCGCCCAGGCCAAGGCGGCAACGGCGCCTCGTGCAACATTCGCACGGCAGCCCCCGCCGCAACCCAAGCCCCCGGCGACGCGCCCGACAGCTCACCCAGCCGCCCCAACGCCGTCCCCGGCAACCCAGCGAGCGCCAACACATGCGGCTTACGCCACAGCACCCGCGGAGTCGGAACCGGCGCCAAAGCCATCGCATCGACCTCAACGTCCAGACGTGCCTGATCGCCATCGATCTTCAGAAACACATCCCCCACACGCAGAGTCGCCCGCTCACTATGCGCAACAACAACCTCAACCTCCTCCACGCCCGCAACTATCGCGGGACGCCCTCCACCACCGCCACGCGTTTCTCACGTCCATCGCCCCCGCCCCCCGCGCCGACCCCATCTCGCCGCCCAGCGGTTGTCACTGCGCCGTGCTTGACTAAGCCAACGGAGCACCCTAATCGGCGACAAGGAGCAGTCAATGTTCGGCAAGACCAAGGCCTTCAGCGGCTTCTCTGTAAATGACGTGCAAGCAGCCAAGCACTTCTACGGCGAGACGCTCGGCCTAGACGTGTCCGAGGAGTACGGCCTATTGCGCCTGCACCTAGCCACCGGTGCCGACGTGCTCGCGTACCCCAAGGGAGACCAGCACACCCCGGCAACGTTCACCATCCTCAACTTCCAAGTCGAGGACATCGACGCCGCCGTCGACGGGCTGACCCAACGGGGCGTCGTCTTCCAGCGCTATCCCGGCCTAGAGACGGACGAGAAGGGCATCTTCCGCGGCGGCGGCCCCTTCATCGCCTGGTTCACCGACCCAGCCGGCAACATCATCTCCGTACTCCAAGAGCGCTAGCCCCTAACCCAGCCGAAGCGCCCGCACACCCACCCAAAACCGCCGCACGCCCAATCCGCGGCTCGCCAACTCTGCAGTCCGCCAACTCCACCGGCCGCCCTAGCGTCGCGACCGGCAACCGCCTAATGCCATTCTTCGGCGCGCCAGCGCCCGCCCGCACCACGCAGCTCGTCGGTGAACGCGTCCACGTCCGCCCTCTCGTACCCCCGCCGACGGACAGTGAACGCCGGCGCCGCCCCGGGCCGATAGCCCTGCGCCAACGCCTCAACCGCCTGATCCAGAAACGTGTCCACTTCCCGGGGGTCGTACCCGCGACCACGCGTACTACTGAAGCGCGCACGCTTGATCCGAGCGATCATCGCGGCCACGTCGGGAGCTGCATCCCTCCCGCCACTGATAACGATCAGGCGCCCCTCCAATTCAGCCAGCAGATCATCCACCGGCAGCATCTTGTATCCCCGATGAGATCTACGGTGACGTGAAATCGCACCGACCGTACCCACGAAAGTTCGGGCTGCTCCCCCCGACGCAGCCGCGCCGTCACATCCCCAATAAACGCGTCAACGTCCTTCTCGACATACCGCCGCGACCCAAACCGCCCTCTGCCAAGCCGCGCGTGCCCCTCGGCCACCCAATCAAGCAACTCCCCGACACCCTCATCCCCCACACTCACAGCATCCCCCTGGTCTTAGCCCAGATGCTCACATCGCTTCGAAGATGATTCCGACGACCAGCTTCGACACGAAGAACACGGGTCTCATCGCCCGCTTCCACTTGGGCGTCGACGTTCGCCAGGCTAGCTCGTCCGAGATGCTGTCGACCGAGATGCGTCGTTTGTGGCCCGGATGACCGCAGCGCTTCAGGTAAAAAGCGAGCATCAGCGCACATACCCGACGGGGACTGATCCCGATGTCGCGGTGGCTAACAAAGACCAACCGAACCAAGTACACAGAG
>CAVQPP010000061.1:0-5033 GCA_963714445.1 uncultured Actinomycetota bacterium
CTCCCACCGGCCGCTGCCGCGCCGGCCGAGACCGCGACGAACGCGATCGCGATGACGATGCTGTACACGACCACGTGCACCACGCCGTGCGGGCGCGGGTCGAGGAACGGGTACGGGTACCAGTGCGCGGACGGGCCGCGGATCTCGGTGTAGGCCACGTAGACGATCGGGATGACCAGCCACGCCATGGCGCGGCGCGGGCCGATCCGCGCAAGCGGCGGCATGATCAGCCAGTCCAGCAGCACGACTATCGGCAGGACCTGGTGCTCGACGTGGTTGATCCAGGCCGGGCCGCTGGCCGGGTACTGCGCCAGCAGCAGCGCGTACACCACGCCGGTGATCACCATATATACGGTCGCCGCGCCGCGGACGAAGTCGAACCACGGCCGCGCCGCCCAGCGCCGGTTCCACCTCCCGTACCGCCGCCGCCACTGCTACCGCCGCACGAGCCCTGGTCGGACCACACACCAACGGAGCCGCCGGGCGTGTCGCCCTGCGTCCACCACTTGGCGGTCCAGTTGTCGCCGTTGTAGGACGCTGACATACCGCCGGTATAAACGGCGCTGCTGCTCCACGCGCTCGCACAAGTCGGAGCGGCCGAGGCCGATACGGCGTTGATCACCGGAACGCCGACCGCGATCACTGCTGCTCCAGTTACGGCGCCGAGCAGCGCGAAGATCTTCTTTCGGGACACCTGTTCTCCTTTGCGCGGCAGGGCCACGCGTCGTGCTTGCCCGTTCGGCCGAGCGCCGGTCGGCACGGCGGGCAGATGTCGAATACCGGTGTTATTACGACATCGCCGCAGCTCAGAGGCAAGGGGTAGGCAAGCAAAGCCGCCTTCGTTGATTGCGGTTTTAGCTCCCGTTAACTAACGCCGTCCAAGAAGTAGCGCGGATAAGATCGTTTGACGAGGGGCGAGGGAATAAGCGGGGACCCGGCGGGACCACGGGAAGGAGACGGGGAAATGTCGCGAATCTTCTTGGCGGGCGCGACCGGAGTGATCGGGATCAGGCTGCTGCCACTGCTGCTCGCCGAAGGACATACCGTGGCGGCGATGACCCGCTCGGAGTCCAAGCGGCAAATGCTCGTCGAGGCGGGAGCGCAGCCGGTCGTGTGCAACGTCTACGACGCCGACATGTTGCGCGCCGCCGTCGTGATGTTCGCGCCGGACGCGGTGGTGCACCAGCTCACCGACCTGCCCGACAACGCCGACGAAATCGGGGAGTACGCATCCCGCAACGCGCAGATCCGCAACGAGGGCACGCGCAACCTGCTCGCAGCGGCGACGGCGGCCGGCGCGCGGCACTTCCTCGCGCAGAGCATCGCCTGGACGCCGTCGGCCGGCGCCGCGTCGCTCGTCGACTTCGAAGGGTCGGTGCTCGCGTTCGGGGGCGTCGTGGTGAAGTACGGCCAGCTCTACGGTCCCGGCACGTACTACGAGTCGGATCTCCCGGCGCATCCGCGCATTCACGTCGACGACGCCGCGCGTCGGACCGTCCCGCTCGTTTCGGCTCCCTCGGGCGTCGTCGTACTCGCCGACGAAGAGGAAGTAGCGCGCTGACCTTCTGGCTGCTCGTCAGGCTCGGCGCGGATGCTGCGGATTGACGGCACGAGCAGCATCAGCGCGACGGTGACGATCTGCCATGCGGCGCTGAAGGCGAGAAGAGGACCGACGCCGACAGCCGACGCGACCGGTCCGGCGGCAGCCAACCCGATCGGACCGAGCGCGAACGCCCCGACTGTCTCCCACGCACTGATGCGGCCGAGCGCTTCGAGCGGCACAAGCCGTTGCGTCGTCGCCGCTGACAGTGCACCGCCGAACGACGATCCGATGCCTGCGACAGCGGCGCTAACGCATACCCACGCGAGCGACGCGTCGCTGGCCAGCGCGGCAACCGGTGCGGCGAAACCGAACGTTGTCAGTGTACTGACTAGCAGTGGACGGCTCGGCTTGCGGTTCATGACGAGCGTGCCGCCGACGATCGACCCGGCTCCGTACGCGGCCATGATCAGACCCCACGCGCCCGCGCCGCCGAGCCGTGAGCGAGCGACCAAAGGTCCGAGGACAAGAAACGGTGCCCAGACGAGCGCGTTGAAAAGGCAGTACTGAAGTGTCGGTGCCCACAACCAGGGCCGCGAGGCGAATTGTGTCCACCCCTCGCGCAGATTCGTGACGAGGGACGTGCGGGATCCGGGTGCTGGTCGCAGACCCTTGAGCTTGAGCAGCACGACCACGCTGACGGCGTAGCTCGCCGAGTCGGCGAGCAGGACTGCCGCCGGACTCATGGCCGCGATCAAGCCGCCGAGTGCGGGACCTGCGATCTGCGCGGACGAGGTCGCAACGCCGAGCAGCGCGTTGGCGTCAGTCAGCAGTGCGCGATCGGCGATCTGCGGCACGAGCGCTGGCAACGATGGTGTGAATACACCCTCGCCGATCCCGACCGCAGTGACGGCGACCAGCAACGTCCCGAGATTGGGACGACCCGCCAACAGCAGCACCCCGAACGCTGCCTGTCCGGCGCAACGCAGCACATCCGCCGAGATCATGACTCGGCGACTGCCGAACCGATCGGCGAGCACTCCGCCGAGCAGCAAGAACAGTACGACCGGCAGAATCCGCGCCGCCATAAGCCAACCGAGCGTGTCTGGTCCGCCGACGTCGAGGGCTGCGAACGCGGTGGCGATCGGCGCCATGGCCGAGCCGAGACGGGACGTGGCGTACCCGGCGGCGAACCAGCGGAAGTCACGGTTGGCGAGGACGGCGGTGAAACGGCGCATGAAGGCAGGCTGCGATCCAGTCCTGGCCGGTCACAAGGTTTTACTGCGGCGACATTGAGCCTCTTTGCCTAAGCTTTGAAATAGCGGCGCATTGCCGCAGTAAACGCGCCTCGGAATGGCGTTGGAAGTGGATGTTTGCCATTCTAGAGGTGTGCGAGGGGAAAGCGCGTTTACTGCGGGAGCTGGAGAGTGTCGATGCAGCCGGTCGAGTATGCCGTCGCGGTCGATCAGTACCTCGGCGCGGCGGAACTCGGCGACGCATCACGGCGCATCTATCGCATAGCGCTGAACACGTGGGCGTGGGCACTGGTCGAACGCACCACGCCAGACGGCCGGTCACGACGCGGCGCCGCGCCGCCGATCGTTCCGCTCGCGCTGCTCGATGGAGCCGGTGAGCGGCTTCGCCGTTTCCACGCCGTCCGAATCGAATCGCACAGCGCACGCACTGCCAACCGCGAGCTGTCGATCCTGCGCAGCGCGATCGGCTGGTGGTTGGCGCAGGGATGGATCGGGACGGATCCCACCGAGGGCCTGTCGCGTCAGCATGCTGCTCGCGTCGGCGAGGTACGACTGGAGATCGCCGACGTGCGTCGCGTCTTCGCGCTGCGGGTTCCGCTGCGAGATCAGGCGCTGTGGCACGTCGTGCACGAAAGCAACGCGACGATCGAACGGATACTGGCGCTCAACGTCGCAGACGTGGACTCGGCTCGCCGACGTGCCAAAGACGTGCGCTGGCGCAGCGGAACGGCTCAGCTGCTGAGCCTGTTGCTGGCCGGCCGAGTCGCCGGGCCGGTCTTCCTCACTGATCGTCGCGCACCGACCGGCGCACCGATCGCCGATCGGTGTCCGCAGACCGGTCGCGGCCGGCTGTCGTATCGGCGCGCGGCGGAAGTGTTCACCGCCGCGACGAAGGATCTTGACCCGCGTGGCCGAGGATGGACGCTGCGCCAGCTCCAGGCCCGATAGCCGGCACGACAAGACAGCACGACGACGCGACCCACGCGGCGGACTCGAATGATCCGACCTATTTGACCAATTCGCGCGACCTCTTGACGGGATTCGTGCGTCTGCGTTTACTTCCGTTTAACAGCCTGCAGCCTCCTGTTGTGATATTTGTGTTTCTGTTCGGTTTTCAGTGGCGCCTGAGACCCACCCGAACCTACGAGGAGCTCGTCATGCGGACACCGTTGTCTGCACCGCTTGCACAAACCGCGCCACCCCAACGTAGGCATCGCTACCTGACCGCTCTGCTCGCGCTCGCCCTCGCCGTCTTCGCCGTCGGGGGACGTCCGCCGCACGCCAACGCGCAGAGCAACGGCGCCGCGATCACGCCGCTGATGGGCTGGAGCAGCTGGTCGTTCCTGCGCAGCTCGCCCACCGAGGCCAAAATGAAGGCCCAGGCGCAGGCGATGTCGACCTCCGGCCTGGTCGCCGCCGGGTACAAGTACGTGAACCTGGACGACTTCTGGTACCTCAACCCCGGCACGACCGTCGACACCTACGGCCGCTGGGTCACCGACACCAGCAAGTTCCCCGACGGCATGGCGAATCTGGGCTCGTACATCCACGGCCTCGGCGAGAAGTTCGGCATGTACCTGACCCCCGGCATCCCGGTCGCCGCCTACAACCAGAACACGCCGATCCAGGGCACCTCGTTCCACGCCCAGGACATCGTCTCCAACACCAGCGCCCACGAGACGAACTACAACTTCGGCGGCGGCGCCATGTACTACATCGACTACGACAAGAACCCGGCCGCCGCGCAGGCGTACCTCAACTCCTGGGCGAACCAGCTGGCCGGCTACGGCATCGACTACCTCAAGATCGACGGCGTCAGCCCGAGCGACGGGGACACCGAGGCCGTCGCCGACGTCCAGCACTGGGCACAGGCGCTCAACCAGACCGGCCGCACGATCCACCTCGAGCTGTCGAACAACCTGACCACGGCGGACGCCGCCTCCTGGCAGCAGTACTCGAACGGCTGGCGCATCGACGGCGACATCGAGTGCTACTGCGGCTCAGGCGGCTCCTCGTATCCGCTGACCGACTGGAACAACGTCACCGGCCGATTCTCCGACGTAGTCCCATGGATCGGCGTCGGCACCACCGGCGGCTGGAACGACCTGGACTCCGTCGAGGTCGGCAACGGCTCGAACGACGGCCTGACCCTGGACGAGCGCAAGACCCAGCTCGACTTCTGGGCGATTGAGAACTCGAACCTGACTCTCGGCGTCGACCTGACGAACCTGGATCAA
>CAVQPP010000062.1:0-9592 GCA_963714445.1 uncultured Actinomycetota bacterium
GACATCGCCGGGCCGCGCCGCAGGCTCTCCGCCGCGGCGCGCAGATGCCGGTCAGCATCCTCGCCGCGGCCCAGGTCCAGGGCGATCCGCCCGGCCAGCAAGTGGGCCAGCGTCGCCTCGCCGGCGCCGAGCCGCTCCAGTCGGTCAGCCACCCGGCCCGCAGCGCGGAGCCCCGGTACCGACGGCAGGCCGATCCGGTACCGGGCCCGGGCCAGCACCAGTCCAGCCTGGGCTTGCCACCAGGCACTCTGCTGAGCCCGGAACAGCCGGTAGGCCGCCCCGGCCCGGTCCACAGCGGCCTGCGGTTGCCCGGCCGCCAGCGCGCAGTTCGCCGCCATCAGCAGCAGCTCGGCCTTCCAGTCGGCTTGGCCCCCGACCTGCTCGAGCTCAGCTATCGCCGCGTCCGCCTCGGCCAGCGCATCGCCGACCAGCCCGGCTGCGAGCAACACTGCGCACCGGTCGATTCGCAGCGACGGGGCCAGCACATTCAGCGGCCGGTAACGGGCGGCTGCCTTATCAAGAAGTGCGAGGGCCGCGGGAAGATCTCCTGAGGTAAAAGCACTGAGGGCGCGATTTTCCACGGTATAGATTGATTCCAGCTCCTGGCTGGTCTCGGCATACAGGCGCCCGGCGGCCAGGAAATCCGCGTCGGCGCGATCGCGCGATCCGGTCGCTAGATATACCAGCCCACGGGCGTTTAAAGTGCGCGCCGTCCATAGCGGATCAGCGCTGCGCTGCAGTATGGCCACCGCGCGGTGCAGGTCCTCGAGGGCCGCGGCGTACCGGCCCAGCCGCCACAGGGCCGCGCCGCGCCGGTGCAGCACATGCCCGGCCAGCACGCCACTCGACAGGTCCAGCGCGCGGTCGAACGCGGCCAGCCCGGCCGCGGTCCGGCGGGCGAAGGCCAGGGCCAGCCCCAGGCTGGCCAGTACGTCCGCTTCCCGCTCGGCCGACCCGGTCAGCCGGGCCAGGCGCAGCGCGGCGCGCAGCTCACGGACTCCCGCATCGACATCACCGATATCACGCAAAACAATTCCGGCGCACTGATGAGCCACTGATGCCTCGCGCGGGCCGGGGCGCCCGGCCAGAACGGAGCGCGCCCGGGCCAGTGCTTCACGCGGCCGCGACAAAGCCAGCGGCAGCAAGTCATCCGCGTCTGGCGGCCCAGATCCGGCCGCAGAGGCTCCCCCCGGCATAAGCCGATATTAGATTCCTGTATCTGGGAGGTCTATTGAATATCCGATTCGGGCATGTCACACTGCGGCCGGTGATCTTGCCGGTACCGCCCGCCTGGAAAATCCCTGGCGGGCAGGCGTATCACAGGGACCGCCGGCCGCTCCGAATAACCAGTGGGCCTGGATGCCGTCGCGTCCCGCGGCCCCGGCCTGCTCAGCTCCGGCATTGGCAAAGCCAGGATGTTCAACACCTGCGGAGGGCACCGTGCCTGAATCGCCCAATTGGAAAGAAGAACTGGAACCCCGCGTCCGCGACGAAGTGCAGCTCATCGTGGACGCGTTCGCCACCCGGGAGGGCGGGGAGATCGATATCGGGGTCGTCGTCAACCGGGCCGACAACCGGGTCGACTACATGTTCGCCGAGCGCCAGATCCTGGTCCGTGACCAGTACCTGCCGCGCGTGCTGGAACTCCTCGACCAGCCGACCGAGACCGAGCTGCGGGAGACCTACCCGGAGCGGATCGAGCGGATCATCGGGGGCGTGGTTCTGCTCACCCTCGGCCCAACCCGCAAGGACGAGCGGCTGCTCTACGTGCCCGACGCGCTGGAAACCGTGGACGCCGATGTCGGCCCGGGCATCGCCAGCCCGAACCACGTGCTGACCGCGGCCGGCAACGTCGGTGGCTGCCCGGCCACCGAACCCGAAGAGGTGTACGCGGGCATCGAGCCGTTTCCCTCGGTGTGCCAGGGCAACGGCGGCGAGGGGGTCCTGATCTACATGGCCGACACCGGGCTGCTGGAGCACCCGGAGATCGGCCACCCCTGGCTGGCCGGGGTCTACCCGCGCGGCCCGGGCGATCTGGACCCCGGCGATGGCCAGAATCCGATCCCGCCCTACACCGCGCACGGCACGTTCGTCGCCGGGGTCGCGCGGTGCATGGCGCCGCGGGCCGAGGTGATCGTGACCAACGCCTTCGCGGTCGCGGGCAGCACCCTGGAATCACGGCTGGTGCCACACCTCGTCGGCGCGCTGGGACTGGGCGTGGACATCTTCCACCTGACGATCGCCGCGCCGTCCAGGTCCGACCTGCCACTGATCGCGTTCGAGGCGTGGCTGAAGCTCCTCGGCCAGTACAAGGGCGTGCTGTGCATCGTCGCCGCGGGGAACAGTGGCCGCCGCCGGCCGAGCTGGCCGGCCGCCTTTTCCGAGGTGGTCTCGGTCGGTGCGCTCGGGGCCGACTGGCGCGGCCGCGCCGCGTTCAGCAACTTCGGCGGCTGGGTCGACGTGTACGCGCCCGGCCGGGACCTCATCAACGCGTACGCGGTCGGCCGCTACGAATGCAAAGTCAGCCCGTACGACGGGGACGACCGGGAGTTCTACGGCATGGCCAAGTGGAGCGGCACGTCCTTCTCCACGCCGATCGTGTCCGGGCTGATCGCGGCGCGGATGTCCCGCACCGGGGAAAACGGCCAGCAGGCCGCCGCGGCCCTGCTCGCCGAGGCCCGGGCCCAGGCCATTCCCGGCGTCGGCGCCATCCTGCTGCCGCGTTGCCACGACGGGCACCCGGCCAGGCCGGAGGAGTGCCGCTGCGGGAAGTGCTGGCCGCCAGGCAGGCTGCTGACACTGCCGAATGGTGTCCTGGGACCGCGGCCGTGACTCAGGACAGGGTCACCTGGAGGTTGTGCGAGCTGACCCCGGTGTAGGTGCCGAACGTCTCGCAGGTCACCGAGGATCCGTCCTTGAACGTGAACGTAGCGTTGCTGGTGTAGGGCACCTGAATGGTGGACTGGCTGACCACGATGCTGACCTGGACCGAGGAATTCGCCGGCACGCTGACGGGCTGGGACCAGGACCAGGTCGTCTGGTAGCTCTGCGAGCCGTTCCAGGTGTACGCGTTCGACGCGGTCGCGGTCACCCCGATCTGGCCGTTTGCGATGAACGGAATGCTGACTTTGATATCGGCCTTGGCCTGGAGGGTGACAGTGATCGTGTCCGACCAGCCGGACGTGTCGGTCACCGACTGGGATCCAGACACCGTGGACGACTGGGTCACCGAGGTGTCGTTCACAATGTCGTCGCTGTACAGGTTGATCTGGTTGGTCTGCTGGATCACCGCGGCGGCCACGTCATACGTGATCGAGTTGATCGCCACCGAGGTGGCCTGGTTCAGTGGATGCGGCTCGTTGAACAGGCGCCAGAACGGCAGGGTAAGCCCGGACTGGCTCGTCGCGTACACATATCCAGCTATGCCCTCGTACGTGTAGCCGTCGTTCGCGGCCGCGTTGTTCTTCTCCGTCGCGGAGATGGTGTAGAAGTGGTCGTGGTCGGTTGGCTCCGACCCGTTGAACAGCCGGTACAGCGGCACGGTGTTCGGGATCTGATCGGGGAAGATGTAGCACGCGTTCTCTTCGATGTGGTACCCGTCGTGCGCCACCGCATTATTCGCTTCGGCCGTCGAAGTGGTGTAGAAATGGTCATTGACACTGGGGTTGAATAGCCTGATGAAGGCCGTGGACTGGGCAACCTGGCTCGGGCAGACGTAGCACGAAATTCCCTCGACGTGGTATCCGTCGTTGTTGACTGCCAGGTTCCGCTCGTTGGGATCCATGGTCAGGAAATGATTTCCGGTAGGCATAGCGAGTTCCTTTCCGGCGTTACGCTACGGTGGTGTCTTTGCTGTAGGCCGTCTGGCCCGTGCTGTTGGTGGTGAATCCCATCCGGAAGTGCATGCCCGGGTTCAGGTAGGCGGCGGGTGCCGAGATGTCCTGCGCGGCTGGCTGTGCGCTCAGCCGGCCGCCAAATTCCAGGCCGGTGTAGTTGCCGGGCTCGCTGCCGTACTGAACGAACCAGAAACCGTCGTCCAGGGTGGTGATCTCCCCAGACACCGTGGTCGCGCCCGCGGCGGCGCTCGTGCGCGCCCCGGTCACGGTGGGCGCCGGCCTGGCTGGCGTGGCCGGCAACTGGGCCAGGATGCGGGTGCTGGCCGCGCCCGCGGCGCCGGCCGGCAGCAGCGCGGCGCCGACGCCGAGCACGCCGGTGGCGACATTGCCACCGATCGTGCTCACGCTGGGCGTGCCTAAGACGTCCGTCGCCTTGAAGATGACTAGCAGCAGCGCCCCGAAGACGACGAGGAACGTGCCCAGGGCCAGCTGGAGCACGATGATGGACCGGTCGGTGGGACGGCCGGGGCTCCGCGCTGCGCCGGGGACTTGTCCGGTGGCCATGTGTTCGCCGCGGCTACTTGAGCACCCAGAGCCGGGCCCCGGCGGGGACCTTCGCCGCCGGGTCGAGCGTGCCAGCGAAGATCTTGTCCAGGTGGTCGTGCAGGACAGGGTCGTACCGGCCGAAGTGAACCGCGGTGGCCCGCAGCATCGCCGCCGGGTCCATGCCGCACGCGCTGGCCGTCTGCTGCACCGACGTGCCGCCGGTCGTCTCGAGCTCCTGCCACTGCTTCTGGCTGGGCAGCGCCCCGGTGTGCACCAGGGCCTTGAGCTCGCTGACCAGCGACGGCACATCGGTGGTCCCGGAGCCGAGGTAGACGTTGAAGTCAACGTTGAGGCCGTGCAGCGGCACGGTGCTGCTGTACTGCCAGATCGTCGGGTGCCAGCCGCCGTAGGCGCCCCATCCGGCGTTGGTCGCGTAGCCGGCATAGTCGCTGGACACCAGGGCCAGGCCGAGATTCTTGAGCGGCGCCAGGCAGGCCCGCCCCAGACCGAGCTCCAGTACCACTGCGGCAGGTAATTGAGGTGGAGTTGGCCGCCGAGGGCCCGGTACCGGGTCACGAACGCGACGTTCTGCTGCAGCGTCGGCTTGCTGCCGGTCTCCGGCTCGGTCTCGACATCGACCATCAGGCCGACCCCCGGGCCGACGTGGTCGAAGCAGAACGACGCCTGCGCGGCCGGGTCCTCATTGGTCAGGAAATGGTAGGCGAATTGAAAGGCGCCGGCCGACTTCGCCGCGGCCACCTGAGCCTCGTAATCCGGGTTCAGGTAGTACGTCCCCTCGCTGCGCTTGATGCACACGGCGTAGATCCCGCTCAGGTTGATGGATCCCTGATTGGCCGAGATATCGGGATAAAACAGGCCGGGCGAATGAGCGGTCGGCGCTTCGATTGCCATGGAACCCCCCGGGTCGGACGAGTCAACGTCCAGAATGCGCTGGCTCGTCCCCGGACCGCACTAGGGAGGGACCCTAGCCCGGAGAACTAGGGTCGGCGCCGGGACCGGGCGGCGGCGCCTGGCGAAGCTGGTCTTCCAGGGCGCGGATGAGGCTGAGCCATCCGGTGAACTCGATAATGTCACCGGATTCAGCACGAAGCTGGCCTACCGGCTGATCATCTGGGCCGCGGTTGAGGCAGATCACTATGTCAGTCATCGTTTCCCGGTCCGGGCTTCCGGCCGCTCCTGCGGGCAGTATGCCCGTATTTGCGCCCAGGGCGCGCCAGTAGTCGGCCCTAGCAGGTATGGCTAGGGTGGCCGGGATGGCGCAATTCCGGCACAGGCGTTACGTTGTGCTATGCCGGGCGGGTCACTGGCCGGTACGGGCGGGGAGCCTTGCGGGGACGGGGCTGTGCATGAATTCTTTGTCGGCCGGGCCGCCGAGCAAGCCGAACTGAGCCGGCAGCTCGAGCTGGCCGAGCGCGGCCAGGGCCGGGTGGTCCTGCTGGCCGGCCCGGCGGGCATCGGCAAATCCGCGCTGATCCGGCAGTGCCTGGCCTGCTGGGCCAGCCGGGCCGATGCGGTCCTGATGTCCGGCGACGCCAGCGAGACCAGGCTGACCGGCGGGCTGGTCGGGCAGCTGGCCCAGCCGGGCACGGCGGCGGCGGACATCGCTGCGGTGCTGGCCACGGGCCGCGCGGACCCGCTGACGCTGGGCTCGGCGCTGCTGGCCTTCCTGCACGAGCGGGCCGGCGCCCGCCCGCTGGCCGTGCTGGTCGATGACGCCCAGTGGGGTGACGAACTGTCGCTGCAGGCGCTCAGTTTCGCCGTCCGCCGGCTGCGGTCCGCGCCGGTGCTGTGCCTGATCGCCACCAGGCCGGAAGACCTCACCCGGCTGCCGGCCGGCCTGGCCCGGCTGATCACCGACGACGGCGTCCGGCTGGATCTGGGCGGCCTGGCCGCGACCGAGGTCGGTGTGCTGGCCGAGCTGGCCGGCGCGGGCCCGCTGCCCAGCCGGGCCGCCGCCCGGCTGCGCGAGCACACCGGCGGTGTCCCGCTGCACATCACCGAGTTGCTGCACGACCTGCCCGTCTGCGAGCTGGGCCGTCCTGGCGGCACGCTGCCCGCGCCGCGCTCGCTGGCTACGCTGGTGCTGGCCCGGCTGGCCGCCTGCGCCGAGGAAACCGAGCGGCTGGTGGTGGCGGCCGCGGTGCTGGGCGTGGACTGCGAGGTGGCTGACGCCGCCACGCTGGCCGGGCTGACCGACCCGCTGCCCGCCCTGCAGGAGGCGGTCCAGCAGCGCATCCTGGCCGAGTCGTGGGGGGCAGGCGGTGGCCGCCGCTGCGTGTTCCCGCACGCGCTGATCCGGGCCGCCATCTACCGTGACATCGGGCTCAGCCGCCGCGCGGAGCTGCACCGGGCAGCCGCCGCGCTGACCGGCGGCACCGCGGCGCTCGCGCACCGGGCGGCAGGCTGCCCTGGCGTGGACCCGGACCTGGCGCGCGATCTCGCCGCGCAGGCGGCCGCCGAGCAGGCTGCCCGCCAGCTGGCCGAGGCGGCCGAGCACCTGCTGCTCGCGGTCCGGGTGGCCGGCCGGGGAGCACAGCGGGACGGGTGGCTGCTCACCGCCGTCGGCATCATGATCGATCTGGCCGATGCGGCGCGGGCCCGCGGCCATCTCGAGCAGGTCAGCGCGCTGCCGCCGACAGCGCACCGCAGCCTGCTGCTCGGCCGGCTGGCGCTGCTCTCGGGCGCCGTGCCGACGGCCGAGCGGCTGGTCAGCGAAGGCTGGGCGGCCTTAGCCCGGGAGGTTCCGGCGGCCACAGACCAGATCCGCGAGACGGCCGCCCAAGCCGCGTGCGAGCTGGGCCTGGCGCTGATCGGCCAGAATCGGCTGGATGACGCGGCCGCCTGGACGCATCGGGCCGCGGGCGTGGCCGCCTCGGAATTCCAGCATGCCTGCTCGTGTGCCGTGTACGGCGGCTCGCTGGCGGCAGCGGGTCATCCCCGGCGGGCCGCGACGCTGCTGGAAACCGAGCTGCGCCGGTGCCACGACGGCCCGGCCCAGACGCTGCTGCGCGCCGGACTGGGCTCGGCCCTGCTGTACGCCGACGACCTGCCGGGCGCGACCGGTCACCTGGACGCGGCCATCGGCGCGACCGGGCCGACCAGCCTGCCGGTGGCGCACCTGCTGGAGGCCCGGCTGCAGCGGGTGCTGGCCAGCTACCGCGCGGGTGACTGGGATCAGGCCGAGGCCGAGGGCGGGCGGCTAATCAGCCTCATCGACGACCTGGACCAGGTCCGGCTGCTCGCCCGGGCCCACCTGACCGCGGTATACGTAGCGGCCGGCCGGGGTCACTGGGTGGCCGCGGCCCGGCACGTCACGACGGCCGCCAGCCACCCCGGCGCCGGGATGCCCGCCGGGGCGCTCGCGCTGGCCGAAGCCAACGCTGCGATCGCGGTGGCCCAGGACGACCCCGCGGCCATGCTGGCCGCGGGCCAGGACATCGTCAGCGAGCCGGGCCTGCTGGCCCGGATGGCCCCGGGTCGGCTGTCCTTCTGGCCGGCCTACGCGGAAGCCCTGGCCCGCATCGGTCGGCTGGCTGCGGCCGATGCCACGCTGACCAGGTACGAACAGCACGCCCACCGCTATGCCAGCCGGTCGGCGCTGAGCGCGGCCAGCCGGGTCCGCGGCGTCCTGGAGGCCGCCCGGCAGCGCCCCGATGCCGCGCTGGCCGCCTTCGAGGCCAGCCTGCGGCACGGTGCTGGCCTCGGCATGCCGCTGGCCGAGGCGATGACCCGGCTGGACCGCGGCCGGCTGCTGCGGCGCTGCGGCCAGCGCCGGTCGGCGGCCCGCGACCTCGGTGCCGCCCGCGCGCTGTTTGCCCGGCTGCGCGCCCAGCCCTTCCTGCTTCGCTGCGACGCGGAACTCTGCGCCGACCAGCCGCCCATGCCCAGTCCAGCGCAGCCGCCGCTCACCGCGCGCCAGCTCGCCGTGGCCCAGGCGGCCGCCGCCGGGAAGACCAACCGGCAGATCGCGGCCGACCTCTACATCAGCGTCAAGACCGTGGAGTTCCACCTGAGCCAGATCCTGGCCCGGCTCGGCGTGGACTCGCGGGCCCAGATCGCCGCCGCGCTCGCCGCCACCCCGCGCCCCGGCTAGCCGGAGAGCAAACCGGGTAGGTGGGCGGCAAGGAGGTATCGCCGATGGCCACTGTCAGCGTCCGCTACATCGTCAACGACGTCGATGCGGCGATCGCGTTCTACTGCGAGAACCTCGGTTTCACCGAGGTGATGCATCCCGCACCGGCCGGTGCCCGGTTCCGCAACGAGATCGTCACCGGGGTGGGCGGCCAGCAGATCCTGGTCGAGGATCCGTCCGGCAACCCGGTGGAGCTGTTCGAGCCGACCCGGCCGGAAGCCCGGCTGGACGCGCCGTGACGTTCGACCCGGTCGCGTACAACCGGGCCGCCTGGGACCGCGAGGTGGACAGCGGCAGCGAGTGGACCCGGCCGGTCGGGCCGGACGTCATCGCCAGGGCCCGGGCGGGCGACTGGTCGGTGGTGCTGATCGGCTACGAACCTACGCCGCGGGACTGGTTCCCGGCCGACCTGGCCGGGATGGCCGTGCTCTGCCTGGCCTCCGGCGGCGGGCAGCAGGGGCCGGTGCTGGCCGCGGCCGGCGCCGAGGTGACCGTGTTCGACAACTCGCCCCGGCAGCTCGCCCGGGACGAGGAGGTGGCGGCCCGGGATGGCCTGGCGCTGCGCACCGTGCTGGGGGACATGCGGGATCTGAGTGCGTTCCCCGATGCGGGCTTCGACCTGGTCCTCAACCCGGTGTCGAACGTGTTCTGCCCGGAGCTGGCGCCGGTGTGGCGGGAGACCTTCCGGGTGCTCCGCCCCGGTGGCCCGCTGCTGGCCGGCTTCGTGAACCCGGACCTCTTCATCTTCGACGTCACCGCGCTGGACGACCGGGGTGAGCTGGTGGTGCGCCACCCGCTGCCGTTCAGCACGCTCGACCTGACCAGCGCGGAGCGGCAGCAGGGCTACCGGGACGGCCCGATCGAGTACAGCCATTCGCTGACCGAGCAGATCGGCGGCCAGCTGGCCGCGGGCTTCCGGCTCACCCACCTGGTCGAGGCGCCCCACCACGGCGACGCCACGGCCCGGTTCATGCCCGGGTACATAGCTACCCGGGCGGTCAAGCCGCCCACCTCGGGTTAGCCTGGCCGGGTGAATACGTCGCCGGTATCCCCAGAG
>CAVQPP010000063.1:0-25204 GCA_963714445.1 uncultured Actinomycetota bacterium
GTTGAGCAGCAGACTGGTGACGGTGGCGTGACTGGTGGCGCCTCCGGTCCAGGCGATGTCCAGGGTGCCGGTGACGTTCTGGGTCGAGGTGCACGTCAGGTTGCCGGCCAGGGCGTAGGTGAAGGTTCCGGTGCTGGCGCCGCCGTCGGTCACCGCGCAGCCGGTGATGGTGCCGGTGCCGGTGGAGGTGGCGTGCGGCGCGGGCGTGCCCAGCGGAGGCTGGGTGGCCGGCGGGTCGAAGTTGATGGTGACCGTGGCCAGGCAGGTGCCGTCGAGGGTGGCGGCGTGTGCCGGGCCGCCGACGGTGACGGACAGCGCGGACAGCAGCAGGAGCGCGGTGACGGCGGCGCGAGCGCGGGTGAGGGCCGAATGCATGTGAACTCCCTGGAATGGGGTGAGCTTCGTCGCGGCGGGCCGTGATCGTTGAAGACGTGGCGGTCCGCGTATGTGCGAGCCGCCACCGTGATCGTGTCTTGGGCTCTTCGGCAGAAGGTGATCAGCGCCGGGTGCCTGTCAGGGGGTTGACCTGACCGGCCGTGGTCGCCCCCGTGCCGGCGACCGCTCGCGGCTTCCCCGCCGTCGATGGCCGATCAGAGGTGGGTGATCTGCGCGGTGAGGTTTCCGGTCTGGCCGGTGACTCCGCCGGGGGCCAGGCACTGGAGAGGGGTGAGCACCGGGTAGGTCCACACGATGGTGGCGTTGCCGCCGGCGAACTCCCCGGAGGTGACGGTCCCGGTGCCGGTGACCTGTTCGGTGCCCAGCACGATGGTGTCGGTGAAGACCAGGTCGATGACGCTGCTCTGGCCGTTGTTCCAGGCGATGGTGTAGCCGGGGTCGCGCAGCACGATCGGCAGGCCGGTGCAGGTGCCGATCACATCGGCGGAGGCGGTCGCGAGACCGTGGGTCAGGGTGGCGTCCGTGGACAGGCAGGCGCTGAACAGGTCCGTCTCGTCGTAGTGGACCAGCCGCGGCGCCTGAGTCAGGCCCGGCTGATAGGCGATGACCGACGTCCCCTCACAGGTGGCGGAGGCCGCTGCCGCGTGAGCGACCCCGACCGCCGGGCCCGCCAGTACCGCGCCGCCTGCCATTGTCGCCGCGAGCGCTCCCCGCGCTGCGGTGGCTGCCGTTCTGACCACGCATCATCCCACTGCCCCTCCCGGACGGTCACCGGTGAACCGCACTCTGTTATCTGTAGCAGCCGAATCAGGAGACGTATAGGCAGGGACCGGCAAACATTCGGGCAGGAGCGTCACATCGACCTCTGGGTCGGCGGCCAGAACGGCAACACCAACTCCGTCATCAACTGCGAAGACAACCTGACGCAGGACTCCGCGGCGGTCATCGTGAACCCGCCGAGCAACGAGCCGGTCGACACCACCCCGCTGTTCAACTCCTCCACCAACACCTGCTACAACCCGTCCAGCTTCAACGGAGGCGGCGGTGGCGGAGGCGGCACCCCGTCGCCGAGCGCGTCGCCCACCGGTGGTGGCGGTGGTGGTGGCGGCGGAAGTTGCTCCACCGCGTGGAACTCGAGCACGTCCTACGTGCCGGGCAACAACGTCTCCTACAACCACGAGAACTACACCGCGATCTACTGGTCGACCGGCGTGACTCCGGGCTCTGCGATCGCCTGGAACATCTGGAAGCCGGTCGCCTCCTGCTGACGGCTGTCAGATGAGCACAGGCAGATGAGAACTGGTTGTTCCGTTCCCGGGCGATGAATCCGCCCGCGGAACGGAACAACCAGGTGATGTGCTCGTGGTGCGGCTGCGGGATGTCACAAACCGCGCGGCTATCCGGTCATGACTGACGATCCATGACCGGACACCCGCGTCATGCAGGAGCGAACATGAGCAATCCGAACGGCGACGACACCTTCCTGTACGAACTCGAGGTGGAGGTCAGGGCGGAGCTGATCGTCGCCGAGGGCGATGGGTCGGCCGAGGAGGCCGTCGCACCGATCGAGCAGCCGATCGAGCAGTGGCTGGTGGATCCGCTGGACGCTGAGCGCGAGGCCGTCATGTTCCGCAGTCTCCTCGGCGCGGTCGAGGCGTTGGAGGGTGACCGAGACCGACCCGCTGGTCCGGAGCGCTAGTGCGTGGGGTGAAAACCCGCTTGACCTAGAGTCGGCTCTAGCAATCAGACTCCTGTGGTGAGCCGGGAACGCCCGGCCACGGGAGAGGAGTCCGATGAAGTACCGCACGATCGGCAGCGACCCGAAGACTCGGCGCGAGGTGAGCGTGCTCAGCCTCGGCGCGATGCGTTTCGGGACGTTCACCGACGAATCGACGTCCTTTGCGATCCTCGACCGTTACGTCGAGGCCGGCGGGACGTTCATCGACACATCTGACAACTACGCGTTCTGGGCGAACGGCGACCAGGGTGGCCAGAGCGAGGAATTGCTCGGTCGCTGGCGTCGTAGTCGGGGCGTGGGCAGCGAGATCGTGATCTCTACGAAGGTCGGCGCGCGGCCGCTGGCCGTGGGGACCAGTTACCTGGACAACCCCGAGGGTCTGTCCGCGGCGGTGATCCGCGAGTCGGCGCAGCGTAGCCGCGAGCGGCTTGGCGTGGACAAGCTGGACGTGTTGTATGCGCACATTGAGGATCCCAATACGCCGTTGCAGGAGACTGTCGAGGGCTTCGCGCAGCTGGTGGCAGAGGGGACGGTCGGGCTGCTCGGTGTCAGCAACCACTGGGCGTGGAAGGTTGAGCGCGCTCGGAGCCTCGCCGCCGCGGCCGGCCTGCCGGGATATGAACTGCTTCAGTACCACCACAGCTACCTGCGGGTTCGTACGGACATGCGGGTCGGGCTATCCCCAGACGGCAATCTCGGCGCTGTCGGGGGCGACCTTCTCAGCTATCTGCGAAACGAGCCCGGTCTCGCACTGGTCGCGTACTCGCCGTTGTTGGGCGGCCGTTATGTGCGCCAGGACAAGCCGCTGGGTGCCGAGTTCGAGCACGCGGGCACGGCAGCTCGGCTGGCCGCGCTGGACGAGGTCGCGAAGGAGAGCGGTGCGACGGTGAATCAGGTCGTGTTGGCGTGGCTGATCGGCGGCGAGATCCCGGTTATCCCGCTGGTCGGTGCGTCGTCGGTCGCTCAGTTGGAGGAGAGTGTCGCCGCTGTCGACCTCGAGCTGACGCCGGAACAGCGCGCCCGTCTGGACGAGGCCCAGTAGCAGCAGAAGCAGCCGGGATCCGGCGCGGGTGCGGCGTCAGCGCAGGAACGCCTCGAGCGCGGCGGCGAAGGCGGCCGGGTCATCGATCCACGGGTAGTGTCCGGCCTCGGGCTGGACGATGACGCGCGCGTCGTGGAACAGCGGGCACGGCTGTGACAGCCTCACCGAGTCGGTCCGCGGCCGGAAGACGGGCGCGACTCGTTACGCGTCGGGGGACTGGTTTGCGGAGGCTGATGCCGGCGCCGGTTCTAGGGGCGACGTCGGGACTGATGTGGCGCGCAGGGGTGCGTAGAGCTCGGAGTGCGGGTT
The DNA here is from genome assembly GCA_963714445.1 of uncultured Actinomycetota bacterium. Classification (GTDB taxonomy): domain Bacteria; phylum Actinomycetota; class Actinomycetes; order Streptomycetales; family Catenulisporaceae; genus Actinocrinis. Next base: position 3,486 of record CAVQPP010000063.1, read on the forward strand.
GTAGAGCCCGGCGCGGAAGTAGTAGATGTTCGTGACGATCTGGAGGAGCACGAACAGCACGATGTATTGCGCGCCGTTGAGTGCGGGCACTGCTTTGACCGGCAGCGTGTAGGCGATGATGAATCGGGCTATGCCGTCGAGGATGGTGGCCAGGCCCCACACGATGCTGGCGGTCCGCCAGAGGCTCCGGAAGCGCGGCAAGCGCTGCCACATCAGGGACCAGGATTCGCCGTTCGGGCCGATACGGCCTTCGAGCAGTGGCCGGGCGAACATCATCACCACGGGCGGGTTGGCCCAGGTCGTGGCCAGGAGCCAGAGGCCGCACAGGCCGGTGATCCAGCCGTCCTTGGCCAGCAGGAAGCGTGGGCTGCCGGTGAACAGCGAGGCGACCGCGGATATGACGGTGACCGAGACCATGAACACGGCGAGCGAGTCGAGATGCCCGGCCTTGACGACCTGATAGAGGGTGCTTAGGCCTGGTAGGACGGCGCTGAGAAGGAGCGCGGCGAAGCTGCTTAGCCCGGCGCCGGTGAGGACGTAGAACATTGCGATAGGCGCGGCCATGTCCCACAGCAGGACCAGTGCGGCCTTTCCGGGCCTGGGCTTGGGCGGGGCGCCCACGGCGCTGTGCGTCTGAGCGTTCATGCGCACTCCGTGTTGCGCACGGCGAGGTCGAACAGGGTGATCAGCTCCTGGGCGCAGGCTTCGAGATCGAGGTCCGGATGGGTTTCCAGCAGCATGGGGATCGCCTCGATCGAGCGTTGGATGCTGGTCGCGACCAGCAGGGTGTCGAACTGCCGGAACTCGCCGGCTCGTTGCCCGTCGCGCAGGATCTGCTCGACCGGGGAGCTCAACGGCATACCGATGTGTGCATGCGCCGATTGGTCTTGGTTTTCGGGCTGTACGTCCTCGGACGGCGGCTTATCGGACAGTGGGTCTTCGGGGCTTAGCGCACCGCTTAGCAGGATGGCGAGTAGGGCCTTCATCTCGGTGCGGTGCTCGGCGATGTACTGGATGGTGGCCCTTATGTAGCCGCGCAATGCCCCGGAGGCGGTCGTCTCCGGAGCCAGCCGCTGCGCGACGAAGCTGCCGATGCCGGTGATGATCTTGGCTGTGACCTGGTCGATCAGTTCCTGCTTGCCGGCGAAGTGGTAGGAGATCAGCCGGGTGCTCGACAGGCCGACGCGCAGCGCGATCCGGGAGAAGGACGCTCGGCTGTAACCCTGCTCGGCGATTGTCTCGATGGTGGCGTCGATGATCTGGGCCCGGCGGGCCATGGCGGTGAATGAGCGGTCTGCCGTGCCCTCCACCTTTGTTACTTGCATGAGTAAATTCTACGTTGGCCGAGTAACGCTCAGCAAGCGACTTTCAGTGCTAGCCTCGGAGAGGAAGAGCGAGCGTTCTCTCTACTTGAGGGTGCGCTCGCAGTCGACTGACAGGAGCCGGGCATGACCCAGTCCAACTTCGCGGCCTACCTTGGGCGCAACGAGAGGTTCGCGGCTACCGACGCCAAAGACCACGTGCCCGGGATCCCGTTCATCCCGGACGAGCAGCTCTACCTGATCACCTGCATCGACCCGCGCGTCGAGCCTGCCGCGATCGTCGGCTCCGGGCTCGGCGAGGCGATCGTCGCGCGTAACGTCGGCGGCCGGGTCACGCCCGCGATCATCAAGGACTTGGCCTGGATCCTCCACCTGCACGAGAACCTGACCCCGGACGCCGACTGGTTCGAGATCGCCGTGATTCATCACACTGACTGCGGATCAGGGCTCTTCGCGCGGGACGAGTTGCGGGCGGGCTATGTCGCTCGCGGCGGTTGGGACGACGAGACGGCTTTCGCGATGGCCGTCCTCGAGCCTGCCGCTACTGTCGCCGAGGACGTCGAGAAGCTGCGCGGCGCCCCGGAGTTGCAGCCGACTATCAGCAACGTCAGGATCGGCGGCTACACGTACGACATCGACACGGGCAAGATCACGACGGTCGTCGAGCCCTGCTGATCCAGGACGAGGAGACCCATGAGCAAGGACGCGCCGAGTCCGAGAGACCGGCTGGTTGAGACCGCGAGCAGGCTGTTCTACAGCGAGGGCATCCACAGCGTCGGCGTGAACCGCCTCGTCACCGAGGCTGGCGTGACCCTTGCGACGTTCTACCGGCATTTCCCGACGAAGGAAGCGCTCGTGGAGGAATACCTGCGCGCCACCGACCGGCGGCTGCGCGGGAACGTGGAGAGGGCGCTGCGGGACCGCGACCCGAGGCAGGCGCTGGCGGCGCTGCTCGACCTGATCGACCAACGGACCAGCGCTCCCGGCTTTCGCGGCTGCCAGTTCATCAACGCGGCCGCCGAATATCCCGACGGCGCACATCCCGTGCACATCGCCGTTTCCGACCACCGCGAGTGGTTCCAGAAGACCGCCACCGAGATCGCGCGCGAGCTGGGGCATCCCGACCCCGACGAGGCCGGCCAGTTCCTCGTCGTGCTCCACGACGGAGCGCTCGTCGCATCAGAGCTCGGCGATCAACAAGCCGTCCAGGCTGCTGTTAGGAGCGCCGCGTCGCAGGTGGTGGATCCGGCGGCAGCGACAGCCCAGCGTTAGCGCCCGGCGGGTCGAGGTCTTCACGCATTGCGGGCTTCGACGGCTTTGATCGTGTCCTTCAGCGCCTTCCGTAGCACGCCCTGGCCGACGGTGGATACCAGCAGGCCGGTTAGGCGGCCCCTGATGTTCTTGCCGTCGCGAACGACGACGACATCCAGTTGCGTCTTGCCGTCGGGCAGCGGTGTGAAGGTGTAGGTGTGGCTGGATTGGCCGCCCCAGAGGTTGGAGTCGACGGTCGTCATCACGACGCGATTCGGGTCGGACCAGTCGTAGCGCAGCCGCTCCCAGATGCCGGCCGAGCCTTCGGTGACGTCCGCGTGGTCGGCGCCCGTCTCGTGCACCTTCAGGTACTTGCCGGAGCTGTTGCCAAACAACTTCTGGCGGTCGGGTCCGAAATCGGTGAGGGCCGCTATGAATTGTCGCGGTGTCGCAGTGGTCTGTTCGGTGAAGTGCATCGTTGCCATGGTGCGCTCCTCGTTCGGTCAGGTCGGTCAGGTCGGTCAGGTTGGTCAGGTCAGGTAGTGGTTCGGGTGCGTAGTCCGTCGAGGATGAGGTCCAGGATGCCGCCATTGGTTGCCGCGTGGATCACCTCGGAGACGCCATACTTGAGTCTCCCGTAGCGCGCGGCCGATCGTGTCGCCGCGTCGCTGGTCGTGGTGACTCCGCCGGGGATTCGATGCTGATGCCCGGGGAACGGACCGGACCGGCGGATGGGCCCGTTCTCAGCTACCTGGCAGCGCTCGAGCGGCTTGACCGGGCGTTCCCCGCGCTCGGCACCGATGTCCACGGCGTACACCGTGACGAGCAGGGCACCTTCCACCTCGACTGCCTCACTGAGTAACACAATCCCCGTACCCGGCTGGCGCAGGGCGGGTTCTGCCCAATCGGACATTGCACGGCGACACGTTGAGGTGCGAGCGTTTCCTCCGCACGCCGCGTAACGGTGTGCACCCACAAGCGCCAGCCACGACGAGGAGTGCCCCATGCCGTCGACCAGGATTGCCTCGCTGACTGCGACGTCCGTGGTCACACTGCTGCTGACTGCGGCGTGTGCCAGCAGCAGTAGCGGGGCGGCGCCGGCCGGCGTGAAGGGCAGTGGTTCGGCCACGTCCGCGCCCGCGAAGGACCACGGCGGATCGTCGGGCGGCAGCGGCAGCGGCAGCGGCAGCGGCGGCCAGGTCGATCCGTGCACCACGCTTACCACCGCGCAGATCCAGCAGGTGATCGGCGTGCCGGTCGGTCCTGGGAAGAAGTCCGACCAGCCCGTCGTCGGCTGTGGCTGGATGGACCCGAACCTTGGAAACAACTCGGGCGTAGTCGTGATGTACGTCGATCCGACGATCTACGACGGCACTAAGAACTCGAACGGCCAGAACGGCGTCACCATCACGTCAGTCAGCGGCCTCGGCGACGAGGCGTTCATCGAAAGCTTCTCGCCGAGTACCAAGCCGCTGCTGATGATCAAGAAGGGTTCGCGGATCGTGTCGGTCTCGGCCGACATCCGGGCGAACGGCTCCGGCGACACCGATTCGGCCAAGGACGTGGCGGCCGAGAAGCAACTTGCCGCCTTCGTTGCCTCAGTACTCTGACTTAACGTGGCAGCGTCGCGGCGAGGGTGGGGTCGAGCAGGTCTGCGAGCAGGTCGCCGTGTCGTTCGGCTCGCTCCAGGGTCTGCTCGGGGGTGAAGGCGAGCTGGCCGGGGCGGGTCGCGGACTCGATCTCGTGCCAGGTCAGCGGGGTGGAGATGCCCGGGGTATCGGGTAGAGCGCGCAGGGAGTAGGGGGCGACGGTGGTCTTTTTGGTGTGGTTCTGGGACCAGTCGACGAAGACCTTCCCGGCTCGGGCGCTCTTGGCCATCGTCGCGGTCACCCGCCCTGGCAAGCCAGCGGCCAGGGCTCGGGCCAGCGAACGCGCGTAGGCCTCCGCGTCGGCTGCGGGGACGGCGTCGAGCGGGGCGTATAGGTGCAGGCCTTTGGCGCCGGACGTCTTCACTACGCAGGTCAGGCCGTCACGGGCAAGCAGCGCGCGGGCGGCGAGTGCGACTTTCGCGCAGTCGAGGATCGTGACACCGGGTCCGGGATCGAGGTCGATGACGAGGCGGTCGTGCAGGTCGGGGCGCGGGGCGGTCCACTGCGGCACGTGCACTTCCAGGCAGCCGAGGTTTGCCAGCGCGATCAGCGATGCGAGGTCGTCGACGGTGGCGTGCTGCTTGACTCCCTCGCTGGTGGTGCGACTGGGCACGTCGGCGAGGCCCACCCACGGCGGGGTGCCCGGCGGCGGGCTTTTCACGTAGAAGCCGGGCCCATCGACTCCTTCTGGGAGCCGGAGGAAGGATGCGGGGCGTCGGTGCAGGTGGGGGAGCATGTACGGGGCGATGCGGGCGTAGTAGTGCAGCGCCTGTCCCTTGGTCCACCCATCGGGCCACATTGGTTTGTCCAGGTGGGTGAGGGTCAGGTGCCTCCCGTCCACTGTCGCAGGGGTGCCCGGCGGCATACAGTGGTTAATCCCCTAATAGCAAGTAGCTCATGCGAGGTGCCCGATGCCGGCCTCCTGGAAGGGCGCGATCAGCTTTGGGCTGGTCACCGTCCCGGTCTCGATGTCCCCCGCGGTCTCGGAACACAACGTGCCGCTGCACCAGGTGCACGAGCGCGACGGCGGCCGGGTGCGGCTGAAGCGCTGGTGCGAGCTTGAGGACAAAGAAATCCCGTACCGGGAAATCGCCAAGGGCTACCAGGCTGACGATGAGGTCAGCGTGATCCTCACGGATCAGGACCTCGCTGACCTGCCGGTGCCCACCAAGAAGACCATCGACGTGCTCGCCTTCGTCGACCAAAGCCAGATCGACCCGGTGTACTTCGCCAAGCCGTACTACGTGACGCCCGAGAAGACTGGCGGCAAGCCGTACGCGCTGCTGCGCGATGCGATGCGTGAGAGCGGTCAGGTCGCCGTCACCAAGATCACGCTGTCATCGCGTGAGTCGCCTGCGGTGCTGCGGGTACACGAGGACGTGCTGGTGCTGCAGGTAATGGTCTGGCCCGACGAGGTGCGCTCGTCAGCCGGGATCGCGCCGCAGGAGGCGGGGGTGCGTCCGCAGGAACTGGCGATGGCCCAGTCGCTGATTCAGACCCTGTCGGCAGACTTCACCGACCTGGCCGGTGAGTTGCGCGACGACTACCAGGCGGCGTTGCGCGAACTCGTGGAAGCGAAACTCGAAGGCGCCCCCGCCCCGCACGAAGCCCCGCGCCGCGCGGCTGGGGAGAACGTCATCGACCTGATGGCGGTACTCGAACGCAGCGTCCAAGCCGCCTCCGGAGGCGGCCGGAGCCGTGCGCCCGCCGCGGCCGCGAAGAAGACGGCGGCGAAGAAGACGACGTCGCGTGCCGACGAGCCGCCGGCCAAGAAGACAGCAGCGAAAGCAACTAAAACCGCTGCGAAGAAGACGGCAGCCAAGACCACGACCGCTCGGCGCCGCGTCTCTTGACCCCGAATGCCCTAGCGAAGACGTTATGAGGGCGCTGAGGAGGTGAGTGGGCGTGGCGGGCACGCGAGGATGGGCAGGTCTGCCGAAGATCGAGCCGATGCTGGCGACGCTCGGCCAGTTGCCGCCGGGGGATCTCGACGACCAATTCGGTTACGAGGTCAAGTGGGACGGCGTGAGAGCCGTCGCGTATCTCAGCAAGGGGCAATGCCGTCTGATCTCGCGCAACGATCGCGACATCACCCCCGCGTATCCGGAGCTGAGTCCGCCCGGGAATCTGCTTGGCGGCGAGCTCGTTCTCGACGGGGAGATTGTCGCCTTTGACGAGCGCGGCAAGCCGTCGTTCGCCGCGCTTCAACCGCGCATGCACTTGCGGGATCCGGCACGCATCGCCAAGCAGTCCAAGGCCAACCCCGTCGTCTATCTCGTCTTCGACGTGATGTATCGCGACGGTCGCGATTTGACCGGCCTGGCGTATCGCGACCGGCGCGCCGTCCTCGACGAGCTGAAGGCGGACTCCGCGCCCTCGTGGCGACACTCGGATTATCGGATCGGTGGCGGCGCGTCGCTGTATGACGCCACTCGCGAATCAGGCCTCGAAGGCGTGATCGCCAAGCGCCTGGACTCGGACTACCAATCCGGACGGCGCAGCCCGGACTGGATCAAGATCAAGCACGTGCGCACCCAGGAGGTCGTGATCGGCGGCTGGACCTCCGGCGAAGGTCGGCGCGCCGGCTCGATCGGCGCGCTGCTGCTCGGTATCCCGGGCGATGACGGGCTGACGTTCGTCGGGCATGTCGGCACCGGTTTCACCGACCAGATGCTGCAGGACCTCAGCCGTCGCTTGCATCCGATGGAGACCAAGGACAGCCCGTTTAGCGACCGCGTACCGGCGGCGGTCGAACGTGCCGCGCACTGGGTACGCCCCGAACTCGTCGGCGAGGTTGTATATGCCGAGCGCACCCGCGACGGTCGGCTGCGTACGCCGTCCTGGCGGGGCCTGCGCCCGGACAAGTCGCCAGCCGACGTCGTAACTGAGTAAGGCCTCAGCGAGGAACCATCGACCGAGCGGGGCTCGGTCGATGCGGGCTGCCGTCAGTGGTGGCTATTGCTCGAGGTCGGTCTTCATGCGGTCGAGCTGGGCGACCTCGGTGCGCATCTGTTTCGCGATCATCTTGGTCATCAGGCGCATGACGCCCCTGGGCTGCAGGGCGAGGGTGAACGTGACCTGGGTGCGATCGGGAGCCACCTCGGTGAGGTCGAAGCGGCCGACCGGCCTGGCCGGACCCGCGATGACTGTGAACTCGAGGCGGCGCGGCGGCTCCCATTCGCTGATTCGGTAGTCGCCCGCGATGCGCCGTCCGCCGGGCCCCGCGAGGACCTGGCGATACTCGGCACCGAGTTCATTGGCGGGCGAGGTGCGATTGATCTCCAGCACGCCGGCCCGCCAGCGTGGATTGTTGCTGCCGTCGGCGACGTACTCGAAGACCTGCGCGATCGGCCGGTCGATGGTGACGGTGTGCTCGGCGTGTGGCATGACCTCTCCTTTTCATCTTCGGCGGTGCTGGTCCTCGAGCGAGGGGACATTGCGGTAGGTACTGCTTAACGTTGCACTATGGACCGTGTTACGGCCACGGCATCGGCCACGGCCTTGAAATCGACCCTGACCTCGACGACGAATCCGCTGACAGAACTGTCGCTGCCGCAGTTACGCCAGCGCACCAGCATGAAATGGCGCGCCCACCCCGCGGATGTGCTGCCGCTGTGGGTCGCCGAGATGGACGTGCCGCTCGCCCCGGCCATCGTTGCCGCGTTGAGCGACGCGATCGCGCGGGGAGACACCGGCTATCCAATCGGCACCGCCTACGCGGAAGCGCTGCACGACTTCGCCGCTGATCGGTGGGGCTGGGATGGCGTGGCCGTCGGGCGGACCGCGGTCGTGCCGGACGTGATGATGGGCATCGTTGAGATCCTTCGGCTGCTCACCGAGCCCGGCGACGCCGTCGTGGTCTGCGCGCCGGTGTATCCGCCGTTCTACGCGTTCATCACGCACGCCGACCGGCGCGTGCTGGAGGCTCCGCTCGGTTCCGATCGGCGCACGGATACAGACGCGCTGGATGAGGCGTTCGCGCGGGCCCGCGCCGTCAGCGGCCGTCCGGTGTTCCTTATGAGCAACCCGCACAATCCGACCGGCATCGTCCACACCCGCGCTGAGCTCGAGGGCATTGCCGCCCTGGCTGCCCGGCACGGCGTCCGGGTGATTTCCGACGAGATCCACGCGCCGCTGGTCCTCGGCGCCAGCACCTTCACTCCCTATCTCTCCGTTGACGGCAGCGAAGACGCGTTCGCGCTGCTGTCCGCGTCGAAGGCATGGAATCTGGCCGGCCTCAAAGCCGCCGTGGCCGTTGCCGGACCCGGCGCCGCAGCCGACCTGGCGCGGCTGCCCGAAGAGGTCGGCCACGGGCCCAGCCACCTCGGCGTCATCGCCCACACCGCGGCCTTCCGTGACGGCGGCGACTGGCTTGACCAGCTCCTGATCGGCCTGACCCGCAATCGCGACCTGCTCGAGCAGTTGCTGGCCGAGCATCTGCCCGCCGTCCGCTACACCCGCCCGGAGGGCACGTACCTGGCGTGGCTGGACTGCACCGCGCTGAACCTGGACGACGATCCCGCGCCGGACGGCCTCGGAGTCGTCACCGACATGACCGGACCCGCGCGCTACTTCCTCGAGCACGCCCGCGTCGCCCTCAGTTCGGGTCACGTCTTCGGCACCGGGGGAGCGGGTCACGTCCGGCTCAACTTCGCCACTCACCCCGAAATCCTCACTACCGCGATCACCCGGATGGCTGGGACTGTGTCGGAAAAGGTGGGGATCAGTAGAGAGGGCTGATTCCTATGACTATCGACGTTGTTGAAACGAGTGCCCCGGTTGTGGTAGAGAGCGCCGAGTCGATCACTACCACGGTGGCGGAGGCCGAGATGCCGACGGGCGAGCTGGCGGACCTGCTGGACGAGAAGGCCATCGCGCGGCTGGCAGCGCAGGCGCGGGAGCAGGCCGCCGCCGGCGGCCTGAAGCTGCTCGGTTCCGACGGGCTGCTGCAGGCGCTGACCAAGCAGATCATCGAGGCGGCACTGGAAGCCGAGCTGGAGGAACACCTGCAAGGCGGCACCGATCAGGCTCCTGACGGCGCTGCGCGGCGCAACGAGCGCAACGGCCGGCGCGGCAAGAAGATCGCCACCGAGGTCGGGCCGGTGGCGGTGATAGTGCCGCGGGATCGGGCCGGCACCTTCGCCCCCGCGGTGGTGCGCAAGAGCGCCCGTCGCACCAGCGGGATCGACGAGATGGTGATCAGCCTGGTGGGCAAGGGCCTGACCACGGGCGAGGTCGCGGCGCACCTCAAAGAGGTCTTCGGGGTGGAGACCAGCAAGGAGACCGTCTCGGCGATCACAGACCGGGTGCTGGAGAGCATGCACGAATGGCGCGCCCGACCGCTAGACCCGATCTACCCCGTGCTGGTCATCGATGCCGTACACGTGAAGATCCGCGACGGGCAGGTCGCGAACAAGGCGGTGTACGTGGCCCTGGCGGTCACGGTGCACGGCACCCGCGAGATTCTGGGCATGTGGTGCGGGGACGGCGGCGAGGGCGCCAAGAGCTGGCAGGCGAACCTGCTGGAGCTGAAGAACCGCGGGGTGCGCGACTGCTGCATCGTGCTGTGCGACGGGCTAAACGGCCTGCCCGAGGCGGTGGGGCACATCTGGCCGCGCGCGATCGTGCAGCGCTGCCTGGTCCACCTCCAACGCAACTCATTCACATACGCCTCCAAGCGTGATTGGCCGGCGCTCTCCCGCGACCTGCGGCCGGTGCTCACCGCCCCGGACGCACAGGCCGCCGAGGCCAGGTTCCTGCAGTTCGCCGAGACCTGGGAACCGAAGTACCCCGCGATCGTGAAGCTGTGGACGAAGGCCTGGCCCGAGGTGGTGCCGTTCATGGCCTTCGACAAGGAGATCAGATACCTGCTGACCACCACCAACGCCGTGGAGAGCCTCAACGCCCGGCTGCGCCGCGCCGTGAAGGCCTCCGGGCATTTCCCCTCGGACCAGGCCGCACTCAAACGCCTGTACCTGGCCATCCTCTCGCTCGACCCCTCCGGCACCGCGCCCCAGCGCTGGTCGAACCGCTGGAAGCCGGTCCTCAACGCCCTGGAAATGGCCTTCGACGGACGACTGCACCCCGAGCACGATGCAGCCGCCGGAGTGAAAACCCGCGACACGCACTAAAGTCCGACCCCTGATTCACCGATAACCCAAGTAGACCAAAGCCCACCAATCAAGACACAGACCCGGATGGCTCGCGCGCTCGACGAGAGCACGGAAACGAATGACTAAGGGTTCACGCGTCGCGGCGGCGCAGCTAGGGACGCCGCCGTGCCCGTCGAATCTGCTCAGTCGGAGGCGCCGGGCGAGGGCGAGGAATAGGTCACCGCGTCGGTTCTAGCAGGGTTCTGAGGTGGCCGGGTGGGTGGCCGGTATGTGCGGTCATGGTGCGAGTGAGGTGGGCTTGGTCCGCGAAGCCTAGGTCTGCGGCAAGTCCTGCTAGGTCGCGTTCGCCTTCCTCGAGGCGGTGCAGGGCCCTGCTGACGCGGATTCGGTTGCGGTAGCGGGTAAGGCTTTGGCCGGTGTGGCGGCGGAAGGCGCGGCTGAGGGTGAATGGGGAGACCTCGAGGTGGCGGGCCAGCGGGATCAGGCCCGATGCGGCGGGGTGGTCGGTGAGGATCGCCTCGCGTGCGGCGTCGACGGAGGCGGTCCCGATGCCGGTCCCGGCTGCGGTGGCGGTCGCGTGTTCGGCGTGGCCTGGCAGAAGGCCGGCGAGGGCTTCTGCTGCGGCGTAGTGCGTGTCGCCGTGGCGGATCGCGCGCAGCAGTAGTCGGTGCGCGACCTCCATTGCGGCGTCGACCGGCACGATGTGTCCCGCGAACGGCCGCCATAGCTCCGGGGCCACGGCGATGACCGTGCACACGTCGCCGCACGGCAGTAGGCCGGTCTGCACCTCGCGGCCCGGTTCGCGTGCCCAGCCGACTGTCGGATCGGCGATCGCCGACGCTCCGTCATTGCGGAATTGGAATGCGCCGGAGCGCACCAGCAGCAGCGAATAACGTTCGGCGAGGATCGGCTCCTCCCAGCCGGTGCCGCCCTGGAACACCAGGGTCTCCACCTCGAATTCGTCCCCCATGGATCGACTGTATGGCAGAGCGTTGCTGCTGCGGCGTGCGCAAGAATCTTCAAGACTGGCGCGGCGGTGTCGCGCACCCTGGAGCGCAAGCGGCTGCGCGGCTGGTGAACGGCCCGGGCCGCTCCGATGGAATCTTGATTCTAAGGAGACGGATATGCCAGTCACGCGCGCAACCGGGGGCGTTCGAACGGTCGTGGGTCTCTGTGCGGCGGCGGGGATCGTGGCGGTCACGGTGCCGGGTGCGTCGGCCACCGAGTACGGCGCGCGCCACGACCCGGCCGCGCTCGTCGCCGCCCTCGATACCAGTTACCAGGCCGCGGTCAAGGCGAATGACGACGCCGTGATGGGCCGGATTCTGGCGCCGGACTTCGTGCTGGTGACTGGGACCGGACACGTCGTCACTCGCGCTGACCTGATCGACTCGGCGCGCCGCGAGGACTGCACCTACGAGCACCAGGAGGAGGTGGCCGGGTCGCGCACGGTTCGGGTCTTCGGCCACGAGACGGCCGTGGTGACCGCGCAGTTGTGGGAGAAGGGGACCTGCACGGACGGGACGGTGTTCGACGACCATCTGTGGTTCAGCGACACCTATGCGCAGCGGGATAGCCATTGGATGTACGTGTTCGGACAGGCTTCACGTCCGCTGTGAACTGGGCCTGTTGGTGAGGCTAGGGCTAGGGCGGCAGCTCAAGCGCCGGACCGCGGGCGCTGGTGTGCGCTCGCGGTCCGGCGTCGGGGTGCCGTGCTTGGGTGGCCGGCTACTAGTTGGCGGCGACCAGTTCGGGGGTGTCGAGTTCGACGGGCTGCTCGGACGGTGCCGTCGGTGCTTCCGCCTCCCGGCCGCGCAGCGCGGTGAGCGCGACGAGGATCGCGGCGGCGGTGAGGGCGGCGCCGATCCAGAACGCCAGGTGGTATCCGCTGGTAAGCGCGGTTGCCGTCGGCGTGCCGGTCGCGGCCAGGTGGGTGCTGTGGGAGGCGGAGACCGTGGCCAGCACAGCCAGGCCCAGCGCGCCGCCGACCTGTGCGGTGGTGTTGAGCAGTCCGGAGGCCAGGCCGGCGTCCTCGGGGGCGGTGCCGGACATGGCGAGCGTCATCAGTGCGGGGAAGGCGAGGCCGGCGCCGACGCCGAGCAGCACCATCGGGGGCAGGACGTGCGGTGCGTAGGCGCCGTCGGCGGGTGCCTGGGCGAAGAGCGCTAGTGCGACGGCGATGGCGATCAGGCCGGTCACGAGTATGGTGCGTGCGCCGTAGCGAGCGGTCAGCCGCGCCGAGTACCGCACGGAGAGTCCGCCCATCAGAATCGTGACGGGCAGGAACGCGAGCCCGATCTGCATCGCGTCATAGCCGCGCACGAGCTGCAGGTAGAGCGCGCCGAGGAAGAACATTGCGAACATGCCGGCGACGGACAGCATCTGGATCGCGTTGGCGGCCAGCAGCGCGCGGGCGCGGAAGATCCGCAGCGGCATCAGCGGTTGGGCTGCGGTGGCCTGGCGGAGGATGAACGCTGCGAGCAGGACGATCGAGATGGCGCCGAGAACGAGGGTCTGAGGTGCCGTCCATCCGTGCTCGGCGGCGGGCTTGACGATCGTGTAGACGGCGAGCATGAGCGCTGAGGTGATCAGCGCGGCACCCGGTACGTCCGCGCCGGTGCGGGCCTCGGGGCGCTGGTCGGCGGGCAGCAGGCGTGCGGCGACGATTAGCGTGGCGGCGCCGATCGGGATGTTGACAAAGAAGATCCAGTGCCAGCTGATCGACTGGGTGAGCACGCCACCGGCGAGCAGACCGACGGCGCCACCGGCCGACGCGACGAATGCGTACACGCCGATCGCCTTGGCCTGGTCCTGCGGCTTCGGGAACATCGTGACGATCATGCCCAGAATCACCGCCGAGGTCATCGCGCCGCCGACGCCCTGCACGAACCGCGCGGCGATCAGCATCTGCTGGTTCTGCGCGATGCCGCACAGGAAGGACGCTACGGTGAAGACCACGAGGCCGGAAAGGAAGATCCGTCTGCGGCCGAACAGGTCTCCGACTCGTCCGGCGAGCAGCAGCAGGCCGCCGAATGCGATGAGGTAGGCGTTGACGACCCAAGCGAGGCCGGAGCCGGTGAAGTGCAGGTCCTTCTGGATCGAGGGCAGCGCGACGTTCACGATCGTCGTGTCCAGTACGATCATCAGCATGCCGGCGCAGAGCACGTAGAGCGCGAGCCAGCGCGAGCGGTCGGTTCGCGGCTTTGCAGTCATCGGAGTCTCCTGTTCTGATCCGTCGCGTTCGCGTCGGTCCGATCCGGTCGAGCGCTTGCGCGCTCTCACCTAGGTATCGATCCCGCGGAGCCGAAATCGACACTCGCCGAAAAAAATCTTGTAGATGGATGTGGATCGGTCGCGCCGGTGCCCGCCGGGCTAGGCGTACCGGCCCGGCTGCAGTGTCTGTTCACTTGCTTAAAGCGGGGTAGAAGGAGGGCTCACGGCCGGTGCCCACGTTGGCGGCAAGGTCCAGGGCCTCATCGTCGATCCGAGCGATAATCAGGTCACGCACGTCCTTCTCCAGGAAGGACAACTGTGCGGCAAGAAGCAGGTCGCGCTGCCGATTCGCGACGTCACCGACGTGCATCAGGGCGTCCGTCTCGACTTGAGCAGGACGAGATTCGCGACCTGCCGGCGGTCGACATCGCGCAGTTCGGCTGGCCGGCAGTCGCCGCTAAAACGACTGAGGTTAAGGCATCCGCATGATCCGGGGCGTGTCGCGGTATCCGGCGTCGACCATCGCTTCCAGCACGCGCCGCATTGCCGCCACGTCCTCGGCGCCGTAGCGCTCGGCCAGGCGGCGCTCGAAGTCCAGGTGGATGCGCCGCGCCTCGGCCACGGCTCGCCTCCCGCGGCCGGCCAGGCGCAGCACCTTCACTCGAGCGTCGTTCGGATCCGGGTGCTTCTCGACGTAGCCCAGCCGCTCCATCTCGTCGACCAGCTTCGCCGCGCCCTGCGTCGTGATGCCCAGGCGCGCGCCGAACTTGGTGATGGTCAGGTCCTCCTTGAGCAGCGACCGGAAGACGTAACCGTAGGCGGCTTTGATCTCGAAGCCCGCCGCCGTCATCCGCTCGTTCAGCTCGCGGATCAGGCCCTGGTATCCCAGGCCGAGCAGCACGCCGAAGTCGAGGTCGGGATCGAACGCCGGCTCGTCCGGATGCTCGGTTGACATCGCCGTCTCCTAGATGCTCAACTCAGGTTGACAACTTTGGTTGAAAACCCTGTGGAGAGCATCATGCCAGTCATCCGTCGTGCCGACGCTCCGGTCTTCACCCTTCCGGAGGGCGGCATCACGTTCACCGGCCTGGCCGCCCCCAGCCGCGGCGCGAAGGAGAACAGCGCCTGGCAGGTGAGCTGGTCCGCGCATCAGGACGGCACGCCGCACTTCCTGGACCACGAGGAGGTCTTCGTCCTGCTGGCGGGCCGCGCGGTCTTCTCGATCGGCGAAGACGAGTTCGAGGCCTCGGCCGGCGACGCGGTCATCGTCCCGGCCCACACCCGGCTCAGCGTCGCGAACCCGTTCGACGAGCCGGTCGACGCCATCGCGATCCTGCCTGCCGGAGCCCAGGGCCGGATGAGCGAGGACGGCGAGCCCTTCACACCGCCGTGGGCTGCCTGACGCTAGCCCTGTTGGGGGTGGAGTTGAGGTTAGCGGGCAGGCCGTCGTCGTCCGGCGCGCAGGCGTGCGCCGGCGAAGACCAGATCGATGAGCAGTACGACGATGCCGATGATCAGCAGGTAAAGCAGGCCTTTGACTACGACGCCGACGACGCCGAGGATGATGGCCGCGATGATCAGGAGCAGGAATAGAACCACGGCCGGTGCCTTTCGGTTAGCGCCGCGCCAAGCGGCGCTCGCCGCTCGCGCCGGGTTGGTATGTCAAGCCGTAGTGCTCGAATAGCCGCGGCTCGTCGACGGCGGCGAGTTCTCCGTCTGTGTCGATCTTCAGCGCGTCCTTGACCTGCTTCCTCAAGTACGCCACGCGCACGTGCGAGGGCGCCACGGTTGCCCCCTCGAGCGGTACGAACGTCAGCCGGTGCCGCCCGATGAACCCGACCTTGACCGATGCGAACGCTGGCAGATCGGTGCTGGTGTCCACATAGACGGCTTCCAGCTGACCGATCCTGTTCCCGTCGGCATCGACGACGTCGTGATCGCGCCAGTCACGGATATTCGTCGCCTCGAACATGCCCTCCACTTCTCCAGGCCGGGGCGGCGCAAACGTGCACGATTGGGATGATTCGATCTTGGTGGGGGCGCGCTGCGTCGAGTGTGACCTAGGTCACATTATGGGTTGTCGAAGTGGCGTGGGCGGCGCCGTCTCCCGGATGTCCGCCGGTCAGGAAGAGAGCGGCGAATCGATCTAGGGAGAGCAAGCCATGCAGCAGAGCGCCATCGACGAGATCCTGAACAAGCCGTACAGCCAGCAGCTTCTGCATCGCGACCTGGCTCGGATGGCCTTCGTCGCGCTCGACGGCACGCCGCGGTCGATCCCGATCGGGTTCGCTTGGAACGGCGCGGAGATCGTCATGTGCACGTCGAAGAACGCGCGGAAGCTGGCGGCGTTGCAGCAGAACCCCGCGGTCGCGTTGACGATCGACACCGAGGCGTACCCGCCGAAGGTTCTACTGATCCGTGGCCGGGCGGAGCTGGATCCCGTGGACGGCATTCCGGACGAGTACATGCAGTGGAACGGCACGTACGAGATGACGCCTGAGCAGCGGGCCGAGTGGGAGGTCGGCGTGCGGTCGCTGTATGTGGATGGGATGGTTCGGATTGTGGTGGCGCCGACGTGGGTCAAGCTGATCGACTTCGAGACGACGCTGCCGACGAATGTCGCGGAACTGATCGAGCAGCAGGCGGAGCGTCAGCGCCAAGAATGATCGGGACATCGGGATATCAGGACATCGGGACGCGAGTTAGGGGAAACGCGGTGGCTAAGTACTTGTTGCTCAAGCACTATCGGGGCGCGCCGGCTGCGATTAACGACGTGCCTATGGATCAGTGGACGCCGGAGGAGATCTCGGCGCACATCCAGTACATGCGCGACTTCGCGACTCGACTTGAGGAGACCGGCGAGTTCGTCGAGCATCAGGCGCTGCTGCCCGAGGGGACGTTCGTCCGGTACGACGGCGAGGGGCGGCCGCCGGTCACGGACGGTCCGTTCGCCGAGACCAAGGATGTCATCGCGGGGTGGACGGTGATCGACGTCGACAGCTACGAGCGCGCGCTGGAGTTGGCGGGGGAGTTGTCGGCGGCGCCGGGGGCGGGCGGGAAGCCGATTCACGAGTGGCTTGAGGTGCGCCCGTTCATGGGTCCGGTGTCGTCGACGGACCAGGGCTTCTAGCCGCTACCCGTGGCCTCTGCCCGGTAGCTTTGCACGGTGACCTCGCAGATTGACGAGGCTCTGCTGCGGAGCCTCACGCCTAGCGTGCTCGGAATCCTCGTCCGTCGAGGAGCCGACTTCGCGGCGGCTGAGGACGCCGTGCAGGAAGCGCTGGTCGAGGCGGTCCGGGTCTGGCCGAACGACCTGCCGCGTGACCAGAAGGGCTGGCTGGTCACGGTGGCTTGGCGCAAGTTCCTCGATGCGACGCGGTCGGACGTCGCCCGGCGTCGGCGCGAGGACGTTGTCGCGGAGGAGCCGGAGCCGGGTCAGGTGTCCGCGGCGGATGACACGCTTCAGCTCTACTTCCTGTGCGCGCATCCGTCGCTGCCGGCGTCGTCTGCGGTCGCGCTCACGCTGCGGGCCGTTGGCGGGCTGACCACTCGTCAGATCGCGCAGGCGTACCTGGTGCCTGAGGCGACGATGGGGCAGCGGATCAGCCGGGCAAAACGGGCCGTTTCGGGGGTGCGGTTTGACGAGCCTGGCGACGTCGCCACGGTGTTGCGCGTTCTGTACTTGGTCTTCAACGAGGGCTACTCAGGCGACGTCGACCTCGCGGCGGAGGCCATCCGGCTTACCCGGCAGCTCGCGGCAGCGATCGACCATCCGGAGGTCGCGGGGCTGCTCGCGCTGATGCTGCTGCACAACGCTCGGCGTGCGACCCGGATCGCGGCCGACGGCGGCCTGGTGCCGCTCGCCGAGCAGGATCGCAGTCGTTGGGACACCGCGTCGATCGCCGAGGGCGTCGAGATTCTGCGGGCGGCGCTGGCACGGGATCGGTTGGGCGAATTCCAAGCTCAGGCGGCCATCGCGGCTCTTCACGCTGACGCGGCGATGGCCGAGGAGACAGACTGGGTTCAGATCGTCGAATGGTATGACGAGCTCGTGCAGCTGACCGATAGCCCGGTCGTGAGGCTTAATCGGGCAGTGGCCGTCGGCGAGGCTGACGGTGCACGGGCTGGCCTTGCGGCCCTCGCGGAACTCGACGCCTCGCTGCCGCGCTACACCGCGGTGGAGGCGTACCTCCGTGAGCGTGACGGCGATCTGGCGACTGCCGGGCGTTTGTAT
Source organism: uncultured Actinomycetota bacterium (assembly GCA_963714445.1). Lineage (GTDB taxonomy): Bacteria > Actinomycetota > Actinomycetes > Streptomycetales > Catenulisporaceae > Actinocrinis. The sequence goes on from CAVQPP010000063.1 coordinate 21,268, forward strand.
GCCGAGGCGGCCGCTAAGGCACCCAACTTGGCTGAGCGGGACTATTTGACCCGCCAGGCCGCCCGGATCAACGGCCGCCTGAGGCGGTGAGTCGGTGAGAGGCCGGGAATCGGGGCTGCTCAGTATTCGCCCTTGATCACGAAGAAGGATCCGCGGATCGTGCCGGCCAGCTTTGAGTTCTGCCGCGCGAACTTGAAACGCTCCGCCAGTTCTTCGGGGACCTCCATGCCTTCGGAGAGCTTGAAGCCCACTGCGCGCTTCGCGCCGTCCTCGATGCCGTACATCACGTTGATCGACAGGCCGGATTCGTAGAACACGTAAGCCATCCGAAAACCGTCCACCTCGAACGACGTCACCTCGAGCGGCTTGGAGCCGATGACGATGTCGCGCTCGTTGGAGAGCACGCGGTTCACCCATTCGAGTACTTCGGGCGCCTCGTCGACGGGGCTGGTGGTGAACTCGTGGTCGTACTTGTTCTGGTAGTACCGGGCCTCGTTGGCACGCAGTCCGGCTAGGGCTTTCGCGACGGGGGACGATTCCAGGCCGACGGTGGAAACATCCTTGAAGTCGACGATGTACGGCATTTCGTGCTCCTGATTTCTTCTGATGATGATCTTCTGATGTCCGCGCAGATGGTAGGTCTTGAGCGTCCGCGCTGCCTTGCTGAACTTCACGCTACGTCTTGGGCTCCGGTGCGGCTTCTCGATTCCTGATCGGTTGCCGAGCCGGCGCTGCTGCGTGCCGGGGCGCTCGGCGATTTTTGGTTGATCTTTGGGCCGTATCTGCCACCATCGAAAGCACATCGCAGCCTTCGGATAGGACCATCGCAATGCCCCGCGCCACCGGCTCAGTTTCCCGTGCTCACGCCCACGCCTTTCGTGTCCGTGCTCCTCGTGCTCGCGTCGTCCTGAGCCTTGGGACCGCCGCGCTGCTCACCGTCGCGGCGAGCGCGTGCGCGCAGAAGACGACCGCTAGCAATCCGTCCGCTGCGTCCGGCTCGGCTAGCGCGTCGTGTGCGGCTAGCTCACTGAGCTTGTACAAGCCGGGGCAGCTGACCGTGGCTACGGACAGCCCGGCCTATTCGCCATGGTTCGACAACAACGACCCGAGCGATGGGAAGGGCTTCGAAAGCGCCGTCGCATACGCGGTGGCCGGGCAGCTTGGCTTCAGCAATGCGCAGGTCAAGTGGGTCGTTGAGCCGTTCAACAGCTCATACGCGCCGGGGGCGAAGAACTTCGACTTCGACATCAACGAGATCTCGATCACGGCGGACCGGGCCAAGGTGGTGGATTTCTCGACGGGTTACTACACGGCGAACCAGGGGGTTGTCGTGCTGGACTCGTCGAAGTTCGCGAACGCGAAGTCGCTGGCCGATCTGAAGAACGCGAAGATCGGCGTGCAGATCGCCACGACCAGCTACGAGGCCGTCGGCAACGTGATCAAGCCGGCGCAGCAGCCCTCGGTGTTCAACGGCACCGACGACGCGGCGAACGCGCTGAAGAACAAGCAGATCGACGCGATCATCGCCGACCTGCCGACGGCCTTCTACATTTCCGGCGCGCAGATCGACAACTCCAAGGTGCTCGGCCAGTTCGACTACACCGGAAGTGCCGGTGACCAGGAGCAGTTCGGACTGCTGCTGAAGAAGGGCAGCGCGCTCACGCCGTGCCTCGACAAGGCCGTCACCGCGCTCAAGTCCTCCGGTTCGCTGCAGAAGATCACCGACCAGTGGCTGTCGCAGTCCGTTAACGCGCCCAAGCTCAGTTAGCGGGCTAGCATCGGCGAACGATGAGCGAGAGTGTCGCGGGGGATGCAGCCGAGGTGGCCGAGCCTCGGCTGCCCGGCGCGGCTGAGGACTACCGGCCGAGTGCGCGGCAGTTGGAGCGTGAACGGTTTCGTGCGCGCAAGCGCAGGCGCGACGGCTGGATCGCGGTCGCGTGCACGACGGTGTTCGCGGTCGTGGTCGGTGCGCTCGTCGTGCTCTCGCCAGGTTGGCAGCCGGTACGGCAGACGTTCTTGTCGGGTTCCGAGTTCACGTCTTCGTTCCCGGCGATCCTTAGCGGCTTCTGGCTCAACGTGCAGATGTTCTTGATCGCCGAGCCGGCGATTCTGGTGCTTGGCCTCGTGGTTGCCCTGGTGCGTTCGACGCGTGCGCCGGGGCTGCTGCCGATGCGTCTGCTCGCGGTGGGCTACGTGGACATCTTCCGTGGGACGCCGACGCTGCTGGTGGTGCTGGCCGTGGGATTCGGCATCCCGGCACTTCAGCTACAGGGCACGCCCTCGGAGCCGTGGTTGCTGGGCACGATCGCGCTGGTGCTCTCGTATGGCGCGTACGTCGCCGAGGTGTTCCGCGCGGGGCTGAACTCGGTGCATCCCTCGCAGCGCAACGCGGCGCGCGCGCTCGGTCTGACGCAGGCTCAGGCGATGCGCTTCGTCGTGCTCCCGCAGGCGGTGCGTAACGTCGTGCCGCCGCTGCTTAACGACTTCGTCTCGTTGCAGAAGGACACCGCGCTCGTGGCGACGCTCGGACCACTCGAAGCGCTGCGTCAGGCGCAGATCGCGGCGGATAGTCATTTCAACTACACGCCGTATCTCGGCTCGGCGCTGCTGTTCGTCGCGGTCACTGTTCCGCTGGCGCGCTATACCGACCGGTTGGCCACGCGCGCAGCCGAGCGCCGATTCGCCGGAGCGGTGCGGTGATGGACGAGCCGCTGCTGCGTGTTCGCGGGCTACGTAAGCAGTTCGGGCAGAGAGTCGTGCTCGATAGCGTCGATATCGACGTGGCGGCGCACCAGGTCGTGTGTCTGATCGGGGCGTCGGGTTCCGGGAAGTCGACTCTGCTGCGCTGCGTCGACCTGCTGGAAGAGATCGACGACGGCACGATCCACCTGGCGGGTGTCGAGCTGTCCGATCCGGCGCTCGATGCCGACGCCGCTCGTCGGCGGATCGGCGTGGTCTTCCAGGCCTACAACCTCTTCCCGCACCTGACCGTGCTCGAGAACGTCACGCTCGCCCCTCGTCGCGTGCATCGAAAGACACGCCGCGACGCCGAAGCTGAGGCGCGTGAGCTGCTGGAACGGTTCGGGCTGGCTGACAAGGGTGCCGAGTACCCGGACCGGCTCTCCGGCGGACAACAGCAGCGCGTGGCGATCGTGCGTGCGCTGGCCACCGAGCCGGAGTTGCTGCTGCTCGACGAGATCACGTCGGCGCTCGACCCGGAGCTGGTGGGGGAGGTGCTTGAGGTGGTCGGCGAGCTCAAGCGGCGCGGATTCACGATCCTGATGGCCACGCACGAGATGGGCTTCGCCCGGCACGCCGCCGATCGGGTCTGCTTCCTCGAGGGCGGGGTAGTGCGGGAGCAGGGCGACGCCGAGCAGATCTTCACCGATCCGCAAGACCCTGCCACGCGCCGCTTTCTCGCCCGAGTGCTCGAGCGCTGATTGCGGTCGACGGCTGGCGAAGGCAGGCCTTCGCCAGCCGGCTCGTGGTCGCGGGCGCCTCGGCATCCTCCCCCGCTTTGAAGGACACCGAGGCTCCGCCCCGTGCGCGACAACAACGCAGTGCTGCCTGGCCAATCGTCTCCGGCGGATGTTGAGGCGGGCAAGATCTGGGTGCGGATACGGGATTTCACGGGGCAATCAGCGCTCTGACCTGTAGGGACGCGTTCGTCCCATGGGATGAAGCAGGCGCGGGACGTGCCGAGTTGTGTACTGTGCGACCCGGAGGCGGCGAGTGGACCCGCCGCACGGGGGCAGTGACGGACCACAAGGCAAGGCCTGCGATGAACGATTACGACACCGCCGGCCGCGACGGCACACCGGCGCGGCTCGCGTTGGGCCGCGCGCTGCGCGAGATGCATCAGCGATCGAATCGCACGCTGCGCGCGGTGGAGCGCGACATCTCGATCAGCGATTCGACGCTCTCTCGCTACTTCCGC
>CAVQPP010000064.1:0-25093 GCA_963714445.1 uncultured Actinomycetota bacterium
TCCCTCCGTCACCGCTGAAGAAGGGCGGCAGCCGATCAACTCGGTTGCCGCCCTTCGGCTTGCTGCTCCCGTCCACTGCCTCCACCACCGCAGCGGCGTTGCTTCAGTCGGAATCCAGCTCGAAACACCGTCCATCAATTCCAGCGCCGTCTCGTACGCGTCCGCGAATGTGTCGGCGGTTGGAGAACGCATCGCGATTCAGAAAGCTACGGTTCGAATCCTTCTGCCACCGCGGCTACTGCCGTCACGTCCGTCGCTTTCGCGGCGGCGTCGATCGTGACGTGGTCGTGCTGCTTCGGCAGGTATCGCTCGTGCCGGTCGCATAGTTGCTGTTGCAGCTGAGCCAGGTCCGCGCGTAGTTCGGCGAGCCAGCCGCTTTGCTGGACGAGTCTGCGGTGCATGTCGCCGCGTTCGGTGACGTCCGCGACCGTGAAGCCGCGCAGTTCGGTGATGTCGAGTCGGCGGTTGAAGTCGGAGACCTTGTCCCGCCACTCCCTAAGTCCGTCGACCAGGTCGGCATCGTTGAGGAGCGAGACACGCGTGTTCGCGAAGGCGTCGTCGACTGCCGATATGCGCAGCCTGGGGTAGATGTGCGGACGGCCCGCATTGCCTCCGTCCACCGCGAACGCCTTGTCCGCGAGGATGTCCTCGTTGGTCTTCAGCTCCGCGTCGATCGAGCTTATGGTCTGCTGGCGCGCCTCGCTCTGCCGAGCCAGACGTTCGGCGAAGACGCCGACGATGGCCGCCGAGTACGCGAAGATCTCGGCCGCGGGCTGATAGCGGTTGGTCGAGTTCTCCACGACCGCCCCGGCGATGCTGATGCCGAACGCGACGAGCAGGGCGATGATCGAGAAGACCGCGATGGCGCGATAGAAGACCCTGCTCATCGGGTCAGCAGGCCTTACTCGCGAAGGCCCTGTTCACCGAGACCGCGCTCATCGCCTTGGCCAGAGTGCCTCGGCCACCGAGCCGACGTGGTCGCCCTCGGCCTTCTTCAGCAGGAGCAGGTCCATACCGAACGGCGCGTCTACGCGCTGGCCGAAGTCTTCGTGGTCCGCGGTGAGCTGGACCATGCCGCCGGCCCGGACCAACTCGTCGAGCTTGTTGCGCAGGTGCTTGCGAGTCATGTGCAGCCGGATCGTGTCGTCTGCCGGGAACGTGAACAGGTGGCGGCCGGCGAGGCTGAACTTGATGTTCGTGCCTGTCCCGTTGCGGTAGATCACCTTGATCACGATGGCCCGGCCGTCCTCGATGCTGGCATCGAAGTGGACGCTGTCCATGTCGAACGGTATGTCCGTGTAGCTCAGCAGCGCGCTGGTCACGAACGTGCGGAACGCGGCACTGCGTGCGTATTCGGCCGCTGCGGCGGCGGCCTCCTGCTGGCCGAGTGTCCGCGTGGTCGCGAGCTCGAGAACGAAGCGATCCTGCGGCCGCAGCAACTGGGCGAGGCGAGACAGCAGCAACTCGCCGTTGCGGAAGTTCGACAGGGTATTGCCGAGCAAGGAGTAAAGGATCGGCTCATCGCCGACGAGTTCGCCCAACAGCGTCTTGAGCGCGAGGAGATTGTCGGGGTCACCGAAGTCGAGCTGAATCGGCAACACGAGATCGTGCGATATCGACCGTGCGCGGCGCGGCTCGTGAATGCACATCCGGAGCATCTCGGCGCTCATGTCGACCGGGATGTACGACAAAGCCGTGGAGCTGTGCTGGAACGAGGTCAGAATCACGTTGTCCTTGTGCCCGTCGCCGGGTCCAAGGCTGACGTAATGCATCGCAGTGCCGGCGACTTCCTTCTCGATGCGCTCCCAGCGCGGAAGGAAGGACTCGATGCTGTTACGCATCACCGGATACATAGGGTCGCTGCACGCCTGGATCCACGCGACGGTCGGCTCTATGCCCCAGTACGCAAAACCGGAGTCGAAGAACTTGCCGTCGCCAGTCGTCGACTTCGGCGCCGTGAGATCTCCGGCGAGCTGAGCCAGCATGGCCACCTGGTCCTCGCCGATGAGGCTGAGGTTCCAGAAGAACTCAGAGGGTTCCCTCAGGACCGAGACCAAACGTGACATTAGGTCATGCGGCAACGTAGAAACACCCATGACCCGAACCTACACCTCTGCGTCCTGCTAATACGCTTGATATCCGCGCTCGACCGTGGCTGGCCACGTGGTCTCGCCCCTACTCAAGACTTTAGCGCGCACGCTGGTTCTGCGGCGGGTCAGCTGCATTTACTCCCGGCTGTCTTCGGCGGCGCAGTCTGCGTTTGCGGCGCCTGCGCTACCTGCTGCGCCTGCTTCAGCGCCGCTGACACCTGATCAGGGCTCGCCAACGCGGTGAACCCGGCGCCGAGCACGAGGTCGACCGAGTCGTCCGTGCGGCTGTCGGGATGCAGTTGGGAGCCGGCGACCTCGGCCGCGACCACACGCATCGCCGCCTGCGTTCGCCGACGCGCCACGGACCTCGGCAGCGGTGGTCAGGTTGGCCTTCAGCGGGTCGTTGGTCACCTTGCCGATGCTGAAGCCACGCTGCTTGAGCGCGGTTGCGGCGGATGCAGCCAGGCCATGACGGTTGGTGGAGTTGTAGACGTTCAGCTTGATCTGCGGCGCGGTCGGCAGCTGTCCAACGAGAGCGCCCGTGAGCGCAACCGACTGCGCGTCCGCCACCGCTCCAGCGACGTTCGAGTTCGCGACGTCGCCCGCCGCGTTCGCCTTCGCCGGGCAGCTACTGGCCGTCGAGTTCTGCGACGGGGAGCCGATAAGCGAGCCAACGCCATACGCGCCCGCGCCGATCAGCACGAGCACCACCACGCCCGTGACGATCAGCCGGCGCTTGCGCTTGCTGCGGGTACGGAAGGGCACGTAGTCGTTCCGGGGGCCGACCCGGAACTTCTTGCCGCCGATCTCCTTACTCGACCGCGAGGCTGTCGCCTCATCGTGCGGTCGCGGCTGGGAGTCCGCAGTGGCTGCGGGGCCAGCGGCAAAAGTGGCGGCTTCGGCGGGCTGCGCGGGCTGCTCGCCGAACGGCTCGTCCCCGGGCGCAACGGGTTGAGAAGGCGTCAGATCCATATCCAGACGGTACCCGCGTGGCTACCGTCGGTAATCTTCAATCGAGGTCTAGTACCCGCGCATGGAGTACAGTCCGCTGCTGCAACGCGGCACGCACCGCGCGGTGCAGCCCGTCCTCCAGGAACAGTTCGCCGCGCCACTTCACCACGTGAGCGAACAGGTCCCCGTAGAAGGTCGAGTCCTCGGACAGCAACGCGTCTAGGTCAAGCTGACGGCGCGTGGTGACCAACTGGTCGAGCCGCACCTGCCGAGGTGCGACCTCCGCCCAGCCTCGGGACGAGCGTCCGTGGTCGGGGTACGGGCGCCCGTCTCCAATCCGCTTGAAGATCACCCAATTAGCCTACCGGTTTGCGTCCCTGTACTCGCCGTATACGCGCTCCGCGTTACATAACAAGTCCCCGAACCGGTGATGATGCCGCGTCACGGAAACCGGCAGAGCGTCAGACGGTGACGCAGCGTCAGGAGAACGGGCAGCGTCAAAGGAAGAGTTTGGCGGAAAAGAGTGAGGCCCTCGATCGTGTTAATCGATCGAGGGCCTCATCCGGCGGAGGATACGAGATTTGAACTCGTGAGGGGTTGCCCCCAACACGCTTTCCAAGCGTGCGCCCTAGGCCACTAGGCGAATCCTCCGTGGGCAAGCTTACCGGACGCGCGCGGGTGCTCCGCTACCCGATTGAGCGATGGCCGCGGTTGGGAGCACGTGCGCTTGAGCGCCTTGGACATGGGCTACTCTTCTTGACGGACCCCTCGTGTGGCGTCACCCCGCTGAACCCCCCCAGGGCCGGAAGGCAGCAAGGGTAGGCAGGCTCTGGCGGGTGCGCGAGGGGTCTTCGCGTGCCGGTCGTGGTTCGCCTGGGTTATCCACGGGCAGTACGAAGCGGCGACGTAGCTGTGCGGGGGAGCGACTAGTCTCGGAGGCGTGTCACTCGCGCTCTACCGCCGGTATCGACCCGAGACCTTCGAAGAGGTCATCGGGCAGGAGCACGTGACCCAGCCGCTTCAGCAGGCCCTGCGCAACCAGCGGGTGAATCACGCTTATCTCTTCAGCGGGCCGCGCGGCTGCGGCAAGACGACCAGCGCGCGGATCCTGGCCCGCTGCCTGAACTGCGAGCAGGGGCCGACGCCTACGCCGTGCGGCGAGTGCCGGTCCTGCGTGGACCTGGCGCGCGGCGGCCCGGGCTCCATCGACGTGATCGAGATCGACGCGGCCTCGCACGGCGGCGTGGACGACGCGCGTGACCTGCGCGAGCGGGCCTTCTTCGCGCCGGTCTCAGTCGCGCTACAAGATCTACATCCTGGACGAGGCGCACATGGTTAGCTCGGCCGGGTTCAACGCGCTGCTCAAGGTGGTCGAGGAGCCGCCGCCGCATCTGAAGTTCATCTTCGCCACCACCGAGCCGGAGAAGGTCATCGGGACCATCCGGTCGCGGACGCACCACTATCCGTTCCGGCTGGTGCCGCCCGGCGTGCTGCGCGACTACCTCGCGCAGGTCTGCGAGTGGGAGTCGGTCCAGGTCGACGCGAACGTTCTTCCGTTGGTCGTGCGCGCGGGAGCCGGCTCGGTGCGTGACTCGATGTCGGTGCTCGACCAACTGCTTGCCGGCGCGGGCGAGGACGGCGTTACGTACCAGATGGCCGTCAGCCTGCTCGGATACACCGACGCCGCGCTGCTGGACGAGGCGATGATGGCCTTCGCCACGCGCGACGGGTGCAGCCGCGTTCCAGGCGGTGGACCACGTCGTCGAGGGCGGGCACGACCCACGACGGTTCCTGGCCGATCTGCTGGAACGGTTGCGGGACCTGGTGATTCTCGCCGCCGTGCCGGACGCGGCGGACAAGGGCCTGATCTCGGTGCCGGGGGACCAGCTCGCCAGGATGCGTGAGCAGGTCGCCGCTTTCGGTCCGTCTGAGCTATCTCGCGCGGCCGACCTCATCAACGCCGGACTGCTGGAAATGCGCGGCGCGACGGCGCCACGGCTGCTGCTCGAGCTGGTGTGTGCACGGGTGCTGCTGCCTAGTGCCGACGACTCGGTGCAGGGCGTCGCGGCTCGGCTGGACCGGCTTGAGCGCGGCGTGCCGGTAAGCGCGTTCAGCAACGTAAGCAGCGCAAGCGACGTATCGGCGCCTGCTCCTGCACCGCCGGTGAAGTCAATGGCGGCCGTGGCGGCAGAACAGGGTGCTGCTGAGCCACCTGTCGTCGCCCGAGCGCAGATGCCCCAACAGCAGGGTCCGGCTGCGCCGGAGGGCGTCACGCCTCCGTGGCGGCGTCAGGGAGGGGGAGCGCAAGGCGCACCGAGCGGGGCTGGCGACGGTGCGTCACAGAGTCCTGCGGCGCAGCCAGCGGCACCGAAATCGCCGGCGCCGCCAAGCGGCAGCGCCGGGGTGTCGGACCCGGCGGCGGTGCGCCAGGCGTGGCCGCAGGTGCTCGAAGCGGTCGCCCGGCGCAGCAAGGTCGCCTGGGTGATGATGCAGAGCGTCCACGTCGTCGGCGTCGAGGGCAGGCTGCTCCAACTCGGCTTCAGCAGCTCGGGCCTGCGTGACAACTTCCACGGCTCCAACCGCGAGGAGACGCTGCGCGAGTCCCTGCGTGAGGTCACCGGCGTTGATTGGAAGATCGACGCGATGGTGGACCCCTCCGCCGGAATCGCGACCGCGGGAGCGTCGCCGGTCGCGAGCGTGCCCGCTCCCGTGGCCATGGCGTCGTCGGCGAGCAACGGCCCGGCTGCGCAGTCGGAGAGTGCACCGGCATCGTCCGGTCCGGCCTCGAACGCGAATAGCGATTCCGGCGGGGCACCTTTCGGCGCGACATCGGCGCCCCCGCCTGCGTTCGCCGCCCCGGCGCCCTACACGCCGCCACCGCCGTTTGCGCAGCCCACGACCCCTCCGGAGGAGGACGAGCCCGACCTCGACGACGAGGACGTGGCCGACGCCGGGCCGACCGCGCGGGACCTGCTGATGCGAGAACTCGGTGCCACGGTGCTTGAGGAGGGTTCCGACGGCGATTGAGCGTCTTCGGACCGTGCCCATTCACTGAGCCCATTCAAAACAAGTGACCCCGCGCCGCTGCCCCGCCAAGCCTCGGACCGCATAGGCTCGTTCCGAGACTGAACGCATCGCGATAAAGACACGACGTCGTCGCCGCCAAGCCGACAAGGAGCCCAAGGTGTTTCCAGACGGATTCGACATGGGATCGCTACTCCAGCAGGCACAACAGATGCAGCAGCAAATGGAGGAGGCGCAGCGCGCGCTCGGCGAGCAGCGGGTCACCGGCACGGCGGGCGGCGGCCTGGTCACCGCCACCGTCACCGGGCTCGGTGAACTGATCGACCTGAAGATCTCCCCGGACGCGGCGGATCCGCAGGACACCGAGACCCTGGCGGACCTGATCATCGCGGCGATCCACGCGGCGAACGAGGAGGCCGAGCACCTGCAGCGGGACAAGATCGGCCCGCTCGGGGGACTCGGCGGCCTCGGCCCCGGCGGCGGCATGCCGGGCTTTTAAGTTGAACGCTGTCTGAACGAACTGGTATCGACTAGTACTACTGGCTGACTGGGCAGTGCTGAAGATGGAGCGGTGCAGAACGTGCTGATGGAAGCTCGCGGGAGGCGGTGCGCGGCGTGTACGAAGGCGTCGTCCAGGATCTGATCGACGAACTGGGCCGGCTGCCCAACATCGGGCCGAAGAGCGCGCAACGCATCGCGTTCCACCTCCTGCAGGCCGATCCGGCAGACGTGCGGCGGCTCGCCGAGGTCCTGCTGCGCGTCAAGGAGACGGTCCGCTTCTGCGAGGTCTGCGGAAACGTCGCCTCGGCGCAGCGCTGCCGCATCTGCCTCGACACGCGCCGGGACTTGACCGTGCTGTGCGTGGTCGAGGAGCCCAAGGACGTCGTCGCGATCGAACGCACCCGGGAGTTTCGCGGCCGCTACCACATCCTCGGCGGGGCGATCTCGCCGATCGACGGCGTCGGCCCCGACGACCTGCGCATCCGCGAGTTGATGGCGCGGCTCGCCGACGGCACGGTGGTCGAGCTGATCCTGGCCACCGATCCCAACCTCGAGGGGGAGGCCACCGCCACCTACCTCGCCCGCCTGGTGAAGCCGCTCGCCGCCGACGGCGCGCTGCGCATCACCCGTCTCGCCTCGGGCCTGCCGGTCGGCGGCGACCTTGAATACGCCGACGAGGTAACCCTCGGCCGGGCCTTCGAAGGGAGAAGATCACTTGATGTCTGACCGTACGACCACTGACGCCATCGAAGCCGCCTCGACGGCCACGGCCGCCCCGCCGTCGGCTGTCCGCTCCGCCACGCGGCCCACGGCACAGTCCGACCTGCCGCCGGCGGTCCTGGACAGCGCGGCCGAACTCGAGGAGTTCGCCGACCAGATCGCCGACCAGATCGAGTCGTTCCTCGTGGTCGTGCGCGCGGTGGCCCGCGGCGACGCCCCCGACTCCGCGGTGCCCATGCTGCTGCTCGAGGTCTCCCAGCTGCTGCTGGCCGGCGGACGGCTCGGCGCCGTGCAGGACGTGGTGCCCGAGGAGCGCTTCGAGGAGGACCCCGGCCCCGACCCGGACCTGGACGAGCTGCGCGAGAAGCTGGCGGTACTGCTCGAACCCTGCGACAACTACCGCGAGGTGTTCGACCCGCTGGCCACCCAGCCTGAGCTGGAAACCCGGCGCATCTCCGACGACATCGCCACCGCGGTCTCCGACCTCGCGCACGGCCTGACGCATTACCGGGCCGGCCGCACCCTCGAGGCGCTGTGGTGGTGGCAGTTCTCGTATCTGACCGACTGGGGCCCCGCCGCCTCCGCCGCGGTACGCGCCCTGCAATCCATCGTGGCGAGGTCCCGGCTGCACGAGTGAGCCACGATGAACTCTGTTGCGCGAGTGAGCTCTGCCGCACCGATTGACGCTTCGAACCAGGCCCGCGAGGCGACCCGTTCTCAAGGCCTGATCTCGGGATGTGAAATCCTGAGGGCGGTTCACACCCGCTCGCTACACTGGGCGGCGATTTGGCAGCCTCGACCCAGGAGCTCCACGTGGGCCTAGTCGTGCAGAAATACGGCGGATCCTCGGTGGCCGACGCCGACTGCATCAAGCGTGTCGCGAAGCGCATCGTCGACACCAAACGCGCCGGCAACGAAGTCGTCGTGGTCGTCTCCGCGATGGGCGACACCACCGACGAGCTGATCGACCTGGCCCAGTCGGTCTCGCCGCTGCCCGAAGGCCGCGAGCTGGACATGCTGCTGACGGCCGGGCGAGCGCATCTCGATGGCGCTGCTCGCGATGGCCATCGGCACCCTCGGCTACGAGGCGCGCTCGTTCACCGGCAGCCAGGCCGGCGTGATCACCGACCGCAAGCACAACAAGGCCCGGATCATCGACGTCACGCCGGGGCGCATCCGCTCCGCGCTGGACGAGGGCGCGATCGCCATCGTGGCCGGCTTCCAGGGCGTCTCTCAGGACACCAAGGACATCACCACCCTCGGCCGCGGCGGTTCCGACACGACCGCGGTGGCCCTCGCCGCCGCCCTCGACGCCGAGGTCTGCGAGATCTACACCGATGTCGACGGTGTATATACCGCCGATCCGCGCATCGTGCCCGCCGCGCGTAAGCAGGTCTCGGTGCGTTACGAGGAGATGCTCGAACTGGCCGCGAGCGGGGCGAAGATCCTGCACCTGCGCTGCGTCGAGTACGCCCGCCGGTTCGACGTACCCATCCACGTGCGTTCCTCCTTCTCCGCGCTGGAGGGCACCTGGATCCGCAACAGCCTGGAAGGGGCCGAGATGGAGCAGGCGATCATCGCCGGCGTCGCGCACGACACCAGCGAGGCGAAGGTCACCGTGGTGGGCGTCCCGGACAAGCCGGGCGAGGCGGCCCGCCTCTTCCGCGCCGTGGCCGACGCCGAGATCAACATCGACATGGTGGTGCAGAACGTCTCGGCCGCCGCGACGGGCCTGACCGACATCTCCTTCACCCTGCCCAAGAACGACGGGGCCAAGGCGGTCGCCGCGCTGCACAAGGTCAAGGACCTGATCGGCTTCGACTCGCTGGCCTACGACGACCAGATAGCGAAGGTCTCCCTGGTCGGCGCCGGCATGAAGAGCCACCCCGGGGTCACCGCGGTCTTCTTCGAGGCGCTGTCCGAGGCCGGGGTCAACGCCGAGATGATCTCCACCAGCGAGATCCGCATCTCGGTGGTCTGCCGCGCGGACGCGGTCAAGTCGGCCGTGCAGGCGATCCACAGCGCCTTCGACCTCGACGCCGACGCCGAGGCCGTGGTCTACGGGGGTACCGGACGATGACTGGCACCACAGCCACGGCATTCACAACCACTACGCCGCGAAGCTGCCGACCCTGGCGGTCGTCGGCGCCACCGGCGCGGTCGGCACCGTGATGCTGGACCTGCTGTCCACCCGGCAGAACGTCTGGGGCGAGATCCGGCTGATCGCCTCGGCCCGCTCGGCGGGCAAGCGGCTGACCGTGCGCGGCGAGCAGGTCGAGGTCGTGGCCCTGAGCGAGGAAGCCTTCGACGGCGTCGACGTCGCGATGTTCGACGTGCCCGACGAGGTCTCCGCCGAGTGGGGACCGATCGCCGCGGCCAAGGGCGTCGTCGTGGTCGACAACTCCGGCGCGTTCCGGATGGACCCGGAAGTCCCCCTGGTCGTGCCAGAGGTTAACCCGGGCCAGGTGCGTAACCGGCCCAAGGGCATCATCTCGAACCCGAACTGCACCACCCTCTCGATGATCGTCGCGATGGGCGCCCTGCACGCCGAGTTCGGCCTGACCAGCCTGGTCGTCGCCTCCTACCAGGCCGCCTCCGGCGCCGGGCAGGCCGGCATCGACACGTTGCGCGACCAGATCACCAAGGTGGCCGGTTCCACCCTCGGCTCCCACCCCGGCGACCTGCGCCGCGCGGTCGGCGACCTCGGCCCGTTCCCGGCGCCGCTGGCGCTGAACGTGGTGCCGTGGGCCGGATCGCTCAAGGACGGCGGCTGGTCGTCAGAGGAGCTGAAGGTTCGCAATGAATCACGCAAGATTCTCGGGCTGCCGAAGCTGAAGGTCTCGGCGACCTGCGTACGCGTCCCGGTGATCACTACACACTCGCTGGCCGTGCACGCGTCGTTCGAACGTGAGATCACCGTCGAGCAGGCGCACGAGACGCTGCGCGACGCACCGGGGATAGTGCTGTGCGACGATCCGGTCAACGGCGAGTTCCCGACCCCCAACGACGTGGTCGGAACCGACCCGACGTGGGTCGGCCGCATCCGGGCCAGCCTGGACGACCCGCATGAGATCGAGCTTTTCGTCTGCGGCGACAACCTGCGCAAGGGCGCGGCACTGAACACCGCGCAGATCGCCGAACTGGTCGCCAAGGAGCTCACGAAGGAACCCACGGCCCGCTGACGTCGGAACTTCACCCGCTCGGGGGGTTTTCCGATGGAAGCGTCTCGTGCGCTCGGCATCGGTGGGATCCTGCCCTTCGTGAAAGCCCCCGGTGCCCCATCTACAGATCCACTCGGATGGGGTACAACGTCGGAGGGGGTTCGATGTCTAACTGCCGTGACAGTAGCCACCATGACCGACCAGAACCTGGGCATATCGGGTCGACCCGCAGAGGCCGACCCGTTCTCAGGCATGGCCGACGTGGGGACACCCATTCCCGACGCTCAAGCCATGGGCGCCGGAACCGGGAACCAGGCCGCGGCGTTCGTGGAAGACGCGGGGCCGGTGACCATCCGGGCGGTGTCTCAGCCCACGGTGTCGAACAGCACCGTGTCCCCCTCCTCTGGGGGTGTGGTGGCCACTGAGGTCGATGTGACCGCTGACCTGTTGACGGAGACTTACCAGACTCATTACTCGTCCCTACTGCGGTTGGCCGCGCTGCTCCTTGACGATCTCAGCTCCTGCGAGGATGTAGTGCAGGAGGCGTTCATCCGGGTGCATACGGCGCGCGCGAGGGTCCGCGAACCGGAAAAGCTCCTCGCGTACTTGCGGCAAACCGTGGTGAACCTCTCCCGCTCGACCCTGCGTCGTCGGCTGATCGGCTTGAAGCTGCTGCCCAAGCCGTTGCCCGACGCGGCGAGCGCTGAGGAAGGCGCGTACGACGCGCTGGAACGGGACGCGCTGATCCAGGCGCTGCGCGGGTTGCAGCGTCGGCAGCGGGAGGTACTGGTACTGCGTTACTTCGCGGACCTGACGGAAGCTCAGGTCGCCGCGGCTCTCGGCGTGTCGATCGGCTCGGTGAAGGCTTACGGATCGCGCGGCATCGAGGCGCTGCGCGCCCGCATGGAGGAGCATCGATGAGCATGGACGGCGTCGTCCCGCCGCAAAGCGGGCCTTCACGCCGCCCTGCCGGGGGGCCTGTGAACGATCCGGGGGCGGAAACACCCCAAGGTCCCGTGGCGCGGCGGTATGGAGCGCAGGGGCACGACACGGCTCAGGAGCGCGCTGCCGAAGGGCATGGCGCGCCGGAGCCAGATACACACACGACTAACCACCCGCGGTTCGAGCGCATCATCGGGGGCGCCGAGAACGGTGGCTCGGGTGGATCGCAGCCGTGGCACGGCCCGATCGGATCCGGCGAGACGCCGGCCGATTCAACGGCCCGCCGCGGCAGCGATCCCGACAGTGCCGATCTCGACCGGGCCGACGACGGCAGCACCGTCGAGCTCGAAACGGGTGACTTGCGATCGGGCAACGCGCCGCTCTCCGCAGCCGAGGCGAACCTCGCCAACGCGCTGCGCGCCAGCGTGTCCGATGTCGGCATGACCGGGCCCCCGTCCGGCGGCTTGGTGCGTATCCGCCGCAAGGCGCGCGCACGCCAGCGCAACCGCATGGTGGCCGCAGGCAGCGCCGGCATCCTGATGCTGGCCGTCGCCGTGACGATGGCCACCGGCGCGCGTTTCGACATCGTGCCCACGCTCACCGGCGCCTCCGGCGCGAACGGCGGCGGCGCGCCTGGCACCCAACCCGGCCCCGGCGACACCACGCACCCCTCGGCGGCGGCGAACGGAAGCCACGCGGTGTGGCCGACCGGCAGCCCCGGCAAGACCGGTCTGGCCATCGGCCCGGTAGCCCCCGTCGTCGCGACACCCTCCGCCGCAGCCGCCGCTCAGATGCCGCTATGCACGGCCACATCGCTTAAGACCAGCACCACCATGGGCCCGACCATCAACGGCGTCGCCTACGGCCACGTCGACGCGGTCGCGCAGAGTTCTTGCGTGACATTCGGCCCGCCGGTACTGACCGTGGCCAACCTGGCCGGCACGGCATCGTCCTCCATCAACATCCTGAAGGAGAACACGGTCGCGGCATCGCAGCTCCCGTCGGTGCCTACCTGGGGCCGGACGATCGCGCTCAAGGCCGGGCAGAGCTACGAGTTCCAGTTCGCCTGGGCCATGACCGCGTGCCCGCAGGGCGCGGCCTCGCCGAGCCCCGGCTCGGCGATAGCCCCGAACGCGGCGTCGATGTACTACCTCGGCTACGCCGTCACGGGCACGACGCCGACGGCGGTAATCACGCTCAACGCACCCTGTGGCGCGCAGGTCTACGTGACAGACATCTACGACACGGGAGCCTTCCCCCTGCCGAAGGCTCCCGTGCCACCGCCGCCTCCCGTGTCCTCGTCCACGCCCCCACCGCCGCCGCCGAGCAGCCCTGCGCCGCCTCCGGTCTCAACGTCGCCACCCCCGCCGCCGCCATCGACGCAGGCTCCGAGCCCGTCGCCCTCAGACTCGGCTACCACATCGACCGGTGGTGGCGTGGTGAGCGGCCAAGCGACCACTACTGGCGGCTGACGCCTGACGTCCCAGGGGCCGCCGACCTCGATCCGGCGGCCCCACCGACCAGCATCAGCACAGCGCGAACACTGGCTGCAGCCTTCAGGCCAACGGCCAAGGCCGCGCGGTGGCGCCCAGCCGGTTCCAGGCGTTGATCACCGCGATCGCCCAGATCAGTTCCGCCAGCTCGACCTCGCTGAACTGACCAGCGGCCCGCTCGAAGACCTCGTCGCTCACCGGACCATGCGTCAGCTTGGTCGCGGCCTCGGTCAACTCCAGAGCGGCACGCTCGCGTGCGGTGAAGAACGGCGTCTCCCGCCACACCGCCACCGCGTACATGCGCTGCTCCGAATCCCCACCAGTTCGCGCGTCACGACTGTGCATGTCCACGCAATAGGCACAGCCGTTGAGCTGCGACGCCCGCAAACGCACCAGTTCGAGCAGCGGTTTCTCCAGCGACACTTTGCGCGCCGCCGCGTCGAGCGTGTTCATCGCCTTGTTGATGTGCGGGACCAGCTCGTCCACGGCTAGTCGGACCGGCGGCACCACGCGTACGGCCTCATCAGTGGTAACAGTGTTTGTAGTCATGGCTTTACCCTACGGTCGGAGTGGACTGCTGCTAAGGTCCAATACCGTGTCCGATTTTTGGGCCACTTTCGGAGTGGATCTCCATCTAGACGTCGATCCGGCGACCGGTCGCCGATCCGGCCTCGAGCGCGCCCTGCGCGACGGCGTCCAGACCGGCCGCCTAGCGCCAGGCGCACGGCTGCCCTCCACCCGGGCCCTTGCCACCGAACTAGGCCTGTCACGCGGCACGGTCAGCGCCGCATACGACCAACTAGTCGCCGAGGGCTATCTCATGGCCCGCCGAGGATCAGGCACCGAAGTCGTCGACCTAGCCCAGCAGCCCACCGAGTCCACACCGTCAAGCAACCCACCCACCGAGCCCAAACACAACCTGCGCCCCGGCACCCCAGACGTCACGACGTTCCCCATCGCCGCGTGGATCAGTGCCGTGCGCCGCGCGCTCAACACCGCACCCGCGAGCGCATTCGGATACGACGATGCCCGTGGACGCGTGGAACTGCGTACCGCGATCGCCGAATACGTAGGACGCGCTCGCGGTGTCCTAGCGACACCCGAGCAGATCGTCATCACCTCCGGCTACGTCCAGGCGCTCGCACTCCTCGCTGGTGTGCTGCACAAATCCGGGACGCACACGATCGCGATGGAGGACCCCGGCCTCGACTTCCACCGCGAAATCGTCGAGCACGCCGGCCCCGCAGTCGCCGCACTGCCCGTAGACGAGCACGGCGCCCGCACCGACCTGCTTTCCACACGCGAGTTCCGCGACATCCGAGCCGTCGTCGTCACTCCCGCCCACCAGTACCCGATAGGAGCGACGCTGCTCCCAGCGCGTCGTCGCACCCTCACAGACTGGGCACGATCAACCGGCGGCCTGATCATCGAAGACGACTACGACGGCGAGTTCCGCTACGACCGCCAACCCGTCGGCGCGCTCCAGGGCACGGCGCCCGACCACGTCGCCTACGTTGGCACCGCATCGAAGACCCTAGGCCCAGGCGTGCGACTCGCCTGGATGGTGCTACCCCAGCACCTAGTCGAACCGCTGACCGAGGCCAAGCTCTATGCCGACCACCAAACCGAGACGATCGGCCAATTGGCGCTGGCCGATCTGATCACCAGTCATACATACGATCGCCACGTCCGTGCCAGCCGCCTGCGCTACCGCCGCCGCCGCGACCTACTGCTAGACCGCCTAGAGTCGCGCCCCGCAAACCCAGCCCCCGGTTACGCCCTGCACGGCATCGCAGCCGGCCTGCACGCCCTGATCAGCCTGCCCTCGACCGGCCCCGACGAAGACGAACTACTAGCAAGAGCCGCCGCCCACGACCTAGCCGTCTCCGGCCTACGCAACCACTGGCACGGCACCGGCCCCCGCACCCAAGGCCTCATCGTCGGCTACGGCACTCCCAGCGAGCGCGCATACCCCGCAGCCCTAGACGCCCTGGCCCGAGTCCTCCGCATCGTCCCCCGAAGCCAGCTCTAATTCGTCAGTCCGCCAACCCCCAGAACGGCCCCTTCAACCCCACGTCCGCAAAGTACGCAGCAGCTGATGACGGATCACGCCGCCGATACCCACGATCCAGCCGCCCCGCGTACCACCCCTGAGCCAGCCGCCAAAGCGTCGCGAGGTCCATCACGTATCCCCGACGCTGCCCCGTATCCGCCAGCCACCGGTCCACACACTCCTCCGAGCAGAACAACCGCTGGTTCCCGCACGCGTGCACCACGTCATCCCAAATGTGCTGAACCGGCACCAGGAAATGTGCGACCTCCCGACCGGTAGGCGGCTCCTCCCGCCCAACGACGCAAGCCAGCCCCGCACCGCAGCCAGGACACCGGGTGGCGACCAGCACCTCCGGCACATCGGCCACGTCCGCCGCCGCCCGCAGCAAATGCGGAATGGCAAATGAATCCCACGCGCACCCGCCCCACCACAACGTCTCCGGCCCCATCACGCTGAACCCGAGCGGAATCGAAGCAAACGGATGCGCCATCACAATGCGCTCGCCCTGCGGCGCGTCCAGCACCAAGTCCCGGCTCGCGTGCAAGTCACGCAGCGCGCCCCGCACCTGAGGCGTCGCCAGCCCGGTCACCTCAGCGAGCCCAGCGGCGTCCGGAACGCGTCCGTCGCGCGCGAACGACCGATACACGGCCAGCCGCACGACCTCCGTGGAATCAGCCTGAGCCTCAATCTCGTCCGACATCCTCGGCCTCCTACTCGCCACTTGTTCCGACTCGCGGGAAACCTGCGTAAACAGACGCGGCGCGGTCTTGTTCATGATGCAATGGCGAAGGCACCCCGCCGAGCGCCAAGCGGCGGGGTGCCTTGCCTTGTCGATCAGCGGCGCAGAAGCTCCAGTAGTCGGCTCAGCGCGTCGGTGAGCGTCGCGAATACCTTCGCCCACTCCAGCCGCCGATCCGGTTCCGGCACCCTTCTTTCCGTCTGATCGCCCATCAGCTCCTCCTTCACTCCGGTTCCGCCATGCCCCGCCGGATGCGGGGCGGCTTCGCCGACGGCCGTCTAGTGCGCAGCGTTGGCGGGCCGGATCGGAGTGCTGCGGCGTGCAATTGCATCTGCACACAGCCTTTGCTGTTTGCAGCACTGTAAGGGAACGACGAGAGATTCGTCAGGCGAATCCGAGAACGAATATCCGAGTCCCCCCGCGCAGGCGTCCGCGTTGCCAGCGTGCGCGGGGAAAGGCCGAGGCCCCACTCACACGAATGGGGCCTCTAGCGTTTCCGGTCGGGCTCGCGGGATTCGAACCCACGACCTCTTCGTCCCGAACAGCGAAAGTGCTGAGGCCAGAAGTTAAATTTCAGCCGTATTAGCAGGTCAGAGCTTCAGACTGCTTTGGTCTCGATTGGTCTCGGTGGGTAAGAATCTCTTGATCATCTCCCAGAATTCTCCCAACTCCTGGTGCCGTCTTGAGGGTCCGTGCGTTCCGCACGGCATTCGCGTTGCCGTCGTTGTTGAAGTAGACGAACACGTCTTTGCCTGCCGCGTTCCATTCCTGTATCCGGTCAGCCCACCACGTCAGGTCGGTATCGCTGTAGGAACCTGCGTACAGGTGATGATGATCTGGGCCGTGCATTCGCACGTAGGCGAAGTCGGTGGTGACTCGCAGTATGCACGGCAGCTTCGCACCGCTCATCACGCAATAAGCGGCGTCATGCGCTTCCAGCAGCGCGAAGACTTCCGCGCAATGCCAGCTGGGATGGCGGAATTCGGCGGTGAGCCGTATCCAGTTGGGGACCATCCGGAGGAAATAGCCGAGCCGCGCATCGTCGCGTGCTTGTGAGGGCGCGAGCTGGACCAGCAGCACCGCTCGCTTGTCGCCCAGCTCGTGCCAGCCCGCGCCGATGCGCTCGATCCACACCTCCGGTGCGTACAGTCTGCGCCCGTGGGTCAGCCCCCGCGGTGCCTTGACCGACAACCGGAAGCTGTCCGGCAATTTCCGCCGCCAGCTGCTGAACGCCGCTGGCCGGGGCCAGCGGTAGAAGCTGCTGTTGAGTTCAGCCGTGCCGAAGGCGGCCGCGTAGCGCGCCAGCCGGTCACCGGCCGGGTGCCCAGGAGCGTATAGCTCGGGCGCCCAGTGGTCATAACTCCAGCCAGAAGTCCCGATCCTTATAACCACGGCGGCCTGCAGTGCTCACGGTGCGGACGTTTCACCCGGCTCCTGGCCGGATCCGGGTTCGCTGTCCGTTGGTATTTTCCCGTCCACCAGCGCGGTAGAGCCGGCCGGGCGGGTGGTCGTGTCATCGGTCCGCTCCCGCAGGCGCTCCAGCGATTCACCGTCACCGAGCGGGACAGTGGCCTCCAAGTGCCCGCTCGCCTGCACCTCGGGCAGATCCATCACGGCATCGACCAGGCTCGCCCGCCTGCCCGGGGCAATATGCCCGGCTGCCGCGTGCAGCGATGCCTGCGCCGTTCCGTCGGGTTCCGGCGACGTTGTCACCTCCGCAGCAGCGACCGTTTGATCACCGCTCTTGATTTCGACGTGCCGGGGTGTACTGGGCTCGGTCATGGATGCCTCCTGGGGAATCGCCTGCCCGTCCCGTCCGGCATGAAACGGCTCCGGTCAAATCGGGGCGAGCGCTACCCCGGCGGCGTCCGCCGTGCAAGCGGTAACTACTCAGGTTGGGCTCGTGCTCGTGCGCCGTATCGGTGGCACCATCATCTGGTGTCTCCGGCATCTGGTGTCTCCGGGCCGTGCGTGCCGGACCGGCGGTCTCCCCGCCGGATGGCGCGGCGGATGGTCGCCCCCAGTACCGAGCTCAGGAGGTGGCGCACCTTGGAAAACGGTGACCGGCCCATCACGATCATCACCGGCGGCAGCCGCGGTATCGGGGCGGCCACCGCCATTCAGCTAGCCCAGGCTGGCCACGACCTCACCCTCGCCTACCGGGAAGACGATAGCGCAGCGCGGCAGACCGCCGCCCGGGCACAGGCTGCCGGAGCCCGATGCGTCCTGGCCAAGGTGGATATCACCCGCCAGGACGACGTGGAGCGGCTGTTCTCCATCACGGCCAGCCAGGCGGGCATGGTGACCGGCCTGGTGAACAACGCCGGCGTCACGGCTCACATCGGCGATCTTGCCGACACTCCCGTCGAGGTGATACGCCACGTCATCGACGTCAATCTGCTCGGCGCGATCCTCTGCGCCCGGCAGGCCAGCAAGGTCATGTCAGTCCATCGCGGAGGACAAGGCGGAGCCATCGTCAACATCTCGTCCGCAGGAGCCACACTCGGCTCCCCGCATGAGTACGTCCACTACGCGGCCGCCAAGGCGGCGGTCGAGGCACTCACCATCGGCCTGGCCAAGGAACTCGCCAATGACCAGATCCGCGTCAACGCGGTGGCTCCGGGCACGATCCGCACCACCATCCATGCGGCTGCCGGAGACCCCGGCCGTCCTGACCGCGTCGCCAGGAACATACCGCTGGGCCGGGCCGGTGAACCCGGTGAGATTGCCCCGGCCATCGCCTGGCTGCTCGGCCCGGAAGCCTCATACGTAACCGGCGCGGTGCTCCGAGTTGCGGGAGGCCTATAGAGCCTCCTTCGGAGGCACTACCGGCCGGCCGGTCCGGCCGTCTTGTACACGTGAACCCGCGGCGCAGATAGTTGCCCAGCGCGTGAGGGTGGTCCGAACTCGACGTGTGCAGCCAGAGCCGTCGGGCGGCCGGGGCCTCTTGCCAGGCAAGCCGGGCGGTGAGGGTGAGAAATGTACCGCCGAGCCCCTTTGCTGACCTGTCCCGGGACCAGGCCAGCCAGCTGCGAATGCGGGCACAATCCAGCGTGCATGACATAACGACACACCAAATCGTAAGGCTATGGTCCACCTCGATCACGTGACAGCGAGTGGTCAACTACATCCGCCGCCAACCAGGAGATTCTGTACAAGTTCTCGTACATCATTTGTAAGAAGGGCTGGTTGGCCGTTGACAGGCCGGTCCCTGGAACTCAGGCGTGCCGGTCGTGACCGGCCGGGCAGATCGCGATGAAGACGAACTCGCGGCCTGGGCGGTCGGGTGCTTCCCGGACCTCGGCCACCGTAAAGCCCGCGTCTTTCAGCGACTCCTCGACGGTGCGGCGGTCACGGAACCGCAGTGTTGAGTCAGACGTGAGGACCGCGCCGTCGGACTCGAATTCGTAGCTGCTTCGGTAGGTGATCAGGTCGCCGCTGACATGCGTAATCTCGTGCCAGGTCGCGACGGTGCCGACGCCGGGGATCGCCTTGGTCGCGTACGTGTGAGCGCGATCCCACTCCTGCCAGGGGTAGCGGTCCGGGTCGCGGGTCTCGAAGACGAGCCGCCCGCCCGGGCGCAGTGACCCGCGGATCACGGCGAGCGCGGCTGACCACTCGGTGTCAGTGAGGAAGTACTGGACCGTGTTCCCCGTCAGGGTAGCTAGGTCGGCCTGCAGGTCGCCGAGAGCGTCGATGGTGCCGTGCACCCAGCGGACACGGTCGGCGCAGGGCTTGCGCCGGGCGATCTCCAGGGACGCCAGGGCGGGCTCCAGCCCGATCACGCTGTACCCGCGCTCCGCGAGCAGGCAGGCGAAGGTTCCGGTCCCGCAGCCGATGTCGAGCACCTCCCTGCCCCCGAACTCCGCCACCATCGCCACATAGGCCGCAAGGGCAGAATCGTTCGCGTACAGGAAGTCATACAGCCCCACGAGACGGGGCATCTCATAGCGCGCGTCAGCCATGCAGGCAACGCTAGGGCGATCCTGGAGGACCGCCAAGCTGTCGCGCCAAATATCCGGAAGACGATCAGCTGGGCGTACAGGTCCTGGGACTGGCCGCCTCGATGAGGAGGGACCGTGCAGCACAGTCCAGCTTGTATGCGCCGCCGAATTCAGTCCTCAACCATTCTCCCAGCTCAACGGTCCGATATGCAGGCGTGTGCACAATCCCGGTTGCCGACATCACCACTGATGAAGACGCTGACCCGCTGGCGGCTGCGGCGGCCCCGGGCCGGCACGCTGATCTGGACCGCGCCGTCTGGGCTGACCTGGACGGACGGCCCAGAGCCTCGTCCCGTCTGAGCGGACGCCAACCGAGCGCCAGCAGCCGAACCCGTGCCCGGGCTACGGCTGGCTGGCCGGGGCGTGATCCGGATCGGTACTGGCGGCGGGCGGCGGCGCAGCGGCAGGCTGATCTGCGGCGGGCACGTCCGGCTGGGCGGCGCGGCCGCCGGTGGCCAGGACGCTGCCGGCGAGGATGAGCACGAACGCGGCCGCGATGGTGACCGTGAACGGCTCGCTCAGCAGCAGGACTCCGGCGGCCACCGCCACTGCCGGGTTGACGTAGGTGAAGACCATGGCACGCGACGGGCCGACTTCCCTGATCAGCCGGAGGAACACGATGAACGCGGCGGCCGTGCAGATGACGCCGAGCGCGGCCAGCGCGGCCAGCACCTGGCCGGACGGCAGCCGGTGCGGCCAGGTCAGGATGGCCGCGGGCGTGTAGACGAACGCGGCCAGGGTGAGGCAGGCCGTGGTCATCGGCAGGGCCGGCGCGTCGGCCAGCTTGCGCGCGGCGATGAGCGGCGCGGTCGCGTAGCCGATCGCGACCAGCAGCACCTCGGCGATCGGCCAGCCGTGCCCGCCGGCCAGGTGCGGGACGGCCAGCACGACGACACCACCCAGGCCGACCAGCAGGCCGGCCCAGCGACGCGCGCTGAGCCGCTCGGCGCCGCCGGTCAGCCGGGCCACCACCACGGCGATGATCGGTACGGCCGCGATCAGCAGCCCCGCCAGCGAGCTGGGCAGCTGCCGTTCGGCGTTGGACAGCAGGCCCCACGGGATGATCATCTCCAGCGCGGCGAACGCGACCAGCGGCCGCCAGACCCGGCGCAGCGCGCCGAGCTGCCCAGACCGCAGCGCCAACGGGAGCAGCACGAGGGCGCCCAGCGCGGTCCGGGCGAACACCACCATGGGCACCGAGACGCTGCCGACCGCGACCTTGATCAGCAGGTAGGGGATGCCCCACACCACGCACATGATGGCGAACAGGACCCAGCCGCGTCGGCTCACCGCACCCTCGCATTCCGCCGCCGCCAGCCAGCGATGGCCGGCGTCACCAAGGGCCAGCGTCACCGATCCGGGCGGCGGCTGTCTTGAACGCCATTGCGGTAGGCGCCGGGGGTGACCCCCACCACGCGGCGGAACCACCGGGTCAGGTGCGCCTGGTCGGCGAACCCGGTCAGGGTGGCGGCCTCGGCGGGCCGGTGCCCGTGCTCCAGCAGCACCCGGGCCCGGGCCACCCGGTGCTGGGCCAGCCAGGCATACGGCGGCATGCCCACCTCGGCCCGGAACGACCGGAGCAGCTGATAGCGCGACAAGCCGGCCTCGACGGCCAGCTCGGCCAGCGCGGGCGGACAGGTCAGCTGATCCGCCAGCCGGCCCATCACCCGGCGGGCGAGCGCGCCGCCGCTGGGCTGCACACCGGCGGGCGCGGCCGGCGAGGCGTGCCGCCGGACCAGCTCGCCGAGCAGCCAGCACAGCCGGGACTCGGCCTCCAGCGGCTCCGTGCCCACGAGCCCGGTCCGCACCGGCCCGGGACCCAGCGGCTCGCTCCCCCGCGCCGCCTGGCTCAGCGCGGCGTGCACCCGGCGCATCTCGCCGGCCAGCGCCGGGTCGATGACCACCGGCTCCGGGAAGCGTGGCGGCCGGTCCGCGCCGTCACCCAGCAACTCCGCGGGCGGGTACATGACCCGGTACACGAAATTGGCCCCGCCGGACGGGCCGCCGGTATGCGCCTCGCCCGGCTCCAGGATGACCACGCTGCCCGGCGCGGCGTAGTGACGCCGGCCCGGTACCGGATCATCTCCAGGCCCTCGGTGCAGGCCCCGATCGAGAACCCGTCGTGCACGTGCGGGGCGAACGGCTCCGCCATCCGGGCGTGCAGCAGGTCCAGGACGTGCCCCGGCGCTGGCCGCACGCGGGCCCACACGGCCCAGCCCCGATCCGGCGCGGACGCGGTGGCCATGGCACCACCGTACGGGACTGGGCCGGCCGCGCCCACCAGCGGTCAGCTCGTGGGCGGGGGTCAGAGCTGGCCTCAGCCGACCGTCAGGGCGAAGATGTGCAGCGCCGCGTTGTAGCCGGCCACGTCACCCAGCGAGGGCAGCGTCACCGCGGCGACGGTCTTGCCCGACTGCAGGCTTACCGACTGCTCGAACACGTACACCTCATGCCCGGAGGAACCCGTCGGGTAGTTGGCATAGTTCACGCCGGCCACCTGGGTGTTCGACGGGTTGCCGTCCTGCCCGGACGGATACCAGAAGTTCCCCACGTTGAGCGTGAACGCCTGGGTGCTGCCGTCGGTGTAATAGATCGTGCCGGTGCCCGACTCGGCCGAGTTGTTGGCCGCGGCCAGGAAGCCGAGCGTGCCGCCGGAACCGGACAGCGCGATCGTCTGGCCCTGCGCCATCGTGTTGTCCGGCTGGGCGGACGGCTCGTTGGGCCAGGTGAAGGTCAGCCCGGCCGCGGTCACCGACGCGCCCGGGGTCAGGTTGTCGGCGGCCAGGCCCTGCGCCGAGTACGTGGTGCCTTCCCCGTCGAAACCCTCGAAGCCGGCCGACGGGCTGGGGTTGGAGTTGTCCGTGATGCCCGAGTTGTCAAAAGTTGACGCCAGGCTCGGGGCCGGGACGGTGACGTCCGCGCTGTTGATCAGTGTCTGGGTACCGCCGCCCTGACCGCCCCCGCCGCTGAACGTGGCCTTGGCCAGCAGCCCGACCAGGCCGGGACTCAGCCCCGAGGCGGGCGCGGTGACCTTGAAGCTGGCCGACGCGGCCGCGCCAGCGGCCACCGTGCCCAGTGCGGCCGGGCCGGACGGCGCCACCGTCCACCCCGTAGGGGCGTTAAGCGAAATAGAAGCGTTGCGGAGCGGCTGCCGGGTTGGGTTGCGCAGCGTGGCCGTGACGGTGAACGTGCCCTCGGCGAGAGCTGTGGACGGGATCGCGGCCAGCGACGGCTGCGGGCTGGACGGCGGGCCGTATACCGCCGCCGAGTAGCCCGGGGACAGCACCGGGCGGATCGGCACGCCGCCCGCCTGGTCCCCGGCGGCGACGAGGCTGACCTGGTCCAGCCCGCCGCCGGTGGCGTCCATCCCCCACGACGCGATGGCCAGCGTGTTGCCGCCCTGCTCGTTGAGCAGGCCGGCCGGCACGTAGAACTGGTGCTGCGGGCCGACGTTGTTCACGTACCGCCCGATCAGCCAGCCATTGACGTAGATGAACGCCCGGTAGGCGGCGGTGCCGGCCCCGGGTCCGGGGCCGCCGATCTGCACGTCGACCGGGACGTAGCTGCCCCGCGGCAGGTTCAGCGCGAAGCTGGTCCGGTACCAGCCGATGCCCGGCGGCACGCCCCGGGAGGCCCACGAGTCGGGCAGCGACACCGGCTGCCAGCCAGCGTCCGGGTACCCGGGCAGGTCCCAGCCGTGGTCACTGCCGTACAGCCCGGCCTCGTTCATGATGCCGCGCACCGGGTCCTGCAGCCGGATGCCGCCCGGGCTGCCCATCAGCCGCCAGGTGACGGGCGCGGACGAGCCGGTCAGCGTGGCGCTGTACAGGCCGGTCTTCTCCCCGCTCGGGCCTTCCGGGTTGCCGGTGTTCTCGACCAGCACCGCGACCACGTTGTCCTGGCCGGTGCGCACCGCGCCGGCCGGGAACGTGAACGTCTGCGTGCTGGCCCCGGCCGCGCTGGCCGAGCCGAGGAACGCGCCGTTCAGCCACACCGAGTAGGCGCCGGTCGGCGAGATGCCGTCCGCGGTCAGCTTGATGCCGGTCTCGTTGCCGGTGGCCGTGAAGTGCCCGCGGTACCAGGTGAAGCCGTGCTGGTAGCCGTAGTCGCTGGCGTACAGCACCGGCGTCGCGGGCGAGGAGGCGTTGGACACCGGATGGTCGGCCAGCGTCCACGAGCTGTCGTCGAAGCCGGGCTGCGCCTCCGGCGTCTCGGTACTGAACTTCCAGCCGGTCAGCGTGGGCAGGTGCACCGGGGCCGGCCCGGGCACCGTCCCGGTCAGCGCGCCGTCCTGGCCGGCCGTCACCGATACCGGCTGGCCGTTCCAGCTGACCGAGCGCACCCCGGCCGGCGCCCACACGGTGAGCGGGCCGGACTGCGACGTGTCGCCGGTCAGCGCGAGCTCAGACCCGCGGACCGCGGCGGTGCGGACCAGGTAACCGCCCTGCACCAGCACGTCGCCCGCGGCGGTGGACTCGGGCCACAGTTCCTCGGCCACGTCGGTCGAGGCGATCAGCAGCCGCAGCGGCGGCGCGCCGCCCCCGGTGATCCGCACCTCGGCCAGGCCGTGGTGGGTGTAGTTCAGCCGCAGGTCGCCGCGGCTGCCGTCCCACGTGCTCTGCACCGAACCCGACAGCACGCTGACCGTCGGTTGGCTGGTGTAGCGCAGCACGGTCTCGCCGTCGGTGCCGTCCGGGTCGTACAGCACGGCGGTGGCCTGGCCGCCGATGTCGCCCTGGGTCATCAGCTCGGACGTCGAGTAGACCAGGTGCTCGCCCCCGCCGAACTGGTAGTTGGCCAGCAGCAGCCGGGAGTCCCGGCCGTCCAGGGTGAGCGTGCCGCTCTGCGGCACGGTTGGGTAGTAGTCGGCCAGCTGGGCGGCGGTCGGCACGTTGATCGCGTCGATCACCACGGTGTCCGCCGAGGACGCCGCGTTCTGGTTCCCGGTGACCGTGATGGTCAGCGTGTGGCTGCCCGCGGCCAGCCCGGACTGGCTGAACAGCACCTGCTGGTCTTCCTTGCCCGCGGCGGCGTAGGTGTCCACCGTGCCGGCCAGGTTGCCGTCCAGGTAGACGTCGGCGATGCCGCCGTTGTTGTTCTTCGGGCCGATCCACTGCACCGCGGTGCCGGTGAACGTGACGGACATGCTGGCGCGGGCCTGGGTGCTCCACGACTCGGTGCTGTCGTAGTCGCCCGCGGTGTAGTTGGCGTTGCTGGTGTTGGCGTGCGTCCAGGTCCCGGTGTAGGTCAGCGCCGGGTCGGCGTCGTCGTAGGTGTAGCGGGCGGCCTGGTCCGCGTTCAGCGCGAGGTGGGTGCTGACCGTGGCGGTGGACGTCGCGTCGGCCTGCCGGACGTAGACGAACTGGGTGCCGTCGGCCGGGTTGGCCCGGGCCAGCGCGGTCACCGCGGAGTTGT
>CAVQPP010000065.1:0-9182 GCA_963714445.1 uncultured Actinomycetota bacterium
ATGGCCGGGTACTGCTCTTGCCAGGCTTCGTCCAGTCGGCGGAACGCGCTGAGCAGGAAGTGGCCCGAGCCGCAGGTCGGGTCGATCACCCGCAGCGTCCGGGGCAGGTCGGGGCGCTGGCCCGGCGGTTCGGGTTCCAGGCCGAACTCGTCGATCGCTGGTTTCAGGGTCAGGTCGAGGATGAACTCCTCGACGAACTCTGGCGTCTGCAGCAGGGCGAAGGTCTTCCTGGCGTACTCGGACAGGTCCTGGTACAGGTCGCCGAGGAAGCGGGTGTCCCAGCCGGGATCGTTGAAGTCGTGGACCACGGCCGCGTTCATGCCCGGGGTGCGCCAGAACGCGAGCAGATCCTTGGCCGCATGATGAGACGGCGTGATCTGCCACATCGGGTTGTGGTCCCGGTCGAACAGGCCGGCCGCCACCGGGGAGGCCGTGGACATGTCCTCGAACCCGGCGACGATCCAGTCCCGGTCGGTCAGGTGCGGGTTGTGCTCGAAGAACTCCTGCTGCCGTTCGATGGCGACCGCCAGCCGGTCGCCGGGACCGGCCAGGTAGGGCAGGTCGATGAGGCCGTTGTCTTCGCAGAAGCGCAGGAATACCGTGCCCAGGACCCAGGCCACCGCGGCCTGGGTGACCTCGCCGTCCAGCCACGTCTCATAGGTGGCCGCGGTCCGCTCGGCCGCGTAGGCCTGCTGCCATTCGGCCCGCAGTGCCGTGTCGAACTCCGGCACCTCCCCGGCGCGCTGGCGCAGGTCGGCTTCGAGCGCGCGCACCTGGGGCTTGAGGTCGGCCAGCAGGGCAGTCCTTGTCGATCACGAGGCCCTCCGTTCAGCACGAGCTGGGGCAGGCGGGCGGAGGATAACTTGCTCGCCGTCGCCGAGCGCGCCGACGATCTGGCCGTCCAGCAGGGCGGGGCGGCGGGGATCTTCCATGGGGCAGAGCAGCCACAGGCCGAACGGGGATTCGTCGGCTTGCCGGGCGGCCGAGGCGAGCCGGGCGAGCAGTTCCATGCCGCCCGGGTAGCGGGCCAGCGGGGTGGCGTCGGACAGCAGAACGAGCCCCGGCGCCGCGCGGACCTGGGCGTCTATCCGTTCCCACACTTCCTCCACCAGGCGGCGGAATCCGCTCTGCGCGTTCGGCGGCGCACTGGCGGAGTCAGCCGCCAGCACCGTCTCCCAGCGGGGCTTGCCACGCTCGGCTACGATCTCGCGCAGCCCGGACACGAACAGGCGTGCCACCGGCACGGCGGTGACCGCGTCGAGCGCGGCCAGCTGGGCCGCGATCGCGACCGATTCGGTGAGCCAGGTCTTCACGACCAGGAACCCGCCTCGTTCCGCGGTGCTGCGCAGCCGCAGCCATGCCTCTTCATCCCGCCCGCCGCCTGATCCCGCCGATGACGGGCCCTTGGTGCTGGACCAGGGCGCGACCAGCGTCCCGCCCGGGGTTTCGTAGCGCGGGGCTCCATCGGGCCCGGTGACCACGTCAACCCGGTGGCCCATCTCCTGGAGCAACTGGCGCAGGTCCGAGGCTGCGGGTAGCTGGGCCAGCTCGGGGAACCGGGCCAGCACCCGGTCCCGCAACTGGTCGGGCTTGATGCCCGGGTGGGCGAGGAAGCTGGCGGCCTGTGACAGGTGCAGCGCCCGGGCCGGGCTCAGCTGGCGCGGGTACAGTTCCAGCCGGGCGGTCATCGCGGCCGTGCGGGACGCGCCAACGGCCAGCGCCACCAGGTCCGTGTCGGCCAGCGCAGGCATGCCCGGGGGCCGATCTACTGCGGACAGTTGCTGCCGGGCGGCCTGGCCGGCCGGCAAGGGCGCCGCGTCCGGGAGGTCAACCAGTTTGTCGGCGACCTGGCCCAGCTCGATCGCGTAGTCGAACAGTTCTTCCTCGGTGGGCAGACTCGCGTCGCCCTCGGCCACCGAGGCGATCAGCATCTTGTCATCGGAGATCCGGCGGGGGGCCAGCCGGGGGTTCTCCAGGTGTTCCTCGGTCACGATGGCGGCCCGCAGGCAGGCTTGGGCCACCGCCAGCCGGGCGGCGTCGTCGGCGAGCGCGCAGCCGCGTTCGGCCAGCAGCGCGGCGGCCAGATACCGGGACTCCATCACCCGGCCATGCCGTTCCAGGATCTCCCGCACGGTGACGCGCAGCTTCGTCACCGCCGGGAGGCTCTTGGTCCACCGCTCCCGGGCCCTGGCCAGCAGGTCACTGACGTACGCGGGACTGAGCGCAGCCTGGGCGGCAATGGCGGACTGCGTTGCCCATGAAGGAAGTGGTCCGGTGTGCCCATCCGGGTCGGGCAAGCCCAGTGCCAGCCGGATGACCCTGACCTCGGCGCCGTTACCGTCGGTCTGCTTGGGGACGAGCTGGGCCGCGATCTCATCCAGGCTGAGGACCGCCGGATCCGCTCCGGCGGCTTTGGCCCGCAGTGGCGGTGTCTGCTCGCTGACCTGAAGCTGCTGCCGCCATTCCCGGGCCCGCCTGAGCAACTCGTTCCGGGGGCCGAGGCCGACCCCGCGCAGCCGCTGCACGCGCGCCGCCGGGATCTTGACCAGTTCGCCGACCGTATTGACCTTCAGCTGATCTTCGGCCGCGGACAGCGCCCGGGCCGACAGGCCGGCCGCCACCAGCGGTGTCTCCGCCGCGACCCGGGCGGCCGACACTTCCCGCGCTTCGGCTGCGGTGGCTGGCTCGGCGTCGATCGTGCGTGGCGTGGTGGCCGGCCGGGCCTGATCCAGGTCCCGGAACACGTCCGCCCACGCCTTCGCCATCGCGGCCAGCGAGCCGTGCCGCTTGGCCAGCGTCGCGCTGCAGTGCGGTCGAGAAGAACGCCACCAGGCGTTCCCGTAGTTGCGGGTCGAAGGCGTCTTCGGCGAGCTGGGGCACCTGCTCGGCCGGGTCCAGGAGCCTGGCCTCGACGATCCCGTCTCCCCAGGACGGCAGCTCGCCGCTGGCCATCTCGTGCAGTGTCACCGCAACTGAGTACCGTTCGGCGGCGGCGTCGAACTCTGGTCTTCGTTCGGTACCAAGAAACGGGTCCAGATACGGCGGGGTTCCGGCCTGCGTGGCGCGGGTGGTGGCCTCGGCCAGGGAGAAGTCGAACAGGACCAGGCGCAGGCCCTTTTCGGGGGGCGGCGGATGGCCAGGTTGTCCGGCTTGATGTCGCGGTGCCAGACGCCTTCGCTCTCCAGGTATTCGGCCACCTGGAAGAGCTGGGCGCCCAGGGATTCGAGGTCCCCAATCGGGAACCGGCCCTGGCTGCGCAGGTACTGGCCGACCGTTTGCTCACCCGCCCGGTCCAGGATCAGGACGGTGCGCCGGCCGATCGGGACCGGGCCGGCGATCCGCCGGACGATATGCGAGTCACGCAGACGGCGAAGCTGGGCCGCCTCGTGCTCCATCCGCGTGCGGGCGGCTTCGCTGAGCGCCACCTTGTACACACGCTCGTGGCCGTCTTTGGCCATCAGCAGCGCCCGCGCGGTGGAGCCCTTGCCCAGGACCTGCTGGATCTCCCACCCATCTGGGGTCTGCGCGCCTTTGGTGGCCGTCAGAAGGTCCGGGATCTCCTCCTCGTCCGGGCGGGTCAGCTCCTCCTCGACCAAGTCCAGGTAGACCAGGAAGTCCCGGACCGATTCGAGCCGGTCGCTCGGCGCCGCCGTGGTCGCCTCTTTGACCAGATCGTCCATGGCCGGGCTGACCTGGTCGGCGACAGCTGAAGGGACGAGGGCGCGTTCGCTGGCCAGGCGGCTGGCCAGTTCCGTGCTGGAGGAGGCAGGTGGCTGGCCAGTGAGGATCAAATAGGTCAGCGCGCCCAGCCCGAACACGTCCAGCAACGTGGCCTCGGAGTCGGGATTGCCGAACTCGGGCGCCAGATAGGCGGCAGCCGATGGCTCGACCTGCGCGCCGAACATGGTCGCCCGGCTGGACACCAGCGCCGTATGCGGAGAAGAAGATCCGCCGCCCGGGCGGGCCGATACCTGCCAGTCAGCGATCCGCAGCCGCGGATAACGGCCGTCCAGCTCCACGTACACACTGCGGGCGGCGAGCGCCCGGTGATACAGGTGACGGCGATGGGCGTGGTCGAGCGCTTCGGCGAGCTGGCGCACCATCTCGATCCGCGTATCGACCGGGAGCTGCTGGCCGGGCCCGGCCATGAAGTGGTCAAGGCGCTGCCAGCCATGCCCGTGCCGGAAGATGACAGCCGGGCCAGCCTCGTGTTCTTCGCTGAACTGCTCGGCCCGCACGATCCCCTCGTGGGAGATGCCCTGGAGCGCCAGGTATTCACGGCGGGCGGCCCGGCGGACTGACTCCCGCTGCTCCTTGAGCGCGTCCCGGTCCGACAGGTAGATCCGGATCCGGCGGGGCTGATCGTCGGAAAGTGCGGTGTTCTCCGCGAGGTAGTCCTCCCACGCCGGCCCGGTGTCGAAAGCGCGCGGCTCAAGCTGGAACGGGCCGACCTTGCGGTGTTTGCGCACCCCCTGGATGCCGATCTTGTCCAGCAACCGGGGCAGTTGCTTGGAGAACGTGGGGTCAACCCGGCTGGCGGCGTTGCGTGGCGGCAGGCCGAGCAGGCCGGACCAGATGCCGGGCAGGCCGGTCTGCTGAGTTAAGCCCTCCCGGCCGAAGACGAGGGTCTGCTGCACCTCGTCGAACTCACACTGCAAGTCAGGAGCAGACAGGAACACGGCGGCCTGGATGTACGGGATGTGCAGGCGGCGGCCAAGCTGGTTTGCCGCCCACCCCAGCAGGCTCTTGATCTCCTTGCACTTGAGGTCCGTCAAGTGCAGCGGGTTCTCGATCGTCCTGGTCCGGTCCTGGCCAGCAAATAGCCACGTCGCCCCGCGGTTGGTCGCCCGGCCGGGATGGCTCTTGATCTCGATCAGGAACAGCCCGCCCGGGGTGACGGTGAGCAGGTCCACTTCGCGGACGTGCCCGGTCTGAGCTGTGAAGGTGAAGGTGTGCCAGGACCGGTACGGCTCGGCCTCGGGTAACAGGCCCCGGATGTGCCTGAGCGCGTCTTCTTCCCACGGGAAATCAGAGCGCGGACCCCACCACCGGTTGTCAGCCGCAGCCATGCTTGCTCCCCCACATCATGGTCAGATCACCCTAACGGCGGCTATACACCCGATGTCAGGGTGTTCTAGCGAATTTGACCGAGCTGTGTCATTTGATCTTTCCCGCATCGAGTGGTCACTGCAGTTGGCTACGTTCAACCCAAGCGCCGAGCGATTAGTACCTTTTGCCTGGTTATTTGTGGATCTTCTTCCTCAAATGGGTGGTGACTCCCGGCCGGGTCAGCATGCGCCGTTGTGCCGTGTCCCGCAACCGGCCTCTCGCTGCGCTCGCCCCGGGCGGGCAGAGATCTTTTCCCTGACCGCGGGCCAGGGGTGCTGGCCGGATGGCCGCTGACTCGTCGCGTGGGGCGAATGGTGCCGGCGTTCGCCGGCGCTGCCTTGTTTGGGCCCGCGGGGAAAACATCTTGCCTGCCCGGGCCGGCCGGTAGGTGCGGGCCCCGGCCCTGAACGGCGCCTTGCTGCCCTGTCCGCCGGGAGGCCCCCTGCCACCCGGACGAGCTCATCGTCTGCGGAAGGACAGCCCATGACCATCCGCACTTCTTCGGCGCCCCTGCCGGGTGCCCGGAACGCCACCCTGGAGGACCTCGCCGCGCTGCTGCGCGATCAGCAGGCCCGCAAGGTCGACATCGTCGCCCCCGCCGCCGCGATCCACGCCGACGGTGCGCGGCTGGTGGTGCGGGAGACCGAGCCGGTCCTCGGCCCGGGCGGGGTGACCATGACCGCCGGCGCCTACACGCCGACCGATGTGTGTGATCAGGGGGTCGCGGACAAGCTCGGCATCCCTGCCGCCTACCTGCGGAAGATGCGCGAGCAGAAGCCCGGGCTGTACGACGCGAACGTGAACGGCTGGCTGGAGGGGACGAGCGCCGGTTCCTGATCCGCTGCCTGCGCGGCCAGGACGGCGGCGGGCGTGGCGCGGGCGTTCCTGTCCGACGGGTACAAGATCATCGACAATCTGGACGTGCTGCTGGCCGCGCTGGACGGCGTCCGCCAGGCCGGGTTCCCGGTCCAGGTCGACGGGTGTGACCTGACCGAGCGGCGGATGTACGTCCGGGTCGTGTGCGAGCAGGTCCGGGCGCTGGCCCCGGTGCTGCTGGCCGGGTACCGCAGCCCGTTCACCGGCGCGGCCGGGGCGGACAACCCGGTCGTGTTCGCCGGGTTCGTGATCACCAACTCCGAGACCGGGTGCGGGGCGTTCACCCTCACCCCGCGGCTGGTCGTGCAGGTGTGCCGCAACGGGATGACCATCACCCGCGACGCGATGCGCGCCGTGCACCTGGGCGAGCGGCACGAGGAGGGCCGGGTCACCTGGTCGGGCAACACGCTGGACAAGACCCTGGCGCTGATCACGGCGAAGACCACCGACGCGGTG
Source organism: uncultured Actinomycetota bacterium (assembly GCA_963714445.1). GTDB lineage: Bacteria > Actinomycetota > Actinomycetes > Streptomycetales > Catenulisporaceae > Actinocrinis. Next base: position 6,442 of record CAVQPP010000065.1, read on the forward strand.
GCCACGTTCCTGGACCCGGCTATGTGCAGCGGGCGGTGCGGGCGATGGAACGCGCGCCGGGCATCCGGTCGCTGACCCGCAGGAGACCATCCGCGGTGTCGGCGCGGCTGCGGTTCACCGACGACCAGCAGCGCGACATCCTGGCCCACTTCATCCGCGGCGGCGACCTCACCGCCGGCGGGGTCATGCACGCCGTGACCAGCGTCGCCCAGACCCTCGACGACGCCGACACCGCCCACGAGATGGAGTCCCTGGCGCTGCGCGCCCTGGAGGCGGCCGCGTCCGCCTGACCCTCCCCCCGCTGCGGCTCCCCGCCACGTCGGCGGGGAGCTGTTCCTCCACCCCTCTTGGAGGATGCCATTATGCCTGATGGCACGGTCACCCGCTGCGGCTGCCGCGCGGCCCGCGGCTACAGCGACACCGCCGCGCTGAATGACATCCACGCGCTGCTGACCACCACCGAGCCTGGCCAGTCCGCCTCGAGGACATCGCGATGATCCTCGGCCGCACCGGCCGGCCGATGGCCAAGGCCCGCGACATCGAGGTCTCCACCACGAGACCGCGCTGGGCTGGCCAGTCGCCGTGTCGACGCCGGTGACACCAACGGTCTACGTCCGGCAGGACCCCGGCCGGGACGGCCTGCTGATCGAGATCTGCACCGAGACCGACGCCGAACGCGACACGCTCACCGTCACCCTCGACGGCGCCCTCGTGCACCCCGGCCGGCCCCGGCACCAGCCAGCGGCCTGACCCACGCGCGCCCGGCCGCTACGGCGCAGGCCACTTCCCGTCCCGACCATCACCGTAAGGAGAATCCCGATGCCTGACCTGCCCGAAACCACCCCAGACAGCCATGGCCGGGACCGGCAGCAGCCGGACGCGGGCCGCAGCGAGCAGGCAGGGCCCGAGTGCGCTCGGCTGATGGTCCCGGTCAGCGAGCTGACCGCCCACCCTGGCAACGTCCGCGAGGACCTGGAGCTGACGGCGGAGTTCTGCGCCTCGATCGCCACGACGGGGTGCGGGTCCCGCTGCTGGTCACCCGGCCAGCGACGGCGGGTACCGGGTCATCGAAGGGCACCGGCGCCTTGCTGCGGCAGTGAAGGCCGGGCTGGAGGCGGTGCGCTGTCACATCGACCCAGACCGCGCCGGGGACGAGGCGGGCCAGTACCTGGACATGGCGCTGGCCAACGGCGGCGGTTACCGGAAGAACTTCCCCGTGCCGAGGAAGCCGCGGCCCTGTTCGCGGCGCACGAGGCCGGGGCGTCGCGGACGCGGCTGCGGAAGGCCACCGGCCGGAAGACCGAGGAGATCAAGACCGCGCTGAAGGTGGCCCAGATCTCCGAAGGCACCCGGTCCGCCGCCGGTGACCTCACCCGCCAGCTCGACCTCGAGGACCTGGCCTTGCTGGCCGAGTTCGACGGGGACGCGGGGCCGTGTCAAGGATTCTGGATGCCCTGCAGCGCGGGTACAACGTGGAATACGAGGCCGAGCGGATCCGCCAGCAGCGCGCCGAGAGCCGCCGAGCACCCACAGCTCCTCGGCGAGCTGCAGGCCCCCGGGGTGCAGATCACCACAGAACTCCCGGCCGGGGCGGCCCGGCTGTCCCAGCTGCTGCACGACGGCGAAGACCTCACCCCTGAGACCCACCGGCTGCCCGGGCCGGGGCGCGTTCTTCATCTCCTGGGACCTGCGCCACGCCGTCTACTACTGCGCCAGTCCCGCCGAGCACGGCCACACCTCCGCACAGCAGCCGTCGGCCCAGCCCCCCACGGCCGGTGACCCAGCCCCGGATGCCGGCGACCCGGGACGCCCGGGCCCGGTACGTCCCCGCTCCGGCGGAGGAGCCGCCCGACCCGGCGCGCAGGCTGGTCATCGAGGGGAACAAGGCCTGGCAGGCCGCCGCCGAGGTGCGGAAGCGGTGGCTCGCCGACGAGTTGTTCGCCCGCCGGGCGCACCGCGCGAGGCCGCCCAGTTCATCGCCCGGCAGCTGCTGGCCATGCCCGAGCCCCTGCGCACCGGCCTGGCCATCGCGCCCAGGCCGGATGGGCTTCAGCCGAGGTCACCCGGCAGGACGCGGCGAAGTGGCTGGAGATCTGCGGCACCACCGCCGCGGCCCGGCTCCGCTGCTGATGCTCGCCCCGATCGCCGTCACCTACGAGCACGCGATGACCCAGAACGAAGGCCGCAACACCTGGCGCACCGATACCGCTACAGCCCATGCCCCCGCACCCAGGCCGGTGAGTACCTGGCCTTCCTGGCCAGCACCGGCCACACAGCTGACCCCGATCGAGCAGGCCGTGCCGACGGCGTCCCCTGGACCGGCGACATCGGCCTGCACGCTGACCGGTCAGGGCGACGACCCGGCCGGTGACGGCGAGCCAGATCCAGACGGCTCCGGCAACTGGGCGCGCCTGCCGAGGCTGACGTCACCGACGGGCGGTGAGCAGGCCGCAACCGAGATCCATCCCCGGGAGGGCCGCCAGCAGGTGCTGCTGGCGGCCCTTTCCATTCCCCACCCCGTCCGCTGGCTACAGGCCGCGGACAATCCCTGGAAGGAGATCACCAGTGGTCCGCTTCGAGACTGATCACCGTGCTGCCCGGCAAGCTCTACGCACCTTGCCGAGCCAGCCGACCCGCTGCTCGGCGCACTCGTGCATGTTGCCGGTCCCTGCGAGACAGTAGCCGCGATCCGGTGGGCAGCCTGCCCGCCGCCGCGTCAGCGTGCCTGTACCGTGGTCTTC
>CAVQPP010000066.1:0-16873 GCA_963714445.1 uncultured Actinomycetota bacterium
GCTGCTGCACATCCGCGCGCCGATCCTCACCGGTCCGCTGCGCGTCATCAAGGACGGAATCGAGCGCGCGGCGGCGGCGCTGCTACTGGCGCTGCTCTCCCCGCTGATGCTCGCCCTCGGCGTGGTGGTGCGCGCGACCAGTGCCGGTCCGGCTCTGTTCAAGCAGGTCCGGGTCGGCCTCAACGGCGCCGAGTTCAAGTGCATCAAGTTCCGCACGATGGTCGCGGACGCGGAACAGATGCGCGAACACCTCGAGCACCTGAACGAGAAGAGCGACGGAGTGCTGTTCAAGATCCGCCGCGACCCGCGCATCACCGCGATCGGCCGAATACTGCGCAAGTGCTCGCTCGACGAGCTGCCGCAGCTGATCAATGTGCTGCGTGGCGAGATGTCCCTGGTCGGGCCGCGCCCGCCGCTGCCGAGCGAAGCCGCGCAGTACACCGACGAGGTGCGCCGACGGCTCGCGGTCAAGCCCGGCATCACCGGTTTGTGGCAGGTAAGCGGCCGGTCGATGCTTTCCTGGGACGAGTCGGTCCGCTTGGACCTGAGTTACGTGGAGAACTGGTCGCCGCAGCTGGACGCGAAAATCCTGCTGAAGACGACGTCCGCGGTGGTCCGCGGCACCGGAGCGTTCTAAATGGGGGACGAGAACATGGGACAGGCAATGCGCAGCAGTGGGAACGAGGCGCAGCCGCTCGGCGTCGCGGTAATCGGGGCCGGTTACTGGGGTCCGAACCTGGTGCGTAACTTCCAGGCCTCGAAGCAGTTCCGGCTGCGTTGGCTGTGCGATCTGGACGTGAACCGGGCGCGCAAGGTGCTCGGCGGCTACTCGACGGTCGAAGTGACCGACGACTACGCCAGCGTCCTCGCGGACGAGACCGTCAACGCGGTCGCGATCGCCACTCCGGCCGGGACACACAAGGATCTGGCGCTCGCCGCGCTCGAAGCCGGCAAGCACGTGCTGATCGAGAAGCCGCTCGCCGCCACCTACGCCGACGGCAAGATCCTCGTCGAGGCGGCCGAGAAGCGCGGGCTGACGCTCATGTGCGACCACACCTACTGCTACACCCCGGCGGTCACCAAGATCCGGGAGCTGATTCAGGAGGGCGCGCTCGGCGAGCTGCACTTCTTCGACTCGGTCCGCATCAACCTCGGTCTGGTGCAGCGGGACGTCGACGTCATGTGGGACCTGGCTCCGCACGACCTGTCGATCCTCGATTCGGTACTGCCGGACGGCGCCGAACCGGTGGCCGTCGCGGCGCACGGCGCGGACCCGATCGGCGCCGGCCGCGCCTGCGTCGCGTATCTGACGCTGCGGCTGAACAACGGCGCCATCGCGCACGTGCACGTGAACTGGCTCTCGCCGACCAAGGTGCGCACCACGATGATCGGCGGCTCCAAGCGCACGCTGGTGTGGGACGACCTGAACCCGGCGCAGCGCATCTCGGTCTTCGACCGCGGCGTGGACCTGGCCTCGGCCGGCGAGATCGGCGCGGAGACGCGCCGGGAGATGCAGATCTCGTACCGTTCCGGTGACATGACCGCTCCGGCTCTGGTCGAGCGGGAGGCGCTGGGCGCGATGGTCGAGGAGTTCGCGGCGTCGATCCGTACCGGACGCGCGCCGCTCACCGACGGCCGCGCCGGACTGCGCGTGCTCGACGTGTTGGAAGCGGCCTCGCGTAGCCTGGCATTCCAGGGCGCGGTGGTCGGCCTCAAAGGGTGGGAGTAAGTAGTGTCAGTGCGAGACAATTCGGTCGACAGCGGTGATCTCGAAGCCGGCGCCCTCGGCACGATCCTGGTAACCGGCGGCGCCGGGACGATCGGATCGAACATCGTCGATCTGCTGGTGCGCGAGGGGGCCTCGGAAGTCCGGGTGCTCGACGACTTCACTCGCGGCCGCCGGGAGAACCTCGCCTGGGCGACGGCTAACGGCCCAGTGCGCATCATCGAGGGCGACATCCGCGACCGGGAGACGGTGCGCGCGGCCACCGATGGGACCGATCTGGTCTTCCACCTGGCCGCGATCCGGATCACGCAGTGCGCGTCGGAGCCACGGCTGGCCAACGAGGTGCTGGTGGACGGCACGTTCAACGTGCTCGAAGCCGCCGCGGCCGTGGCGTTCGCAAGGTGATCGCGTCGTCCTCGGCCTCGGTGTACGGGCTCGCCGAGTCCTTCCCGACCGACCGAGCACCACCACCCCTATAACAACGACACGTTCTACGGCGCGGCCAAGGCCTTCAACGAGGGCATGCTGCGCAGCTTCAAGGCCATGTACGGCCTGGACTACCTCGCGCTGCGCTACTTCAACGTGTACGGCCCCCGGATGGACGCGCACGGCAAGTACACCGAGGTGCTGATCCGCTGGATGGAGCGCATCGACGCCGGGCAGCCGCCGATCATCTTCGGCGACGGCGAGCAGACGATGGACTTCGTGCACGTGCACGACATCGCGCGGGCGAACCTGCTGGCGGCCCGCTCGCCGCTGACCGACGAAGTCTTCAACGTCGCGCGCGGCGAGGAGACCAGCCTCAAGGAACTGGCCGCCGCGCTGCTGACGCGCCATGGACTCGGACCTGCCGGTCGAGCACGGCCCGGAGCGCGCGGTCAACGGCGTGACCCGGCGGCTGGCGGACACCTCGGCGGCGGCGCAGAAGCTCGGCTTCACCGCGCAGATCGGTCTGGTCGACGGACTGCGCGGGCTGGTCGACTGGTGGCGCACCGAGATCCTCGCGACCGGGACCACGCTGTAATGGGCTCAGGTATGGACCGCAACTGTGTCTGATCGAATCCCTGTCATGATCCCCTACCTCGGCGAGGCCGAGGCCGAGGCCGCCGCGCAAGCGGTGCTCTCCGGCTGGGTCGCGCAGGGACCGCGCGTCGCGAGCTTCGAGGAGAAGTTCGCGGCGCGGGTCGGCGCGCGGGAAGGGGTCGCGGTCAGCTCCTGCACCACCGCGCTGCACCTGGCGTTGGTGGCGTGCGGGATCGGGCCGGGCGACGAGGTCATCGTGCCGTCGTTCTCGTTCATCGCGACGGCGAACGCGGTGCGGTACGTCGGTGCCGCCCCGGTGTTCGCCGACGTGGACGTCGAGACCGGAAATCTGACGCCTGAGACCGTCGAGCCGATGCTGACGTCGCGCACGCGCGCCGTGATGCTCGTGCACCAAGGCGGCATGCCCGCCGATCTCGACGCGATGCGCGCGCTGTGCGCTCAGCACGACCTCCAGCTGATCGAGGACGCGGCGTGCGCCGTGGGCTCGACGTATCGCGGCGCGCCGATCGGTACCGGTTCGCTGCATCGCGGCCTGGTCGTTCCATCCGCGCAAGCTGCTGACGACCGGCGAGGGCGGCATGATCACCCTCGACGACGCCGATCAGGCGCGGAAGCTGAAGCGGTTGCGCGAGCACGGCATGGACATGTCGGCCGCGGCGCGTCACGCGAGCACCGGTCCGGTGTTCGAGAGCTACCTCGAGGTCGGCTACAACTACCGGATGACCGACATCCAGGCCGCGGTCGGCCTGGTGCAGTTGGCCAAGCTGGACGACATGATCGCCCGGCGGCGCGAGCTGGCCGCGCGGTACCACGAACTGCTGGCCGACGTGCCAGGCACGCGTCCCGTGCGCGATCCGGAGTACGGCACGAGCAACTACCAGTCGTTCTGGGTGCTGCTCGACCCCGAGTACTTCCCCGAGGGACGTGACGGCGTGCTCACTCGGCTCGCCGACGCAGGCGTCTCGGCGCGGCGCGGCATCATGGCGTCGCACTTGGAGCCGGCGTATCAGGACGTCGAACACGTGCCGCTGCCGAACACCGAGCTGCTGAGCCGCGACTCGCTCATCCTGCCGCTGTTCCACACGCTGACGGACGCTCAGCAGGAGCACGTCGTGGACGTGCTGCGAAAGCCGGCGGGTTAATACCGTGGGCACGCAGTCGTGACTACAGCGGGCGGGGGCGCGAGGTGAAGGATCCGGAACTGCTGATCGTCGGCGCCGGGGGCTTCGCTCGTGAGACCGCGCAAGCCGTGGCCGCGATCAACGCCGTATCGCTCAACCCCGGGCGCCCGACCTGGCAGCTGCTCGGGTTCCTGGATGACGACCCGCTGCTGCATGGGCGGCGGGTCGACGGGCTGCCGGTGATCGGCGGCACCGATTTGATCCAATCGCTGCCGAGCGCGCGCGTCGTCGTGTGCGTAGGCAATCCGCGCCGCTACGACTCGCGGATGCGTATCGTCGAACGACTCGGGCTGCCGCCGGAGCGGTACGCGACGATCGTGCATCCATCCGTATCGATCTCGGCTGACTCGACGATCGGTCCGGGCAGCGTGATTCTGGCGCAGAGCGTGCTGAGCGCCTCGGTTGAAGTCGGGGCGCACGTCGCGGTGATGCCGCACGTGGTCTTGACGCACGACGTCTCTATCGGCGACTACGCCACAGTCGCCTCCGGAGTGAAGTTCGGCGGCGCGGTACGCGTCGAGCGCGGTGCGTATATCGGCGCTGGAGCGCTGATCCGCGAGAGCGTGAAGATTGGCGCGGGGTCGCTGATCGGCATGGGCTCACTGGTGCTGCACGACGTTCCGGCAGCACAAACTTGGGTGGGCAGTCCGGCGCGACTATTGCGCACTAATGATGCAGAACCTAATAAATCGTCATTGAATAGTACAGAAGCACACGAGAGGCTGGCTTAGGGAATGGCGCCGACGAATTCGATACCGCTGGTCGATCTCAAGGCGGCGCACGCCGAGATCGCCGACGAGGTCGCCGAGGGCTTCCAGCGGGTCCTCGCCACGACCGGCTTCATCGGCGGGCCCGAAGTGGCCGCCTTCGAGGAGGAGTACGCCCGGTTCAGCGGCGTACAGCACGTCGTCGGCGTCGCCAACGGCACCGATGCGCTCGAACTCGCGCTGCGCGCCGTAGGCGTCGGCTCGGACGACGAGGTCGTGCTGCCGGCCAACACCTTCATCGCCACCGCCGAGGCCGTGGCCCGCGCCGGCGCGCGGCCGGTGCTCGTGGACTGCGAGCCCGGCAGCCACCTGATCGACGTTCAGGCCGCGCTGGCCGCCGTCGGTCCGCAGACCGCTGCGGTCATCCCGGTGCACCTGTACGGCCAGCATGCCGAGGTCGAACAGCTCACGACGAAGCTGTCCGGAAGCGGTGTGCACGTGGTCGAAGACGCCGCGCAGTGCCAGGGCGCGACGAGGCTCGGACGTACCGCGGGGGCCGATGGCGGCATCGCGGCGACCAGCTTCTACCCCGGCAAGAACCTCGGCGCGTACGGCGACGGCGGCGCGGTCCTGACGGACGACGCCGACCTCGCGGCGACCGTCCGTGCGCTGGCCAACCACGGTGGCCTGAGCAAGTACAGCCACGACCTCATCGGCTTCAACAGCCGCCTCGACGCCCTGCAGGCCGTCGTCCTGCGCGCGAAGCTGCGCAGGCTCGCGGAATGGAACGAGGCGCGTCGCGCGGCGGCAGATCGTTATGCCGAAATGCTCGCCGGCGTAGCAGGGATAAAGCTTCCTGCGACGCACCCAGGAAACGAACATGTGTGGCACCTGTACGTAATTCAGCTTGATGCGTTTGCCACTGATGAGCAACACAGCGATCGCGAACAGCGCGACGCTCTTGTCGCAAAACTCAACGCTGCTGGAATCGGTGCCGGCGTGCACTATCCGACCGCACTGCACCTCACCCCGGCATTCACATACCTCGGATACGAGCCCGGCGCCTTCCCCAACGCCGAGGCCGCCGCCTCGCGCATCCTCTCGCTGCCGCTGCACCCACACATCACCGCGGAACAGCAGGAGCGCGTCGTCGAAGTTCTCAAGGCATCACTGCAATCACCGCAATAGAAGCAGGGCACAGCACACGATGACGCACGAATCCAACCAAGACGATCAACCCGGCCGGTCGAATCGGACCGGCCGGCGCGGCCGGAACATGCTCATCCTGGCGGTCGTCGGCGCCGTCATCGTCCTCGGCGGTGGCGCGTTAACCGCCGTCGTCGCGCTTCACTCGAACACCCCCCGCGATACCAGCGCCCAGGTACCGCGCGTCGTAGCAACGACCACGATCGCACCGAAAACCCCGTTCACCGCCAGTCCTCGCGCCCGCGCCTCCGCGACCACCCCCGCGATACGCGCGGCCTGCGCCAACCCGGCAGCCTGCGGATTTCCCAACGCCGGGAACACCGGCCCCGGCTCGACCGCGTTGACCGCGCGCTCCGGAAACATCTCGATCCGCGAGAACGGCATGGTCATAAGCGGCTGGAATCTCACCGGTTCGCTGGACGTCTACGCGAACAACGTGACGATCATCAGCAGCCGGATCACCTCGTCGAACTGGTGGGGCGTGAACCTGCGCCCGGGCCACACCGGCCTGCGCATCCTGCACACTTCCATCACCGCGGTGCCCGGAAACGGCCCGGACAACGGCGGCGAGGACTACGCGTTGTCCAACATGAGCAACGGCAGCGTCGAGGTCGGCTGGTGCGACTTATCAGTATTCGGAAATACTATTTCCACCGGTCACGGCTATATTCATGACAACTATGTGCATGATCTGGTGCCGTTCATCAATCACAGCGGGTATTATCAGCACACTGACGCAGTAATCGTCAACGGCGCGGACACCCTGGGTCTGCAGGTCGTCCATAACACCTTGCTCAACCCGATCGCCGTCGACAAAGGCGCCTCCGCGGCGATAGGACTTTACCCGGACAACGGCCCGGTCACGGACATCACGATCAAGGACAACTATCTCGCCGGCGGCGCATACGCGCTGTACGGAGGGGGGTCCGGCGCGGCGCGCATGATCGTGTCTGGTAACATCTTCGCCGCCGAGTACTGGCCGCAGTGCGGCTTCTACGGCGTGATCGCGCACTGGAACCCGACAGGCGTCGGAAACCGGTGGACAGGCAACACCTACGGTGATGGAACGGCGATCGGAGCCCCTTCCGAGCTGACATAAGCCGGACACCGAGAGTTACCTCGCGAACAGCCGAGATGAAGATGTCGCAACAATATCTGCGTACGGCTGTCAATTCGGCGTTCGATCGCTATGTTTAGTGCCGCAGTGTGGGGCGAGGAACTTCCGTATTCGTCTTTTCTAGGCCCGGGGTGGGCGATGTTTGTAAGGCCTATATCAGCTTTCTTCAAAAACCCTCGCGGTCGCCGCTGGCGGCTGCTCATTCAGGCGGTGATTCTCGCTGTACTCGCGGTGCTGATCGCACCGGTCGGTTCCGCGCAGGCTGATCCCTGCGGCCCCGGTTCGAACCCGGTGGCCTGCGAGAACACGCTGCCCGGCACGCCGATGAGCCAGTGGTACTCCCCCAGCGCCTACGGTGACATCCAGGGCTTCTCCACTGCCGAATCCGTCTCGCCCGGCCAGACGATCAGCTTCAAGGTCGACTCGCCCGAGCAGTACCAGGTGGAGATCTACCGGCTCGGCTGGTACGGCGGCGACGGCGCGCGGCTGATGCCGACCTCGCCGACCGCGATCTTCCCGGCGGTCACCCAGCCCGCCTGCCAGCGTGACTCGTCCACCGGCATGACCGACTGCGGCAACTGGTCGGTGACCGCCACCTGGACGGTGCCCTCGAACGCCGTTTCCGGCGTTTATCTCGCCGACCTCGACGAGACCAGCGGCCACGGCTTCATGCCGTACCCGTTCGTCGTCACGAACCCGTCCAGTCACTCCGATGTCGTCGTGCAGACCTCGGATCAGACGTGGCAGGCGTACAACATGTTCGGCGGCGACGACCTGTACCAGGGCAACGGCCCCGCCCCCGACGGCCGCGCCTACGCGGTCAGCTACAACCGGCCGCTGAACGTCTCCGGCGCGAACGGCGTCTTCGGCTCCGAGTACCCGATGATCCAGTTCCTGGAGCGCAACGGCTACGACGTGAGCTATCTCAGCGGCGTCGACGTGTCCACCCAGGGCAGTCTGCTGCTCAACCACAAGGTCTACATGTCGTCAGGGCACGACGAATACTGGAACCAGAACCAGTGGAACAACGTGATGGCGGCCCGCAACGCGGGCGTCAGCCTCGCGTTCTTCGCCGGCAACGACGTCTTCTGGAAGACGCAGTTGCAGCCTTCGATCGTGGACGGCGCCGCGAACCGCACGGTCGACTGCTACAAGATGACCAAGATGGAGTTCCCGCAGCCGGACGGCATCGCCGACCCGAGCGGCGTGTGGACCGGCACGTGGGCGGACCCGGCCGGAGCGGGCATCGGCGGCAACTCGCCGCAGAACCAGCTCACCGGCACGATGTTCACCGTCAACGGCTACAACGCGGAAGCGATCACCGTCAGCCCGCCGTACAGCGCCGACCGGCTGTGGCGGAACACGTCCGCCGCGTCGCTGCAGGCCGGCCAGACGTACACGATGCAGACCGGGACGCTCGGCTATGAGTGGGACAGCGACGTAGCGAACTCGGTGCGGCCACAGGGCGAGATCGACATGTCCTCGACGAGCGTCAACCTCACCAACGGCACGCTGCTGAAGGACTACGGGAACGTCTACGGCAACGGCACCGCGGTTCACAGCATGACGCTGTACAAGGCGTCGTCCGGCGCGCTGGTGTTCAGCTCCGGCACCGTGCAGTGGGCCTGGGGTCTCGGCACGACGCACTACGACCTGGCCACCAACTACGACCCGGTGCAGGAGCAGGCGACCATCAACCTGCTCGCCGACATGGGCTCCCAGCCGAGCACGCTGATGGCCGGCATGGTCCAGGCGACGAAGTCCGCCGACACCACCGGTCCGGCGCTCAACGTGGCGACCCCGAGCTCCGGCGCGACCGTGCCGGCGATGTCGCCGGTGACGATCAGCGGCACCGCCACCGACTCCGGCGGCGGCGTGGTGGCGCGGGTAGAGGTCTCCGTGGACGGCGGCACCACCTGGCAGCCGGCCACCGGCCTCGGCTCGTGGAGCTACAGCTGGACGCCGACGGCGCAGGGCTCGGTCAACATCCAGGTGCGCGCCGAGGACGACAGCGCCAACGTGGGCAACACGGTGACCATCCCGGTGACCGTCGGCCCGCAGAGCTGCCCGTGCTCGATCTTCCCGAACTCGGCGACCCCGGCGAAGCCGGACAGCGGTGACGGCACCGCGGTCAACGTGGGCGTGAAGTTCGCCACCTCGGCCCCCGGCGCGGTGACCGGCGTGCGCTTCTACAAGGCGGCCACCAACGTCGGCACGCACACCGGCAGCCTGTGGACCTCGAACGGGACGCTGCTCGGCAGCGTCACCTTCACCAACGAGACCACCTCCGGCTGGCAGACCGCGCTGTTCTCGCAGCCGATCCCGGTCAGCGCGAACACCACCTACGTGGTGTCGTACCTCGCGCCGAGCGGGCACTACTCCGCGGACGCCAACTTCTTCGCCAACCAGGGCGCGGGACTGGCTCCGATCACGGCGCTGCAGAACAACAGCACCTCGCAGGACGGCGTCTACAAGTACGCCAGCGGCACGGCGTTCCCGGCGACCGGCTACCAAGCGACGAACTACTACGTTGACGCGGTGTTCCAGTCGAACGTCACCAGCACCACCCCGCCGACGGTGACCTCGACGCAGCCGACGTCCGGCGCGACCGCGGTGCCGGTCAACTCGGCGCTCACCGCGTCGCTGAGCGAGGGCATCGACGCCAGCACCCTGAGGTTCACGCTGGCCGGCCCCGGCGGCGCGTCCATGGGCGGATCGGCGAGCTACGACCCGGTCGGGCACGTGGCGACGTTCACGCCGAACGGACAGCTGGCGCTGAACACCACGTACACGGCCACGGTCAGCGCGACCGACCTGTGGGGCAACGCGATGACGAGTCCGTACTCGTGGTCGTTCACCACGGCCAGCACGCCGCCGTCCTACACGTGCCCCTGCTCGATTTGGGGCGGGACGGCCATCCCGGGCAACCCGAACGTGGCCGACACCAAGTCGGTCGAGGTCGGCATGCGGTTCCAGTCGGCGGTGGCCGGCTACATCACCGGTGTCACGTTCTACAAGGGCGTGAAGAACATCGGGACGCACACCGGCAGCCTGTGGACCGCGGCCGGGGCGCTGCTGGCGACCGGCACGTTCACCGGTGAGTCCGCCTCCGGCTGGCAGACGCTGACGTTCAGCTCGCCGGTCGCGATCTCGGCGAACACGTCGTACATCGCGTCGGTGCACGATCCGGGCGGCTACTACGCGGTGAACGCGCCGTACTTCAACTCGGCGGTCACCAACTACCCGATCACCGCGATGCAGAGCGTCACCGGCGCGGGCAACGGGCTGTACACGTACGAGGCGAGTTCGACCAACGCGCCGAGCAGCACGTTCAACGCGTCGAACTACTGGGTTGACGTGAACTTCACGACCAGCACCAGCGGTTCGGGCGGCGGCGCGGCGCCGGCCTCGGCGTTGTCCAACGGATCGATGATCCCGGCGACCAACGACCCGGCCGACAAGGACGACATCGTCACCACGACGACCGGCGTCACCAACGCGGTGCACCCGCCGACGGTGACCTTCGCACAGCCGATCGCGCCGCAGAGCCTGCACATCACGGTCACCACGACCGAGGGCATGCTCGGCACGGAATCGCCTGCGGGAACGGCCGTAACCGGTACCCTGTTGTATAGCCCTGCGACGATGACGGCCGCGTTCCTGCCGAACGCGCCGCTGCGTCCGGGCGAGATCTACCGCGCGGTGGCGACGGCGACCGACCTGCACGGCAAGGCGATCCAGCCCGTCAGCTGGACGTTCCGTGAGGCCATCCCGGGCAGCGCGGCTCCGGCCAGGCTGCCGGGGCAGGCGCCGGGCGGCAACCAGCCGCCGGTCGTCCAGCTGGCCGCCGAGAACGACAGTTGGCGGCGTACTGACCCGCTGCCGCCGACGGACGTCTAACCAGCGCGACGGACGTCTAACCGACCGCCGAATGCCCTGCCCGCGATCCAGCCCGCGGGCAGGGCACCCGACAGAAGGCAGGCCCCGCCATGAGCTCGGTCAGCGTCGTGATCCCCTGCTACCGCTACGGGCACTTCCTGGAGCAGTCGGTGGGCAGCGCACTGAACGAGCAGGACGGGGTCGACGTCAAAGTCCTGATCGTCGACGACGCCTCACCCGACGACTCCGCCGAGGCCGCCAAGCGCATAGCCAAGGCGGATTCGCGGGTCGAGGTGCTCGTGCACGAACGCAACATGGGCCACCTCAAGACGTACAACCAGGGCCTGCTCGAGTGGGCCGACGGCGACTACACGGTCCTGCTCTCCGCAGACGACCAACTAGTCCCCGGCGCCCTAGTCCGCGCAGCCGCCCTCCTAGACGCGCACCCCAACGTGGGCTTCGTCTACGGCCACCCCCTGCGCTTCACGTCAGACGCTCCGCTCCCCCCGGCTCGCACCGAAAGCAAGGGCTGGACGGTCTGGCCCGGCAAGCAGTGGCTAGCGGGCCGATTCAAGGCCGGCCACGGCTGCATCACCTCCCCCGAGGTAGTCGTAAGAACCGACCTACAGCGCAAGCTAGGCGGCTACGACCCACGCCTCCCCCACTCCGGCGACATCGAGATGTGGATGCGCTTCGCCGCCCACGCCGACGTCGGCTACCTCAGGCACGTGGACCAGGCGTTCTACCGCGTCCACAGCGCGAGCATGTCCAAGACTGACTTCTCCGGCCAACTAGACGACCTACGCCAGCGCAAGGCCGCGTACACCGTCGCCCTAGAGAAGTCCGAAGACACCCTCACGGCAGCAGAGCGCCAACGCCTGGCCGACATCGTCAACCGCAAACTCGCCGCCCAAGCCCTCTGGCGCGCCGCCCGAGCGTACGACCGCGGCCGCACTGCGCAGGTCCCGGTAGACGAACTGGTCGAGTTCGCGAACGACTGCTGGCCCGCGTACCGCAGCCTCCCCGAATACCGCGGCCTGACCGTCCGCCGCCGCATCGGCCCCGCCGCGATGCCGTACCTCCAGCCGCTGGTCCTGTCCGCGTACACCAACAAGGTCCGCGAACGCCTGTGGTGGCGCACCTGGCGCCGCACCGGCGTCTGACCGGCCTGGCTTCCGGTTCCTGCCCCGGCTCCCGCCCCCGGCAATTCGAACTCCTGCGCCAGCACTCTCCCAATTTCGCAGGTAAACCGGCATCCTCCTGCGGCGCGTTGATACAATCAGCCACGCTTGGATGTCGGCGGGTACGTGAGGTGGGTCGTGCACGCTCCTCCCGGGATGTTCGATCCCATGCGTGATCGCGACCCGGTCCAGGTAGGCGAGTACAGACTGCGTGCTCGCCTAGGGTCGGGTGGCATGGGCGAGGTGTTCCTCGCCTTCGACCACTCACTCCGACCGGTCGCGGTGAAGGTCCTGCGCGGAGAGCTGGCCGACGACCGCCAATTCCGCGCCAGATTCGCCCAAGAGGTCCGCTCGGCAAGGCGCGTGCGCGGCGAGGGAATCGCCCCACTCATCGACGCCGACCCCGAAGCCGAGACCCCCTGGCTAGCCACCGCGTACGTAGCCGGACCAACCCTCGCCGACGCCGTCGAACTCTACGGCCCGCTCCCGGTCTCCTCAGTCCTGGTCCTCATGTCCGGCATCGCCGCCGCACTAGGACAGATCCACGAGGCCGGCATCGTCCACCGCGACCTGAAGCCGGCCAACGTAGTCCTAGGCGCAGAAGGCCTCCGCGTAATCGACTTCGGCATCGCCCGCGCCGCCGACGCCACGCCCCTCACCCTCACCGGCATGCTCGTCGGCTCCCCCCAATACGTAGCCCCCGAACAAGCCCTCGGCCTACCGCCAGAACCCGCTGGCGACATCTTCTCCCTAGGCGCGCTCGCGCACTACGCCGCCACCGGCCGCCCCGCATACGGTGAAGGCCCTCGCATCGCGGTCCTGTACCGCATCGTCAACGAGCGCCCCGACCTAGCCGGCTGCCCACGCCAGATCAGGTCCCTCATCGACTCGTGCCTAGCGAGGGATCCCGCCGACCGCCCGACCACCGCGGAACTGGTAGAACTCTGCACTCCCGACGAGCCGCCAACCGGAGCGACCGACTGGCTTCCCCCGTCCGTGCTCTTCGCGATAGACGCCTACCGAACCACGCTAGCCGACCTACTCCCCGCCGACCCTGACGCCGACTACCCCGCCCCACCCCTCGCTACCAACGCCGACGCCGCCTCCCACCCCGCTGCCACCCCCGCGCCCGACTCCCAGGCCGCCGCGGACTGCGCCCTTCCCCTCCCCGACGCTTCCGCCACCCGCAGCGACGTTCCATCCGCCATTGCGCCCGTCACCCCTCCCATCGACGCCGCCCCCGACGACACCGACGACCTAGGCAGCCTCGACACCCCCGCCGATACTTCTCCCACCCTCCATCGCCGCCTCCGCCGCGGCGCCCTCGGCTTCGCCGCCACCGCGGCAATGCTCGCCGCCGGAGTCGCGGTAGCCCTCAACCTCCCCTCCGGCGGCTCCTCCCCCGGCTCGGTGGCCGCGTTCGGCGGCGCAAGCTCAACGCTCGCCCCCAACCAGCACTCCCCCAGCGCACACCGCACAGGCGCAGCATCCCCCACAGCCACGCAGCAAAGCTCACCCGGCTTCGGCGGCCCACCGTCAATCCCCGGCCTAGGCCCGCCACCCGGCCCACCCCCACCAGGCGGCCCACCGCCCGGCGGCCCTCCCCAGGAGGCCCGATGGGCGCTCCCCCAACCCCCACCGTCCTGTGGTGGTCCGGCACGATCCACTTCAACAGCGCGGGCCTATGGCTCGACGCCCGACCGCCCTCCCCCGCTTCCGGACACGGCGACCTGCGAGAGTCCGCTCCCGCCCCAACGGCCCAGATCTCCAGCGGCGCCCCGCAAATCCAGAACCTCGCCCGCTGGACCGGCCCAGGCACCCCCACCGGCGAACAGTGCCGAACCCTCGCGCTCACGCGGGGAACGTCGCAGCTGACTGTGTCCGTCGGCGACACCGTCTGCGCACTGACGGCCTATCACCAAGTTGCCGTCCTGCACATCGACAGCTTCCCCACCGACGACTCCGGCGTCACCGCCTCCGCCAAGGTCTGGGGAACTACGCAGCCCTAGCGCCGCAGCCCCCTAGTCGCTCGGCCGAGGCCACACGTGCCGGTCAAGGAATTCCTCAACCGCATCCGCCACCCGCCCCGCGACCGCCGCCGTGTCCGACACTGGCCCCGGAACGTACAGCGCGTGATCTGCGTCCGGGATCTCCAACACATGCGGCGACAGACGACGCGCCACGGCCCCGTCCCAAGTCCGATCCCCGGTGCCGCCAACCAACAGCGGCGGACGCTCAGCCTCCGCGATCGCTTCCACCACCTCGGGCCGGCGCAACAGCGGCGTCAACCACACTGCCGCCAGATTCCGCTCAGCCACCAGCCCAGCCGCAAGCGACCCAAGTGACTTTCCGATAATCAACGCCCGATCAGTACCGAGCGCGTCAGCTACCTCAGCGCGCACCCACGCGATCTCTTCGGCCACACGCTCCAACCGCGGCGGCGACCAGCTGATCGCCCGCGTCTGCGCGCCATGACGCTCCACCGCCAACCGCGCATACGCCAGCAGCGGCGCTTGCGCGGTGTAGCGCATTCCCGGGACCAGCACGGCAAGACCTTCATCGACCATGCTTCGGCAGCTTACGACCTATCCGGCCGCCATCGGCAACCGTGGTCGAGCTAGTTAAGCTCTTCGGCCAGCGCGAGGATGATGCCACTCGGCCCGCGCAGGTAGCACATCAGAAAGCCGTCCCCGATGCGCGTCAGCTCGCCGACGAGTTCGGCGCCGTGCGGGCGCAGGCGGGCGAGCGTGTCCTCGATGTCGTCGACGGCGAACATCACGCGGTGCAGGGCCAACGTGTTCGGCGGGGCGGCCTCCGGCTTGGGCGTGATGGACTCTGGGGAGTGATACTTCGTCAGTTCGAGCCGGCCCGGGGCGTCCGGGATCCGCATCATCGCGATCTCGCTTCGCATGTCGTCGAGCCCGACGATCTTCCCCGCCCAGCTTTCCTCGACCGACATCCTGCCGTCCAACTCCATGCCGAGCTCGGTGAAGAACGCAATGGCCGCGTCGAGGTCCTCGACGACGATGGCGACGTTGTCCATCCGCTGAATCGTCATGCCCCGAGCATATGAGCCTGATCCCCGGATAAGCTGCGGGCCGTGATCGGGGAAGGCCAACGCAGACTACGCGTCGGCGTGCAGCTGGCGCCTCAACATGCGGATTATGCGACGATCCGCCGCGCGGCGGCGCAGGCCGAGGAGCTTGGCACGGACGTCCTGTTCAACTGGGATCATTTCTTCCCGCTCGGCAAGGTGAGCGAGGGCAAGCACTTCGAGTGCTGGACCATGCTGGCCGCCTGGGCGGAGGCCACGTCGCGGGTCGAGATCGGCCCGCTTGGTCACCTGCAACAGCTACCGCAATCCCGACCTGCTCGCCGACATGGCGCGCACCGTCGACCACATCAGCGATGGACGGCTCATCCTCGGCATCGGCGCCGGGTTCAAGGAGCGCGAGTACGTCGAATACGGCTACGAGTTCGGCACGCCGGGCAGCCGCATCGACGATCTCGCCCGAGTCGTTGCCCAGGATCGAACGCCGGCTCGCGCTGCTCGACCCGCCGCCGACGCGCAAGATTCCGGTGCTGATCGGCGGCGGCGGAGAGAAGAAGATGCTCCGGATCGTGGCTCGGCACGCGGACATTTGGCACAGCTTCGCCGGCGGTGAAGAACTCGCGCGAAAGACGAGGGTCCTGGCGGAGCACTGCGCCGCGGTTGGCCGCGATCCGGCGCAGATCGAACGCTCCGTCCTGGTCGGCGGCGACCCGGCGGCGTTCGAGCTCGAGGTGGAGCTTGGCGTGACTCTGTTCGTGGTCAGAAATCCCGGCCCGAGCTTCGACTTCGGCGAACTGCGTGACTGGCTCGTGTGGCGCGACGAGCGAAACGCGGCGAGGCGCTAGCTGGCGGTCGAGTCGGAGTCCCAGACTGTGTAATACGTGTTCGGGTTGACAAGGTAACGCACCGTCGGCACCGGAAGATGCGCGATGCGGTGCCTGCGCGCATAGCGGTAGAGCGACGCCCAATCCTCACGCGGGAGCACGCCACGGTCGCGGCGTAGGCGGCTGAAGTACATGGCGCGGGAGCGGCGTGCGACGAACGCGTTCGCGTCTAGGAACGCGCGTTCGCGGGCCGCTCGGCGGTCGTAGGGCACCGAGAGGATGTCCATCTCACGGCCGTCGGGGGTTACGCGACGCAGCGCTGTGTATACCGCGTCCAGGCGGTACCTGCGCTCGTTCGGCCTGGCCTCTAGTGCGGCTAGGCAGGTGGCGAGGTGTTCCGGCTCCCACGTGTTGTCGTCGTCCAGGAAGGCGACGAACGGAGACTTCGCCAAGCGGATGCCTACGTTACGCACGACTCCTAGGACTGCCGAGTTACGACTGAGGCTCACTGCCACGACGCGCGGGTCGTCGGGGAGGGGCGGGACTTGGCCGCCTCCGTCGTCCACGACGATGATCTGGTGCTCGGCGACCGTTTGGGCCAGCGCTGATTCGACTGCCGCGACCAGAGAATCGGCGCGCTTGTACGTCGGGATGACCGTGGTCACCAGGGGCGGCGGCCCGTCGGGCAGCAGGCGTCGCAGACGTCTGACTTCGGCGGTCTCGAAGAGCCAGATCCTCGGGACGGTGTGCCCGAGCAGCACCTTGTTGCGCAGTTCGTAAAGCGGCAGCCAGCCGTAACGGCGGCGCAGGACGCGCTTAACGGTGCGGCGGATCGTGCTGGTGCTGGTGGCGGGAGCTGGGCCGCCTGGCTTGCCCGGGCCGCTTGGTCCGCTCGCGTTGCTCGCCTTGCTCAGGTCGGTAGCAATACGTACTCGGCAACCAAGAGCAGACAACAT
>CAVQPP010000067.1:0-5489 GCA_963714445.1 uncultured Actinomycetota bacterium
GTAGACATGCGCCAGACGGTCCAAAGCCGCGCCGTACTCAGCGGCCCCTTGCTGGTATAGCTCATCCTGACTTCCTGTTGTTTCCACTTTGGAACCGGTTTGCGCCACCAATCAAGGTAGTCGCTCAGGAGGAAAATTCCTTACAGCAAATAGCCAGACAGCAGCCACAAACCACCTGGTAAACGGTTCACGACACATGCAAGGCCGGAGCGTTGTGCCTATCCCGGTGCGGCTTCACGACTATCTCCACGCATGATCGTGAGAGTACCGGTCTCGGCGGCCGGGACGCTGCCGGAAACCGGGGCGTCGAGCATGGTGGCGCCAAGCGCGCCAACCCGCGCCGCCAGCTCCCGGCTGGCCGCCGGGCTCACGGTGCTCATCTCGACGTAGAGCGTTCCGGGCCGCAGACCGGCCAGGATCCCGTCCGGGCCGCCGGTGATCGCGGCGAGCGCGGCGTCATCGGTGACCATGCTGAAGACCACCTGGGCGGACACGGCCACCTCGCGCGGCGTGTCGCG
Source organism: uncultured Actinomycetota bacterium (assembly GCA_963714445.1). Classification (GTDB taxonomy): domain Bacteria; phylum Actinomycetota; class Actinomycetes; order Streptomycetales; family Catenulisporaceae; genus Actinocrinis. Next base: position 519 of record CAVQPP010000067.1, read on the forward strand.
CCAGACGAGCCCTTCTTCGATCAGGGCGGCGGCCTTGGTCCTGGTCCGGTTGGTCCCGTACACGCAGTTGCCGTTCAGGAGACGGCGGGCCAGCGGCGCCCCCATCGCACCCAAGCCCACGAATCCGATCGCGGTCATGTACCTCACCTCATTGCTTCGTGTTGATTAGAGCGTTGAATCGATTGAGGCGCTGACTCAATCAGAGCACTGTTTGGATCTCGGCGAGGTCCTGGGCGGTCAGCTCCAGGTCCGCGGCGGCGAGGATCGGGTCCACCTGCGCGGGGCGGCGGAAGCCGGTGATCGCGCCGTCCACGGCGGGATTGCGCAGCGTCCACGCCACCGCGACCGCGCCGGGGGTCACGCCGTGCCGGTCGGCGATCACACGCAGCCGCGCGGCCAGCGCGAGATGCCGGGACAGCTGCGGCTCGGTGAACCGAGCGTCGGTCTTGCGCCAGTCGTCCTCAGGCATCGCCGCGATCCGCTCCCTGGTGATCGCCCCGGTCAGCAGTCCGGAGCCCATGGGCGAGTAGACGATCGTGCCGATGCCGGCGCGTTCGGCCAGCGGGAGGATCTGCTCCTCGGCCGCACGGTCGATCAGCGAGTAAGGCGGCTGGATCGTCTCTACCGGCGCGATCCTCTCGATGCGGCGCAATTGGTCGGCGTCGAAGTTGGACACTCCGATGTGCCGCACCAGACCCTGGTCCTTGAGCTCGGCCATGGCCGTCCACCCCTCCTCGATGTCCTCGTCGGGGTTGGGCCAGTGCACCTGGTAGAGGTCGATCGCGTCGACGCCGAGCCGCTGCAGGCTCGCCTCCGCCTCGCGCAGGATCGAATCGCGCTTGAGGCTGTGGCGTACCCGTCCGGTGCCGTCGTCGAGCAGCGAGCTCTTGGTGAACACGTAGGGCCGCTGCTCGAGTCCTTCGATGGCGCGGCCGACGATCCGCTCCGAATGGCCGAACCCGTAGGCGGCGGCCGTGTCGATCCAGTTGACTCCGAGGTCCAGGGCTCGGTGGATGGCTGCGATCGACTCGTCGTCCTGCTGCGCTCCCCAGCCGAACTGCCAGCCACCGCCGCCGATCGCCCACGCGCCGAAGCCGACGCGGGTGATCTGCAGGCCGGTGCTGCCCAGGACGGTGGTCCGAAGCTGTGTGTTCTGCATTGTTCCTCCATCGCTCTGCGCGTCCCTCACCGTTCTCGGAGTGACGTCACATATAGAAACTGTACTTTCAGTTTCGTTATTGGCAAGCACGAGCCGCTATCTCCTACGTCACACCGGAGCGGGGAACAGGTCAGCCGGGTCGATCGTTGCCGACATACGAAACTACTAGTTCAGTTTCCAATCGAGAGGAGATCCCAGGTGGCCGCCCTTGCACTGCCTCGCCCCCGTCCGTCCACGCGCTGGGACGACGGGTCGTTCCTGCTGCAGCGCGCGCAGCCCGCGATGACCGGCCTGATCGACGGCTCCCTGTCCACGCTCGCGCCCGTCTTCGCCGTCATGTTCGCCACCCACCGTCCGATCTACGCCTTCTTCGCGGGACTGGCCACCGCGCTCGGAGCCGGCGTCAGCATGGCCTTCTCCGAGGGCCTTTCGGACCCCGGAGAGAAGACCGGGCGCGGCAACCCCTACCTGCGCGGCGCGATCACCGGCGCGGGAACTTTCCTCGGCGGCGTGTTGCACACCCTGCCGTTCCTGATCCCGCAGTACAGCGCCGCACTGGCCGCCGCTCTGGCCACCATCGCCGTCGAACTGACGGCCCTGGCCTGGGTCCGGTGGCGCTTCTTCGGCACCGGCTTCGTGCGCTCCTTCGTCGCCATCGCACTCGGCGGCGTGATCATCACCGGCGTCAGCGCGGCGCTCGGCGCAGCCAGCTGACCCGGAACCCTGGAAAGGACTGAGCACCGATGGCCGTCCCCTCCCCCTGAGTCCCCGCGGACCGTGGCCGCGCTCCTGGCGCTGACCGTGGTCACCGGCCTTGTCGACGCCGTCAGCTATCTGAGACTGGGCCACGTATTCGTCGCGAACATGACCGGCAACGTGGTCTTCCTCGGCCTGAGCGCCGATCCGCACTCCGGCCTGTCCCCGACCGCCTCGGTGATCGCGATCGGCGGATTCGTCCTCGGCGCGCTCGCCGGGGGGCGCGTCGGGCACCGCCTCGCCGTCCGGCCCGGCCGCTGGCTGGCCACCGCGTTCGCCGCCGAGGCCGCAACGCTCGCCCTTGTCGCCGTGCTCACCGGGACCGGCGCACTCCCCTTCACCGGCGACGCGAGTTTCGGCGCGATCGCGCTGCTCGCCGCCGCCCTCGGCCTGCAAAACAGCACCGTGCGCCCGGTGCTCGCTGCTGTGATGCCCGTCGGATTCGGCACGGCCGGTACCGCGTTCGGAACCATGGTCACCGCCACCAGCAGCGTCGCCGACCGAGATCAAGGCGTGGTCGGCGGTCTGATGAACACCAGCCGGCAGGTCGGCGCGGCCATCGGAGCGGCCCTGCTGCCTGCGGTGACCGACGCCGTAAACCGCGGCGACCCGACCGGCGCCGCTGGCGATCGCGCCGCGATGCTCGTCGCCGCCGCGACAGCAGCCACAGCGACCGCAGTGGCCTGGCACCAGCCGAGACACCCGAGCTCGCGACGGTTCGGGGCAAAGGCCGGCTTCGGGCGTTGGGTCAGGGGCGGGCTTTGCCGAAGTACATCAGCTCCCACAGCGCGTCGTCGGTGTGGCTGTCGGCCAGCTGCTCGCCCTGGTAGTGCTCGATGCGCAGTTCTCCGGCGAAGCGCAGGTAGGCGCCGTCGAAACCGGCGAGTTTGGCGGCGGCCTTCTTAGGTCCTTTCAGGTCGTCGATGAACTTCGTGGCGGTCAGATCGCGGTGGCGGGTGAAGGTGACGACGTAGCGCTCGTCGCGGTCGGTGTAGGTGTAGCGGGTGAGGTTGGCGACGGGCTTGCCGGTATCGGTGTCGGTGTAGCGGCCGAGTTCCTCGAAGGTGACCTTGCTGTTGTCCTGGGCGATGACCTTGCCGTCGCGGGCCAGCATGAAGATCGGCAGCGTCGTGTATCCGTACTGCTTCTCGGCGGTGATGTGCGAGGCGATCACCGAGTACGGTCCGGCGGCGCCGCGCGCCCAGTACCAGTGGTGCATGAGCTTGAACATCAGCTCGTTGCCCCAGTTGTGGTCGTGATAGCCGATGCCGGTGGTGGCGCTCTTGCGGCCGGCGGCGCTGTAGGTGGCCTCGACCGTGCCCTGGGGTACCGAGGGCAGCCAGGCGAACTCGTGCTCGCCGCTCTCGCCGAACAGGAAGTATCCGGTTTCCGGGCGCCATGCCGGGACCTGTCCGGTCAGCGCGACCTCGACCTCGACGTCGTCGATGCGTGCGGCGATGCGGTAGGTGTGCAGGTCGCCGGTGAAGTGAGTTCTCGCCGATGCGCACGTTGCAGGATTCGCCGGACGCGGTGAAGGTGGCCGGGTCCAGGTCGGCGACCTTCTGGACGGCGGTGCCGTCCGGGAGGGTCAGGTCGATGCGGATCTGCGGGCTGAGCGGCTTGCCCAGCTCGGTGATCTCCTTGGTGTAGAAGGCCACGACGAGTTTGGCGCCGTCGTCCAGGTGCGCGTCGAAGTACCACCACTCGTACGTGCCGGGCGCCCCGTCGGTGCGGGCGCCGTCCTCGAAGGGCTTGATCGCGCCGCGTTCGATACCGAGCCGGGCGTAGTCCTCGGGCGCGGTGCCCAGCCGGGCGGGGAGGGTTGCGGTGTTGGTGCGGGGCATGGGGTGGCTCCTTGTCGGTAGCGGGCGATACGCGGAGAAGTTTATTTTCCAAGCGTCTATTTATTGCTACGATCAGTATGCCCCGCTTGTCCGGTCCCAGCAACAGGAGGTGGATATGACCCAGGCGGCAGCCCCGCGAGGCCGGGGGCGCCCGCGGGCGGGGGAGGAACTCGACGTGGCCCGGCTGCTGCGCGGCGCGCTGGACGCGTTCGCCGAATCCGGCTACGACGGCACCTCGGTACGCGAACTGAGCCGGCGCCTGGGGGTCAGCCACGCCCTGCTCACCGCCCGCTTCGGCTCCAAGGAAGGGCTCTGGTTCGCCGCGATCGAACACGCGCTCGCCCAGATCGAGCCGGTATGGCGCGAGCGCCCCAGTCCCCCGAACTCGACGATCTGGACGCCCTGCGCGGCGCCCTGATCGAGCAGGTGCTGTTCTCGGCGGCGTACCCGCAGATACTGCGGATCATGAACCACGAGGGCGCCATCGACAGCCCGCGCGTGCGCTTCGTCGTCGAACGGTTCATCAACCCACTGCGACCCGGCGTCGAAGCCCTGCTCTCCCGCCTAGCCGAAGCTGGACGCATCCGACCCGTCCCATACACCACACTGCACTACCTGGCGGTCGCAGGCGGCGGCGCACTCTACGCGAACCCCGTCGAAGCAAGCCTCCTCGGCGCACCCACCCACCCCGACCCCGCGACCATCCGCGCCCACGCCCAAACCGTGGCCGACCTGCTCATCACAGGCATCACCACAGCACCACCCTCAGCCCGATAGGGCACCTGCCCCGCGATGCGCCAGCAGACTCCCCGTCCGCCAGAACGAGCGCACGGCCGACGGGTCAGATTGCAGCCTGGTGGCCGCGTGCGCAGCGGCGCGTTCGGAGGTACGCAACGGCGGCGGCGAGTTGACCACTGCTGCACCGACGGATACCGCGCCACATCCCGGCCGCCGCGCGACCGAGTTCGGCAAGCAGGCCGCTGCGACTGATCAGCTGCCCTGCGGTCGGCAACACAGTCCTCTGCGTCGGAACGATTCACCGGGATCCGGTGACGGCGGCTCACCTTGGTAACGACCAGCCTGGAATCGCGGTGGAAACGCCACCAGGCCGCCGGGAAATCTACCCGCCGGCCCGACGGCAGGAGGCTGAATGCCAAGAAGACGAAACCGGGGTATCGCTCTGACGGCGGCGGTGGCCGGCATGCTCGCCGT
>CAVQPP010000068.1:0-30021 GCA_963714445.1 uncultured Actinomycetota bacterium
CCGGCGACTTTGGTTATCCCCTAGCTCCAGAACACCACCGCGATGGCGACGCGGAACATCAGCTGGAGGATCGAGGGCGGAAACCGGTCCAACAGAGCAACGGCCTGATCGATCCGAGGCTCGTCCGTTCGCCGATCGCAGTGCTGCGGGCGATCATCGTGGGGTCTCCTGTTCCGGCGAGATGACGAACTCGACAGCGAGCCCTTCGGCGAAGACATGCCGAAGCGCCGCGGTCAAGTCGAAGGCGGGGTCCCTCACGGTCGCAGCGGCCATCGCGGCGGCGAGCACGAGGCCGTCGGCGAGCGCGGTTCGGAACGCGAAGGTCCCGGATCGAGCCGCCGCCAGATGACCCCCTCGCCGGCGCGGCGGATCTCTAGGCTGGCGCCGCCGATCGTCGGATCGATCGGCGGGACCTCGTCCGCTTGGTTCGCCCGCCAAATCGCATCGATCGGCCAGAGCGAGGCGAAGTAGCTGAGCGAAGGCTGGGGTTAAACGTCACACATGGGACGATTACCATTTCAAGACGCTCTTCAGTCTGACGTATATTCAGCCTGACGGCCGCCGCTACGAACTCGGCAATATCAAGATCCTGCATTTTGACCAGCGTGAGGGGCCTACGCCTCTGCCTGGTGCGGAGTTCCCCGCTCTGGGAGGCGACTACTGCGCGCTAGGCCAGTCGCTCTCGTTCTACGAGACGGCTGCACGCCTCGGTGAAGCGACCTACCGGCCGCTTCTCCGTGCCCTGCGCGACATCGTGTACGACCCTGACATCGCGAATGTCTTCGCCGATCACCCGGGGTTTCGCAAGTCGCTGGAACGCAGCGGAAGTGCCGCGCGCCATCCTCGACGCGGCCTCGCTGATCCGACGAGAACCGGAGCGAGGGGAGGGCGAGGCCGAAGGAGTCGGCTTCAGATTCAGGTCGAATGTCGGTGGCAGCGAATTCGACATGCGGTTACAGTTCGAGACCGTGCCGGGTCTTCCTGGTCGCTCGAACATTGTCATTGGCTACAACGGCACCGGCAAAACCCAACTGCTGGCCAATCTCGCGATGGTCGGTAACGCGGATCTCGACCAGCAGGCGAGCGCGCAATTCCGCGAAAAGCATGGCCACTTGAGCGAGAGCGCACCGCGCTTTGGTGCTGTCATCGCCGTCTCCTACAGCGCATTCGACACCTTCGAGGTTCCCGGCACGACGGTGGAGGAGGAACAGCTCGAGCAGTCGGGCGACGTATTCGGCTATGTCTACTGCGGGCTGCGCAGCCTCGACCAACCGAGATCGACGGTGACACAACGTGGTGGCCAGGGAAGCAACAGGCTCAAGAGCATCGATGAAGTCACCGACGAGCTTCGGGCAAGCCTAACTGGGATTCCACCAAAGGGATCGTCGGTTGCTGCTAATGCGAGCCATGGCGCCGCTAGCCAACGAGCCATCCTTCCAGCGCGCCGGGTTCGAAGCCGAAGACCTCTACACTTCGAACGCGCTGCCCGCGGCATTCCGGCTCAACGAATTTGAGCGTGGATCTGGGCGGTGCAGGCGCTTCGTGATCAGGTTGTGTCCGTGTCCTTGACCGCTCGCGCGATCAGGGAGACGGGGAAGCGGTGGGCGTCCGGGCGCTTATCGCTCGACTCGCTCGGCGGGGCGGGCTCTTGGAGTTCGTCCAGGCGCAGCCCGTGGTGGCGCAGGGTGTTGAGGTAGGTGGACAGCATCCGGTGGTTGGCGCCGACCTGACGGCGCAGGGTGGACAGGGCGCCGTCGGCGAACCAGAGGCCCTCGTCGTGATAGCCGCCGGCCGGCCAGGCGCTGGAGACATTCGGGCTGCCCGGGAAGCAGGGGTGCAGGATCGAGAAGACGAACATCCCGCCCGCGCGCAGCGCCAGGGCGACGGTGCCCACGGCGCCGTCGAGATCATCGATGTCCGACAGGCCGAAACTGCACACCACCGCGTCGAACCGGTCGCCCCCGAGCCACTGGGGGCTGGCGGCGTCGCCGTGGAGGTAGCGCACGCCCAGCGGTTCGGCGCGTTCTGCCGCCTCGGCCTTGGCCAGTAGGGCTGCGGACAGATCGACTCCGAGGACCATAGCGCCGCGGCGGGCGAGCTCGCGGGTGACCCTGCCGTGGCCGCAGGCCAGATCCAGCACGCGCCGGCCGGCGGGCGGGCCGAGCAGGTCGAGCAGGCGCAGCACGTCCGGGTCGGCGGCCTGTGAGAATCCGGCCTCGTAGAACTCGGCTATCGCGTCGTAGCGGGCTTGGGCCATGGGCCGACTGTATCCGTCGCGAGGCGTGGGGCGCCGTGCCTGCCGGGCGTGAATGCGTCGCCTGATACGGGCGCCCGCGGCGCTCTGTGATCATTCCTGTTGTCGAGGCAGGAGACGATCCATGGAGAGCCGCGGGCTTGGTCAACGATACGACGAGACTGTTCGGGCTGGACGGGGTGGCGGTCACCGCGGTGCTGAACGGGCCGGATGGCCGGCCGCTGGTGCACCTGACCACCGCGGACCGGCGAGCCCGCAGGTGCCCCGAGTGCGGGCGGCCGTCCACCTCGCCGCACGGGTGGGCGACCACCCGGCCGCGGGATCTGCCGGTGGCCGGGCGGCGCACCGAATTGCGCTGGCGCAAGCGGCGCTGGCGCTGCACCGAGGACGGCTGCCCGCGCCGGACGTTCACCGAGCAGGTCCCCCAGATCCCGGCGCGCGCCCGGCTGACCGGCCGGTTGCGCTCTTCGGCCGGGGCGGCGGTGTGCGACGGCGGGCGCACCGTGCTGCAGTCCGCCCGGGATCATGCGCTGTCCTGGCCGGTGGTCAACGACGCGATGAAGACGCACGCCGCGGCCGTGCTGCCCGAGCGCACCCCGCAGGTCACCCACCTGGGCCTGGACGAGACCCGGCGCGGCCGGCCCAAGTGGCGCTTCGACGAGGTGACGAACCGCTGGGAGTGCGTGATCGACCGCTGGCATGTCGGCTTCGTCGACCTGCGCGGCGGCCAGGGCCTGCTCGGCCAGGTCGAAGGGCGCACCGCGACGGCCGTGACCGACTGGCTCGACGCGCAGGGCCAGGCGTGGAAGAACACTGTCGCGTTCGTCGCGATCGACATGTGCACCGTATTCAAAGCCGCGGTACGCACCGCGCTACCGCACGCCGTGCTGGTCGTCGACCACTTCCATCTGGTGCAGCTGGCCAACACAGCGCTGACCGAGGTGCGCCGCCGCGTCACCGTGCAGGTACGCGGACGGCGCGGACGCAAGGGCAATCGCGAGTGGGAGCTGCGCAACCGGCTGACCCGCTCCGCCGCACGGATGCACGGCAAGCAGCTGGACCCGATGGTCATCGACCTGATGAACCTCGGCCGAATCGGACGCGAGGTCCTCACGGCGTGGGAAGCGAAGGAAGACCTACTCGACCTGCTCGCGCTCGCACGCACCCACCCCGACCGCACCCTCGTCTCCCACCGGCTCACCCGGTTCTACACCACCTGCGCCGACTCCGGCCTGGCCGAACTCGAACGCCTGGCCACCACCGTGTCCACCTGGTGGCCCGAGATCCTCGCCTTCCTCCACACGGGCGTGACCAACGCCGGCTCGGAGGGCACCAACCGCGTCATCAAAACCATCGCCCGCGACGCCTACGGCTTCAGAAACCCCCACAACCAACGCCTACGCACCCGATGCGGCACCACCCGACAAGCCCGAGGACACCTCAACCACGCACAACCTCGATGAGCCGCGATCCGCCGTCACTCGATGCGCCGTCACTCGACGCGCTGTCACGCGGGCAGGCCGAGATCGCGGGCGATCAGCAGGCGCTGCACTTCACTGGTGCCCTCGCCGATCTCCAGGATCTTCGCGTCGCGGTAGAAGCGGGCTACCGGGAACTCGTTCATGAAGCCGTAACCGCCGAAGATCTGCGTGGCCTCGCGCGCGTTCGTCATCGCGGCTTCGCTCGCGACGAGTTTGGCGATCGCGGCCTGCTTCTTGAACGGCTTGCCGGTGATGAGAAGCGCCGCGGCATGCCGGTACGCGAGCCTGGCCGTGTGGGTGCGTGCCTCCATGTCGGCGATCTTGAACTGGATCGCCTGGTAGTACTCGATCTGGTGGCCGAAGGCGGAGCGTTCGCGCGCGTAACGCAGCGACTCGTCGACGCAGCCCTGCGCCAGGCCGGTCGAGAGAGCGGCTATGGCGATACGTCCCTCGTCGAGGATGCGCAGGAACTGCGCGTAACCACGGCCGCGCTCGCCAAGCAGGTTCTCCTCAGGCACGCGGCAGTTCTCGAAGGACAAGCCGTGAGTGTCGGAGGCACACCAGCCGACCTTCGAATAGCCGGGCTCGACGGTGAATCCGGGCGTGCCGGAGGGCACGACGATCGACGAGATCTCCTTGCGGCCGCCGTCGACCTGAGGACCGGTGACCGCGGTGACGGTGACCAGGCTGGTGATGTCCGTGCCCGAGTTGGTGATGAACGACTTCGAGCCGTCGATGACCCACTGCGCGTCTGCGGTGCCTTCGCCCTCGAGGCGAGCGCGCGTCTTGGTGGCGCCGGCGTCTGAGCCGCCGTCAGGCTCGGTCAGGCCGAACGCGCCGAGCCGCTGCCCCGAGCACATGTCGGGCAGCCAGCGTTCCTTCTGCTCCTGCGTGCCGAAGCGGTACAGCGGCATCGCGCCGAGGCTGACGCCTGCTTCGAGGGTGATCGCCACCGACGAGTCGACGCGCGCCAGTTCTTCGAGCGCGAGGCAGAGCGCGTAGTAGTCGCCGCCCATTCCGCCGAACTCCTCGGGGAACGGCAGGCCGAACAGACCCATCCTTCCCATCGAAGCGATTAGCGGGTAAGGGAATGCGTGCCGCTCGTAGTAGTCGCCGATAACCGGGGCGACCTCGGTGTGAGCGAACTCCTCGACGGTTTTGCGGAGCTCTTCGTACTCCGCGGGCAGTTCGGGATCAAGCACGGTGATCACTGAGTCCTTTTCCGGGGATCAGCCCTTTGTGAGGGCTTGGACGGCTCTGGACGGAGCCGGGCGGCCGAGATGGTCGGCCATCCAGCGGGAGGTCTCGACGAGGGCCGGCAGGTCGATGCCGGTGTCGATCCCGAGTCCGTCCAGCATCCACACGAGGTCTTCGGTGGCGAGGTTGCCGGTGGCGGACTCCGCGTACGGGCAACCGCCGAGGCCTCCCGCGGAGGCGTCGACGGTGGTGATTCCGGCCTGGAGCGCGGCGAAGGTGTTGCCGAGCGCCTGGCCGTACGTGTCGTGGAAGTGCACGGCCAGCCGTGCCGGATCCACGCCACGCTCGGCGAGTAGGTCGATCAGGGCGCGTACGTGTCCGGGCGTCGCGGTGCCGATCGTGTCGCCGAGGCTGATCTCGTGGCAACCAAAGGCGAGCAGCCGCTCGACGACCGATGCGACCGCGGACGGTTCGACCGGACCTTCCCACGGATCGCCGAAGCACATCGAGACGTAGCCGCGCACCCACAGGCCACGCTCGATCGCTGGCGCGACAACGGCTTCGATGTCGGCGAGGGCCCCGTCGAGGGTCGTGTTGAGGTTGCGTTTGGCGAACGTCTCGGTGGCTGAGGCGAACACGGCGATCTCACGCACTCCGCAGGCGAGAGCACGCTCGTAGCCGCGCAGATTGGGCACGAGGACGGGGTAACGCAGCCCGGGACGGTGCTCAAGCAGACGGAAGAGGACTTCCGCGTCGGCGAGCTGCGGTACCCACTTCGGGTGCACGAAGCTGGTCGCCTCGACGGCGGTGGCTCCGGCGTCGGCGAGCCGTTCGATGAACTCGGCCTTCACGTCTGTCGCGACGATCGCCTTCTCGTTCTGCAGACCATCTCGCGCGCCGACCTCGTACACCGTGACGTGCTGCGGCAGTCCGGCGTGCGGGAAGACTTGGGGGAGCCGGGCGGTCATGACGTGCCCTCACTTCCGGCTGAGCTACTGGTACTCGGTTCGGCTGACTCAGGCGGGTCGATGACGAAGAGTTCCGCGCCGATTGAGACTCGATCGCCGACGGCCGCGCCGACCTGCGCGACTACGCCGGCGTGTGGCGCGGTGACGGTGTGCTCCATCTTCATCGCTTCGACGACGCCGAGCGGTTCGCCCGTTGATACCTGCTGACCGGCGCTGACCTTGACGGCAATCACGGTGCCGGGCATAGGGGCGCGGACCGTGCCGTCGATGGGAGCGCCGGTGCCGGCAGCGGTCGCCGCAGAGCTAGTGGCGGAGTGGGCGTGGGTTGGGTGAGCCCGGACAGGTAGGCGTGGGCCAGCGAGACGCCAGCCGTCGCGCATGTCGAACGGTGTCGGGCCGTCCGGCGCTAGGCGGGCCTCGAACGGCAGGTCTGGGTTGCGGTCGAGCCATGCGGTGTCGATCGCGGCGTCGGCGAACTGTGCGGACGCGAGGAGGGTGTCCAGGAAGTCGAGGTTGGTCGTCAGGCCGTCGATCCGTGTGTCGGCGAGGGCGTCGAGGAGCGCGAGGCGTGCGGACTCGCGGTCGGGGCCATACGCGGTAATTTTCCCGATCATCGGGTCGTACCAGGGTGACACCTCGTCGAATGAACGCAGAGCGGCATCGACTCGCGCATCACGGGGCCAAGTGACTACGCCGGCGCGTCCAGCCTGCGGCAGGAATCCGTGCTCCGCGTCCTCGGCGTAGACGCGAACCTCGATCGCGTGCCCGCGCGACGCGACGTCCTCCTGTCGCAACGGCAGCGGCTTGCCCTCGGCGATCCGGATTTGGAGCTCGACCAAGTCGAGGCCGGTGACGAGCTCGGTGACCGGGTGCTCGACTTGGAGGCGGGTGTTCATTTCGAGCAGGAAGAATTCGTCGTCAGCGACTAGGAATTCGACGGTTCCGGCGTTCACGTAGCCGACCTGCGCGGCCAAGCGCACGGCTGCGTCCAGTAGTTGCTCGCGTAGCGCCGGCGAGATTGTCGGGGCGGGGCTTTCCTCGACGACCTTCTGATGGCGGCGCTGCACCGAGCAGTCGCGTTCGCCGAGATGCAGGACAGTGCCGAGCGTGTCGGCGATGATCTGCACCTCGACATGGCGACCGTGCTCAACGTATCGCTCGACTAGCAGCGTCCCGTCGCCGAAGGCTGATTCGGCTTCGCGTTGTGCGGCGGCCAACGCATCAGGCAGATCGGCGGCGTCACGCACGATTCGCATGCCCTTACCGCCGCCGCCTGCCGCAGCTTTTACGAGAACCGGGAAGCGCATATTCGGATCGTCGGATCGATACGTCGGCAGCACGGGGACATCGGCGTCTTCGGCGATCCGGCGTGCGTGGTCCTTTCGTCCCATCGCCTCGATGACGTCGGCGGACGGACCGATGAAGACGAGCCCTGCGTCACCGCAAGCACGCGCGAATGCCGCGCGTTCGGAGAGGAAGCCGTAGCCGGGATGCACGGCGTCGGCGCCGCTTTGCTTGGCGGCGCTGAGGAGCGCGTCGATGTTCAGGTACGAGGCTGACGGCGCGCTCGAGTCGGTTTCGTCGGCTCCGATGCGTACGGCCTCGTCGGCCGCGATCACGTGCGCGGCGTCGCGGTCCGCGTCCGAGTAGACGGCGACCGAGCGTATGCCGAGCTCGCGAGCTGTGCGGACGACGCGTAGGGCGATCTCGCCGCGGTTGGCGACCAGGATCTTGGTGATGTCGCTCATAGTCTTTGTCATCACATCCGGAAGACGCCGTAGCCGGTCGGGGCCGGCGGCGCGTACGAGGCCGCGGCCAGGGCCAGCCCGAGCACGCGGCGGGTGTCGGCGGGGTCGATGATGCCGTCGTCCCACAGACGCGCGGTCGAGTAGTAGGGCGAGCCCTGCGCCTCATACTGCTCGCGCACCGGCTTCTTGAACGCCTCCTCGTCGTCGGCGCTCCACTCGCCGCCCTTGGCTTCGATGCCGTCGCGGCGCACCGTCGCCAGGACCGTCGCGGCCTGCTCGCCGCCCATCACCGAGATGCGCGCGTTGGGCCACATCCACAGGAAGCGTGGGTCGTACGCGCGGCCACACATGCCGTAGTTGCCCGCGCCGAACGAGCCGCCGATCACGACCGTGAACTTCGGCACGGTAGCGCAGGAAACCGCGGTGACCAGCTTCGCGCCGTCCTTCGCGATGCCCCGGTGCTCGTAGTCGCGGCCGACCATGAAGCCGGAGATGTTCTGCAGGAACACCAGCGGGATGCGGCGCTGCTGGCACAGTTCGATGAAGTGCGCGCCCTTGAGCGAGGACTCGCTGAACAGGATGCCGTTGTTCGCGAGGATGCCGACCGGATAGCCGTGGATACGCGCGAACGCGCACACCAGCGTCTCGCCGTAACGCGCCTTGAACTCGTGTGTCTCCGAGCGGTCGACGATGCGGCGGATGACCTCACGCACGTCGTAGGGGATACGCGGATCGGCCGGTACTACGTCATAGAGTTGCGCAGGGTCCTCGCCGGGTTCTGCAGGGTCTTCAGGGACCAGCCATGGTTCGGTCGGCGGGAGGGTGCCGATCGCGTGCCTAAGCAGATCGAGGGCGTGCGCGTCGTTTTCGGCGAGGTGGTCGGCGACGCCGGACAGGCGCGTGTGCACGTCCGCGCCGCCCAACTCCTCTGCTGTAACGACCTCGCCGGTCGCGGCCTTCACCAGCGGCGGGCCGCCGAGGAAGATCGTGCCCTGGTTCCGCACGATGACGGTCTCGTCGCTCATCGCCGGGACGTACGCGCCGCCAGCGGTGCAGGAGCCGAGCACCGCCGCCAGCTGCGGGATCCCGGCCGCGGAAAGTCGCGCTTGGTTGAAGAAGATCCGGCCGAAGTGGTCGCGGTCCGGGAAGACCTCGTCCTGCAGCGGCAGATACGCGCCGCCGGAGTCGACGAGGTAGACGCAGGGGAGGCGGTTAGCGGCAGCTACCTCTTGAGCGCGCAGGTGCTTCTTGACGGTCATCGGGTAATACGTGCCGCCCTTGACTGTCGCATCGTTCGCCGCGATAACGCACAGGCGTCCGTTTACGCGTCCTACGCCCGCGATGATCCCGGCTGACGGGATTGGGCCGCCGTGCTCGGCATAAAGGCCGTGGGCAGCGAGCGGGGCGAGTTCGAGGAACGGAGAACCGGGGTCGAGCAGCCGGTCGATGCGCTCGCGCGGCAGCAGCTTCCCGCGCGACAAGTGCCGAGTGCGGGCACGCTCGTCGCCGCCCAGGCGTACCCGGGTCAGGTGCGCGCGCAGGTCCTCGGTGAGGGCACGCAAGTCGGCGGCGGAGGCCGTCGTGCTGCCTTCACTCCTGCTGTCCTCGTCCGCGGATGGGGACAGGGTCGCCCGCGGTGTCATCGACGGCACCCTTGCCGCCTTTCTGTTCGGTCCGGTGACCCGGTGCTTTGTGGCACACGGCGTCTCGTCTCGATGAGGCCGACCGTCCGACGATGGCCGGCGATCGTGATCTACCCGGGCGGGTGGCCCGGTACCCCGCCAGGTTAGCCCAGCCGGAGTGATGAGTGAGCCGCCAGGCCGGTGTGCTTCGCCAGGAACGCCAGAGTGTCCGCCATCAGGTCAACTCGCCGCGAGACGGCGCGCGCGCCGTGCCCGACGCCGATCTCCCGGCGCAACATGATCGGACGCTGCGCCGGATCGCCGCCAGTGGCCCACTGGAGCGCGGCGCACAGCTTGCGCGCGTGCAGCGTATCGACGCGGGTGTCGCCCTCGAAGACTGTGAACAGGACCGCCGGGTACTCGGTGTCCTCGTGCACGTTATGCAGCGGCGAGTAGGCGAGGAGCGTGGCGAGTTCTTCCGGGTCGTCGGCGGTTCCGTACTCGACCGACCACAGCTCGCCGAGCCCGAACCGCTCGTACCGGACCATGTCCAGCAGCGGAGCGCTACACACGACCGCGCGGTAGAAATCGGGACGCTGCGTCAACGCGGCGCCGACCAGCAGGCCGCCGTTCGACCCGCCGGAGATACCGAGTTGTTGCGTAGTCGTCCAGCCGTGGTCGATTAGGTATTGCGCTGCTGCGTGGAAGTCGTCGAACACGTTCTGCTTCTTGGCGAAGGTTCCGGCCCGATGCCATTCCTCGCCCTCTTCGCCGCCGCCGCGCAGACTGGCGACCGAGTACACCCCGCCGGCCTCGATCCAGGCCAGCGTGCGGGGCTCGTACTCCGGCCGCAGGCTGATGTTGAAACCGCCGTAACCGTAAAGGATCGTCGGACGCGGCTGCTCGGGGGTCTCGTTCGGCTCACCGGAGATGATGAACATACGAATGGTTGTGCCGTCCTTCGACGTGTACTCGACCTGCCGCGTGTGCACCTGCGGAATTGCGGGCTTGCCGGGCGTATCCGCCCAACGCGTCGTCTCTTCGGTACGTGCGTCGTAGCGGTATACGCGCGCCGGCGTTCCGAAATCGGTGTACGTGAACCATGCCTCGTGACCGCCGTCGTGCCGCGCCGTCAGGCTGCTCACAGTGCCGATACCCGGCAGTGGGACGTGCCCCAATGCCTCGCCGGTGGCGGCGTTGTGCGCGATGATCTCGCTGACCGCGTGCCGTGTTCGAAGTACGAGCAGCCGCGGCGCGTCCAGCTCAGGACCGTCGAGAACGACGAAATCCTCGATGACCACCTCCGGGTCCTCGGCGACGATCTCACGCCACGAGTCAGGCGTCTGGTCGTCGGTCGAGACCGCGCAGATCCGGCCGCGCGGCGCTTCGAGCGTGGTGATCACCAGCGCCGTCCCGGCCAGCGGACTGTCGCCGCGAGCCTGGACTAGGTGGCTCATCCCTTCGACGCCGATGTGCACCGGCTTGAGCGGCGGCGCGGCCGGATCCGCGCCGGCGAGGTCGGCGACGTACACGTCATTGCGCGTGTCGGTGCCTTGGAACGTAGCGATCTGGAGCCAGCGACCGTCGGCCGAGATCGACACGTCGTGGTAGTCGCTCATCCGGCTGCGGTGACCGTAGACAAGCACATCCTGATCCGGGTCAGTGGTGAGCCGGTGCAGATAGACGCGCCGGTGATACTGCGTCTGGTCCCGCGGCACGAGTTCGGGCGCGAGACGGCGCGTGAAATAGAAACCGCTCTCGTCGTTAAGCCACGCGATCTCTGTGTAACGTGCGCGGTCGATCGGGCCATCGACGATCTCACCGGTCGCGACGTTCATTACGCGCACCACGGATTCCTCGGTGCCGCCCTCGGACAGCTGGTACGCCAGTAGCTGGCCCGACGGAGAAGGGCTCCAGCTGTCCAGCGTGGTCGTTCCATCCGGGTTCAGCGCCATCGGATCGATCAGAACCCGCTCCTCACCGGCCTCGTCCACGGTGAGCAGCACCGCGTGCTCCTGCTCGGGCAGACGGCGAGTCAGAAAGCTGCGCTCGCCGCGCCAAACCGGTGGGCTGACCGCACCGGTAGCGGTCAGTTCGGCGATTCGCTCCCGCAGCGGACCGAGTCGGGGCCAGCCGTCACGCGACTGCTCGAAC
This sequence comes from uncultured Actinomycetota bacterium, assembly GCA_963714445.1. Lineage (GTDB taxonomy): Bacteria > Actinomycetota > Actinomycetes > Streptomycetales > Catenulisporaceae > Actinocrinis. The sequence goes on from CAVQPP010000068.1 coordinate 11,425, forward strand.
AGCGTGTCTTGCGCCACGCTCCACGCCTCGGTTTCCGGGGAAGTCGCGTCCTCCAACCAGCGATACGGATCGCTGATCGTCAATCCATGGATGGTTTCGGCGAGCTCATCGCGGTGCGCAGCCGGATATGTCGTCACTCCGGCACGTTATCAACGCCGGATCGGGCGCGGCGCAGCCGCCGAAATGAGTGGTCTGCTTCGGCCGAACGAGTGAGGCAGCGCCGTGGCTCCAAAATGCGCACAAGCAGGCTTTCTAGGATCAACGCACAATGCCTCTGCAATCGCCCCCGCCACAGCCGACCGGGCAGAAGCCGGCCCGAGTGCAGCCGACCCAATTCCAGCCAACGCAGCTACGGCTCACTCGGCGCGCTCGCCTCCTCGGCCGGATGTTCTTCGGTGCCACGTCCGCACTGGTGCTGGTCGCCGCCGCACTCGGCTGGTATTTGCACTCCTCGGTACTCGGCGGACTGGCCACGTCGCACGCGCTGGTCGGCCTCGGCGGCTCAGGCCACCCCGACGGCGACATCAACGTCCTGCTGATGGGCCTTGACTCGCGGCGGGACAACCAGGGCAACGACCTGCCGCCCGCGATCCTCCAGCAACTGCACGCCGGCAGCTCCAGCGATGTCGGCGGATATAATACAAATACACTGATTCTGCTGCACGTGCCAGCGGACGGTTCACGCGCCGTGGCCCTCTCCATCCCGCGCGACGACTACGTGGATCTGCCCGAAGGCCTCGGCAAGCACAAGATCAAAGAGGCATACGGCCGAGCCAAGGCGAACGCCGAAAACACCGCGCGCTCGACCGGCACCACGGACCGCCCCACTCTCGAGCAGCTTGGTCGCGAGGCCGGTCGGCACGCCGCTATCGACGCGGTGCAGCAGCTGCTCGGCGTCACCGTCGACCACTTCGCCGAGATCAACCTGGCCGGGTTCTACGACCTGGCCAACGCGCTCGGCGGCGTGCAGGTGTGCCTGCGCGAGCCCGTGAACGACTGGTACTCCGGCGCCGACTTCCCGGCCGGCGTGCAGACCCTCGGCGGCGCGCAGGCCCTAGCGTTCGTGCGTCAGCGCCACGGTTTGACCAACGGCGACCTGGACCGTACGCACCGCCAGCAGGCGTTCCTCGCCTCGGCAGTGCATAAGCTGCAGCAGTCGGGAGTGTTCGACGATCTCAGCAAGGTCGGCGCGCTACTCGACGTCGCGCACAAGGACGTCGTCATCGACTCAGGCTTCGATTTGTTGTCCTTCATGAAGCAGGCAGGCGCGGTGACGTCCGGCAACGTCACGTTCTACACGCTGCCGATTCAGGGCTTCGCGACTGAGGACGGCGAGTCGGTCAACCTGATCGATCCGGTGCAGGTGCGCACGGTCGCGCAACGGCTGCTGGCCGGAGGTAGCTTCGAGGCCGCCGACGCGAACGCCAGCGCGAGTGCGGTGCCTGCCCCGGCGTCGGGCCCGGTAATTCCCCAGGCAGCAGCTCCAATCGCCGCGCCCAGTCCGACGCCGACAACGCACCGGACGACGCGTACTCAAGCTGCGATCCACGCGAGGAACGCAGCAAGCGTGGCGCCGCCGGCTCACGTGCCGACGGTCACCGCGCCACCTGGCATTCCGTGCGTTGACTAGCTGTCGTCGTCAGCCTTGGCTATTTCGCGTCGGCCTGTGCCTTTATGCCGCGCGTCGGCTTCCGGTCGCGCGGCGAACGCACCTTGACGGATTGTCCGGGAGTACGACGCGGGCCGGACCACGGCGCCGGAACAGCGTCGATCTTGTACGCCAGTGCGTATGCGGTTGACTCGTAGTTGATCCGCCAGCCGCGGAAGTGCGGCCATGCCTCTTCTGCCGAGACCTCCATCGGGTAGCCGGCGTAACGCAGCATGTCGACGCCCTGGGCGAAGTCTTCGTACGTCAACTGGATCTCGTCGTCAGGGTCCGGATCGGGGTTATACGGTATGCCTTCGGATCGGGCGATCTCACGCAGGCAGGTGAACCCGCCACGCAAGCCGATTCGGATCGTGCCGCTCGCGGGATTCTTCGGCCGCAGCGCGAGTTCCATCGCCGCCGCGTCCATTACCGCGAGCAGGGCGATCAGCCAGTTGCGGTACGCCTGCGGCGAGCGGAAGTGGATCAGCACCGGGTAGCTGGTGTGGCTCTCCGAGATCTCCGCCGCCCACCGCTCCCAGCCGCGATACAGCTCCGGCAGGCTGTCGAGCAGCCCTTCCACCTGCACGTGCCGGAACAGGATCTCCGGACCCCATGCCGGGACGCCGGCGCGCGCCTGAAGCAGCGTCACTTCCGTTTCCCGATGGGAGTACGCGTTGTAGAGCGCGGGCAGGTAACCGACCTGCAGACCGATCGTCACCGGCCCGGTCGACGCGGCGAGGAAGTCGACGACGGTCAGCCGGTCGCGTTCGGAGGACGCGAAGCCGAGAGTGAACACTGACGAGCCCGCTTCGCGCAGCGCCGCGTTGAGGCTCAGATCGCTGAGCCCGGCCAGCAGCAGGCCGTAGCCGATGAGGAACAGGCCGAGCCAGCTGACCAGCGTGATGAGGATGCCCATCGGCGCGGCCCAGGCCAGCACCTTGTCCTTGGTCTCGTAGGTGCGGAAGCGGTCGGCGACGAGCTGGAACGGCCAGCGCACCGCCGCGTGCACGGTCTGGGTGTAGAGCGACCTGAGCCCGCGTGGCACCACCAGGCTCACGAGCACAGACAGCCACGTCGCGGTTACCAGCGCCACGCCGAGTGCCAGCTCTAAGATCTTCATGCGTTACATTCTGGCGGTACTCGGGCCGATTCCGCGCGTGTCATGCTCGGCCGCATGACTGACACCCACGGCTCACGCCCACGCGGCGTCCGCTGACCTCGTACTGATCGGTGGTCCCTGTTACACCGCCGACGCGGCACGCTCGTGGACGTCGGGCATCGCAGTGCGTGAGGGTGTTATCGCCGCACTTGGCGAGCACGCGGTGCGTAACGCGATCGGTCCGCGTACACGCGTCATCGATCTCGCCGGGAAGCTGGCGCTACCGGGCTTCATCGATGCGCACGTGCATCCGGTCTTCGGCGGCGCGGAACGGCTGCGCTGCGACCTGACCGGAGCGCGTAACGCAGACGAGGCGGTGTCACGCGTCGCGGAGTACGCCAAGGCCAACCCGCAGGTGCCGTGGATCGTCGGTGGCGGTTGGGCGATGGACCAGTTCCCCGGCGGCACGCCGACTCGCACGCTGCTCGACGCGGTTGTGCCCGATCGGCCGGTATTTCTGCTCAACCGCGACCATCACGATGCCTGGGCGAATAGCGCCGCGTTACGCATCGCGGGCGTGGACCGCGACACTCCCGATCCGGTCGGCGGCCGCATCGCCCGCGAGTCCGCTGGCGAGCCGGCCGGCACGCTGCACGAAGAAGCCGCGAACCTCGTCGGACGGCACGCACCCCGGCTCACCGAGGACGACTACCTCGACGCGTTACTCGAGGGTCAGCGCTACCTGCACTCCTTCGGTGTGACCGGCTGGCAGGACGCGATCGTCGGCGGCTATCTCGGGTACGGCGACATCCTGCCCGCGTACCTGCGCGCCGCGCGCGAGGACCGGCTGACCGGACACGTAACCGGAGCACTCTGGTGGGACCGGAACCAGGGCGTCGAGCAGATCGCCGAGCTGACCGAGCGCCGCGAGATGGCATCGGCTGCGGGCAATTTCACTGCGAACACTGTGAAAATCATGCAAGACGGCATCTGCGAGAACCTGACCGCCGCGATGCTCGGGCCCTACTTCGACCACACCGGCGACCTCACCGACAACCACGGCCACAGCTACCTCGACGCCGCGCTGCTGGCCGAGGCGATCACCCGACTCGACGCGCTCGGCTTCCAGGTCCACGTGCACGCGATCGGCGACCGTGGCGTTCGCGAGGCGCTCGACGCGTTCGAGGCGGCCCGCGCGGCCAATGGCCCGAGCGGCAACCGGCACCACATCGCGCACATCCAGGTCGTGCACCCGCAGGACATCCCGCGTTTCCGCGAACTCGACGTGACCGCGAACATGCAGGCGCTGTGGGCCGCCGAGGACGACCAGATGCGCGCGCTCAACGAACCGATCCTCGGCGCGCAGCGGTACGGCCGTCAGTACCCGTTCGAATCCTTGCGACGCAGCGGGGCCACGCTCGCGGCCGGCAGCGACTGGCCGGTTTCGACCCCTGATCCCCTCCAGGCGATTCACGTCGCGGTCAACCGGACGGTGCCCGGCGCCGCACCCGGCACGCCGCCGTTCCTGCCGGAGCAGGCACTCGCCCTCGGCGACGCGCTCGCCGCTTACACCGTCGGCTCAGCGCGGGTCTGCCACGCCGAGACGCGCACCGGGTCGCTGGAGGTCGGCAAGCGGGCCGATCTGACCGTATTGGACCGAAATGTGTTCGCCGCGCCGCCGGATCGGATCGCCGAGGCGCGCGCCGAGCTGACCGTGGTGGCTGGAACCGTGGTGTACGAAAGCTGAATCGTCACTGAACCGTCAGTCGTACCCTGATCCACCTACGCTTAAGAAGTCTGAATAGTACGTTTACCAGCAAAGACGCGGAATGTTCTGAAGGGCAAAATCTTCGCATAGCTCATATTCACCCTTTCCGGGGCGGCCTCACGGAGTTACAGATGTCTTAGCTGCATCACTCCCACCACCCACTCCCCGGAGGGAACCTTGAGCCCGCGTCATACCCTTGTCGCGCTCACCGCCGCGGCCGCCACCGCGGCCGCGATCCTGTCCGCCGCCCCCGCGAGCGCGTCGACTGCCCACTACGTCGCTCTCGGTGACTCGTACGCGTCCGGCCTCGGCGCCGGAAGCTACGGCTCCAGCGGCTCGTGTGACCGCAGTGCCAACGCGGCCGCGCAACTGTGGGCGAATGCCAACAGCCCGTCCTCGTTCACCTTCGCGGCCTGCTCCGGCGCGACGACCAGCGATGTCCTGAGCAGCCAACTGGCGTCCGTGAACAGCGGGACCACGCTGGTCACGCTCATCATCGGGGGCAACGACGTCGGTTTCTCCAGCACCATGGAGGACTGCGTCATCTGGGGCACCAGCACCTGTGTCAGCGACGTCAACGCCGACGAAGCGCAGGCCCGGTCCGTCCTGCCCGGCCGGTATGACAATGTGCTGAGCTCGATCAAGAGCAAGGCGCCGGGCGCCCGGATCGTGTTCATGGACTACCCGGACTTCTACGACCTCAACGCCCCGGTCTGCGTGGGCTTGAGCGCCACCAGCCACGCCAAGATCGACGAGGGCATCAACGTGCTCGACTCGCTGATCCAGCAGGCCGCGGCCCGCAACGGCGCCGTCTTCGCCGACGCGCGCTCGGCGTTCAGCGGTCACGAGCTGTGCGACGGCTCCGGCTGGCTGAACTCGGTCGACTGGACCAACTTCAGCGACTCGTACCACCCGACCGCTACCGGCCAGGCCAACGGCTACTACCCGGTGCTCTCGGCGAACGCGTCCTGATCGCTCAGGGCGGCGCGCACATAACTAGATGCACGTAGAAAACGCGCTGGGGTTCTCCCCTCCGAGTGGAGGGGAGAACCCCAGCGCCCCCTGATTTCCAGGTGCTTCCGGTGCTGCCTTCAGCTGCTACCCCGCTGCTGACGCGACCCGCCGACGCCCCGCCGGCGCGGATCCCCGTCATGTCACCCTTGGACAGGTCAACCCTTTGTTGCTTAGACCACTGTTTTCTTAGGCCGCTGTTTTCTTAGACCGCTGTTTTCTTAGACCACTGCGTTATCAGGCCACGACCGGCGCGGGCGCCGACGACGTCGACTCACCCTCCGGCGCCGTGCCCAATTCGATCACGCTGGGGTCATCGTCCTTGCGGATCATCAGGAAGGTGATCAGCGTGGACAGGCCGAGCAGGATCGCGCTGATGGTGAACGCGATGTTGTAGCCGTGCAGCTGAGCCCCGACGTCGAACGGCGAGACCTTGTGGTTGATCCCGTAGTTGGTGATCGTGGTGGTGAACACGGTGTTCAGCACCGCCACGCCGAGCGAACCGCCGACCTGCTGCGTGGTGTTCAGCATCGCGCTGGCCACGCCGGCGTCGTGGTTGGCCACGCCGGACAGCGAGGTGTTGCCCAGCGGCACGAACACGGCGCCCAGGCCGACCGCCATCATGATGAAGGCCGGAAGGATCATCGAGCCGTATGACGAATCCGCCTTCAGCTGGGTCAGCCAGACCATCGCGCCGGTGGACAGCAGTCCGCCGGTGGTCATGATCACGCGCGGGCCGACCCGCGGCAGTAGCGCGCTGCACACGCCGGCGGTCACGATCAACGCGCCGGAGAACGGCAGGTAGTACACGCCGGTCTTCAGCGGCGAGTAGTGCTGGATCTGCTGGAAGTAGTACGTCATGAACAGGAACATGCCGAGCATGCCCGCGCCCAGGATGATCGAGGTCAGGAATGACCCGCCGCGGTTGCGGTGCAGGACCACGCGCATCGGCAGCAGCGGGTTGTCGATCCGCAGCTCCACGACCACGAAGGCGATCAGCAGCACGGCCGCGAGACCGAAGGACAGCAGCACGGAGGTCGCGGTCCAGCTGTTGTCCTTGGCCGCCTCGGTGAAGCCGAACACCAGCGCGCCTATGCCGATGCTCGACAGGATGGTGCCCGGGATGTCGTACTTGGTGTTGCCCTGCACCTTGCTCTCGCGCACGAACGGCACGGCCAGCGCCACGGTGATCAGCGCGATGAAGATGTTGACGAACAGGGTCCACCGCCACGAGGCGTACTGCGTGAGCACTCCGCCCAGCAGCAGGCCGATGGCCGCGCCGACACCGGAGATGGCGCCCCACAGGCCGAATGCCCGTGCGCGGTCCTTCGCGTCGGTGAAGGTCACCGTGATGATCGAGAGGCACGCGGGGGCGAGGATCGCGCCGAACGCGCCCTGCAGTGCACGCGCCGCGAACAGCATCGCCTCGTTCTGGGCGAAACCGCCGAGCGCGGAGGCCGCGCCGAAGCCGATCAGGCCGATCAGGAAGACCCGCTTGCGCCCGGCGTAGTCGGCGATGCGGCCGCCGAGTAGCAGCAGACCGCCGAAGGCCAGGGTGTAGGCGGTGACGATCCACTGCCGGTTCGCGTCGTCGATGTGCAGGGCCTTCTGGGCCGAGGGCATCGCGATGTTCACGATGGTCGCGTCGAGGACCACCATGAGCTGCGCGATGAGCACGATCACCAGCGACAGCCAGCGGCGCGGGTCTGGTTCGACCTGGTCCGGCGGATGCGAACCGGTGTTCGCGACATGGGTGTTTTCAGACATGGGTTTCCCCTCCAAGGGATGGTGCTGTGCTGGCGCTGACGGCGCCGTCGGTAAGTCGTCTAGAGTCATGACGACCCTACGACCCGGCGCCGACAATCCCGGAAGTGCTGCTACTGGCCCTGCTCAGCGGCCCCGTCGCCGTTCGCGCAGCCTCGGTACTTGAGTAATGGAATGAGGATGTCGTCAACTACGTGTCGACTGAATTCCCCGTCGAGCGGTTGTTCCCCGGTGATCTTCCGCGTCATGATCATCGCGTAGATGACCTCGTGGAAGACGTCTGTATCAGTGTCGGGCCTGACCTCGCCCCTGGCGGCGGCCTGGCGGATGATCGTTTCGTTCAGTGCGTGCTTGGACGCGTAGGTGCACTCGTGCACCGTGCGCGCCAGCGCCGGGTTGCGGGCCGCCGCGGTCATGACTCCGGTCATGACCTCGCCGTCCGCGCTGTTCGTGATCTTGCACGCGAGCGACATCAAGGCCATGAGGTCGCCGCGCAGTGAGCCGGTGTTCGGCGGCTCCGGTGTCGCGCCGAACCGGTTGACCAGCGCCTCAGCCACCAGACCCGGCTTGTCCGGCCAGGTGCGGTAGATCGTCGCCTTGCTAGCGCGAGCGCGCGTGGCGACCGCGTCCATGGTCATCCGGTCGTACCCGACTTCCCCGAGTAGTTCGAACACCGCTTCGCAGATCGCCTCGCGCCGCTCCGGGCCGCGCCGAGACGCCCGTGTCTCCGGCGGATCCGGCTTGTGCAGGTCGATCTCCGCGTCCACCACGATGTCCATCCTTCCAGCGGTGCCGGGAGTACGGAACCGTTTCGTTTCCTATCGGAACCCTAACCCGACCCGGCTCGTGTACGAAACGGTTTCGTACACCAATTCTGTGTGATCCACATCACATGCGACTAATGTCCAAATGGGCGTGAGAGCGCGACGGCGTGGCATGCGCTCTCGGACCTCGGGACACTGCATGCCGTGATGATGCTTATTCAGAAGGTAGGGGACACGGGATGGCTCAGCACACACGCTCAGTGCAAGATGTCTTGATCGTTGGTGCAGGACCGACCGGCCTGCTGCTCGCCGGCGACCTGGCCACCAGGGGCATCAGCTGCACGGTCCTCGAGCGCCGCGCCGATCGGGCCGACACGTCCACCACGCGTGCCTTCGCCGTACACGCGCGCACGCTGGAGCAGCTCGACGCGCGTGGACTCGCCGATCAGCTCATCGCGACCGGCACGACCGTCGACAACTTGATCCTGTACGGCCGCGCCGCGATCTCCTTCGGAGCGCTGAAGAGCCGATTCCCTTATCTGCTCGTCACGCCGCAGTTCAACGTCGAGCGGCTACTCGAACAGCGGGCTGTCGCGGCGGGCGCGCAAATCGTGCGTGATGTCAACGTAATCGGCATCAGCCAGGACGTTGACGGAGTGTCAGTGACCACAGCCGGCACCGCTGACGCAACGGACGAAACAAACGCCTCATACCGAGCGAAGTACGCAGTAGGCACCGACGGCGTGCAAAGCACTGTCCGCAACGCACTCGGCCTGCCCTTCCCCGGACATCCGGTAGTCCGCTCGATCATGCTCGCCGACGTCCGCTTCGCCAATCCGCCGCAAAACGTCCTCACCGTCGCGGCGGTCGGTGACGTCTTCGCGTTCATCGCTCCGTTCGGCGATGGCTGGTATCGAACGTTCTGCTGGAATCGCGAGCGCCAACTGCCGCCAAGTGCCCCGCTGGAACTCGCGGAGATCCGCGCAGTGCTGCGCCGGGCATTCCGCACCGACTTCGGATTGATCGAGGCACGCTGGCTCTCCCGCTTCCAGAGCGACGAGCGGCAGGTTCCGTCTTACCGCGTCCGCCGAGTCTTCCTGGCCGGCGACGCCGCGCATTGCCATTCCCCGGCTGGCGGTCAGGGCATGAACACCGGGATGCAGGACGCCGCGAACCTCGGCTGGAAACTGGCCGCCGCGCTGCGCGGCAGTACCTCCGACCCGGAACGGCTTCTGGACAGCTATCAAACCGAGCGGCACCCCGTCGGCCGGATGGTCTTACGCAGCAGCGGTGCCCTAGTTCGTCTCGCGCTGATCAAGCCTCTTCCGATACGCATCGCGCGCAACGTAATCAGCGGCGCCGTACTGCGTATGCCGATAGTCGCCGATCGAGCGATGGGGAACGTTAGCGGCGTCGGCATCGAATACGAGCGTCCGAAGGGCGCGCACCCGAGCATAGGCAAGCGCGCCGAAGAACTGCCCCTGACGTCTGCTGGCACCGACGCACCAACGCGGCTCTACGAACTACTACGCGAGGGCCGTTTCGCTCTCATCGGACGAAGCGCCGAAGACGCAAGCCTCGCCGGGCCATGGAAGACGGACGTCGCTTATGCAGTCAGCGCGCAGTCCCCGCACGCACTTCTACTCATCCGGCCCGACGGCTACGTGGCCTGGGCCACTGACGAGGCAAATCCGCGGGCTCGTGCTTCAGCGGCTCATGAGGCCCTTACGCAATGGTGTGGCGTATCCGAACATACGTCCCAGCGTTAATGTGACCGTGGAGGTCGCGATGCGCTTCGCCGATCGTGCCGAGGCGGGCTGTGAGCTGGTCGCCCGGCTAGAACACCTGCGTGACAAGAGCCCCATCGTGCTCGGGCTGCCACGCGGTGGTGTGCCGGTCGCCTACCAGATCGCCGAGGCGCTGAACGCGCCGCTCGATGTGATCGTGGTGCGCAAGCTCGGCGTCCCGTGGCTGCCCGAGCTGGCTATGGGCGCGATCGGCGAGGACGGCAGCCGCGTCGTCGAAACGGAAACGCTTCGGCACGAAGGCATCACTGACGAAATCCTTGCGGCCGTCGAGCAGCGTGAGGCCATCGAGCTGCTGCGACGTGCCGACGCGTATCGGGCCGGGCGTCCGGCAGTGCCGCTCGCGGATCGCACCGTGATCGTGGTCGATGACGGCATCGCGACCGGCTCGACGGTTCGCGCCGCGTGCCTCGTCGCCACACAGCGCGGAGCAGCGCGCGTTGTGCTCGCCGTCCCGGTGCTGCCGCCAGACCTGATCAGACCCCTAAGTACGGTCGCCGACGAAGTGATCTGGCTATACGCACCGGAGCCGATGATCGCCGTGGGCAACTGGTACGACGACTTCGACCAGCTGACCGATTCCCAAGTCGTCGCAACGCTCGCACACGCGGACGCGCGCGCGATTAGTCGGCCGCCGCAAATCAGCTAGGCGACGCCGCAACCGCGACGACCCCACTCATCGTGCCCACGTACGCACGACCGCGCGCGAGCGTCGGCGATGCGAAGTGCGGCGACGCACCCAGATTGACCTTTGCGAGCACCGCGCCGGTCTTCTCATCGAGCGCAGACAGCGTCCCATTGCTGTCGCTCATAGCCCACACTGCGCCGCCTCCGATGGCTGGCGAGTCGTACGCGATATTCGGATCCGTGTGCCAGAGCACCGATACGCCGGTGCCCTGCGCGTTAACGCTCACCGCGTTGATACCTGCGGTAGGGCACGGCAAGTACGCGGTCGTCCCGTCCACCGCCGCCGCGCCGAACCCCGCGCACACCTGCGCCTGACTGATCTGGCCGCCAATACCGCCGAGATGATCACTCTGCAGCACGTACGCGACGCCGCGCTTACCAGCGATCAGCACGTGACCGTTGACGACGGCGGGCGTCATCGAGCCGAGATCAAGGTCCTCTTGGTTGTCCTGCAGCCAGGTGGTCGGGGCGAAGAAGTCGGCGCGCTTGAGATCCGGCGTGAGCGCGAGTACCGAGTCACTGCCGTCGTAGCCGCCGGACTCGGCGCCGTTTCCCACTGCCACCAACAGGCGGTTTCCGTCGACGGCGGCGCCACCGGGCGTCCAGATGCCAGCTTGGCGCGGCGTCGGGATCGCGTACGTAAGCTGATCCCCGCTCCCGCTGGTCGGCACGCCGACGACCGAACCGACATACCCGCCACAGTCACCGGCGAGGCCGCCGTAGCTGATGTATACGTGCCCGAAGGCGACGGTAAGCGCCGAACGTTGCTGCGCGTCGGCCGCTGTTCCCGCAGTCGGCTCTGCGTATCGCTGCCAGCGCACGGCACCTGTCGCGGGGGAGAGGGTAGAGAGTCGGTGGTGCTTGCCCAGCGTTTCAGCGAGCACGAACAACGACCCGGTCGCCGGGTCGTAGGCCATCGTCGAGGTGATCCCCAGTGGGTCGATGTTGCCGCACGGCAGCGCGGATCGCGGTTCGGGCTGGCCAAGGCTGGTACGCCACAACACGTGCCCGTCCGACGGCGCGAGGCCGTACACCGAGTCGTTCTCGGTCGCCGCGATGACCATCCCGCCGAGCAGCAGCGGCTGGCCGTAAACCGCGCCATCGAGCTGGGCACGCCACGCGACGCTAAGCGTGCCCGGCCGAGTGATCCCTTGCACGACGCCAGTGCGGGCGTTGTCGTGCTGGAAAGTAATCCAATCCGATGGACCGACTGGGATCGGGCTTCCCGAGGGCACGTACGGCGCGGTCGGAGCAGACAGCGCCACTGGGTCCGACGGCGCGGGCGTTGCGGTCGAACCGCTGCCGCTGCCGCTACTGCCGCCCGAACAGGCGGAAACCAGCGCGGCGAGCGCTCCCGCCGTCGCCACCATCGTCAGCCGTTTGATTGTCACTCGTGCCGCTTCCATCGCCATGACCTACTGCACGAGCCTAAGCCGAAAACGGATCATCCGTCGCGCGTAACTTCCAGCCTGCGGCTACCTCTTCTACCTCGCGCGATACGCCGCCGCCGAACCGTAGCCGTAGTCGTGACGCCGCCGCGTCGCCTTGCTGCCTAAGCCGAGTTCGAGCGCCCCAGCGTCGAACGCGTCGGCGAGGTCCTGCGTCAGCGGCCTGATCTCCAGCACGCCGAGCGCGAAGTCCCGCACCAGGCCGTGCCAATGCAAAGGCCGTTCGAGCATAGCGTGATGACCGCCGGGCACCCGCCAGAAGCAGACCCGATCCGCTACGTCCGCAACACGGCGCACGTACGACAGCGATGCGTCAGGGCTCGTCACCGAGTCACGGTCACCGTGCGCGACGAGCACCGTGCGTCCGGCCAACTGCGCGATCGGCTCCTCGGCGGGCAGCCAGGGCGCCAACGCAACCACGCCGCGCACTGACGGCTCGCCGGCGACGCGTAGCGCGGCGCGACCACCCATCGAATGCCCGACGATGACGACCGGGACCTTGCCGCACTGCCGCTCGATCTCGCCGAGCGCCCACAGCGCGTCCGAGACCGGGTCGGCATTCGGCCCGTTCCAGCCCCGGTACCGATTGCGCAGCACCGCCACCGCGATTCCGGCGTCACCCGAGGCGCCGAGAATCGAGGGCGCGAACATACGCATTCGCAGCAAGGTCAGGTTGCCTCGACGCGCCGACGAGCGGCTGTCGACCCGACCGCCATGTAATAGCAGCACGACCCCTCTGGTCACGTCGCCGCGAGAAGCGATCCTCAGCAGCGGTCCGTGTTCGATCGGGGTCCGCTTGGTCCGGTTCCATCCACCTTGGCTATCCCGACCCCCCGCACCCCGAATCCGCCATGGCCGCATCGCGCCTGCTCTCCCACATCATTGATCGATCACCTGTTCCCTTCGCCTCACCATCATTGATGACCCGTAATCCTCCGGATTGGTCCTTCCGACGTCCAAATTCAGGTCAAGAATCCGCCTGCCAGGTCGCATGTGGCTGCCGTTTCCGGGCAATGCGCACGAGTGGCGCACAGAGCAGGTACTTCGTCTCGTCTTATGGAATGGTGAGCGTGGGATGGTGAGTGCCGTGGCTCGATCCAATGACGAGGTCGAGGCCGTGCTCCAGGAGTACGCCGACCTGCTCACGATCACCGGTGGCGACGCGTTCAAGGCGCGCGCCTACGACCGGGCCGCGCGTGCGATCGGCGGCCGGCGCGACGACGTGTGCGACCTCGACGTGAAGACGCTGCAGAAGATCCCCGGCGTGGGCAAGTCGATCGCGGAGAAGATTGTCGAGTACTGCCGCACCGGCGCGATCCACGGCCTCGAGGAGCAGCGCGCGAAGATCCCCGCCGGGGTGCGCGAGATGATCGAGATCCCGACGCTCGGGCCGAAGAAGGCGCTAGCGCTGCACCAAGAGCTGGGCGTCTCGTCCGTCGAGGAGTTGGTGGACGCGATCCACGCGGGCAGGCTGGACGGGATGCGCGGCTTCGGGCCGAAGACCGTCGAGAACATCCTGCACGGCGTGCGCATCATGCAGCAGTCCGGCGGACGCGTGCACCTAGACGTGGCGACGGCTGTCGCCGAGCAGATCGTCGCCGAGCTGTCCAACATCCCCGGCTGCCTGCGCTGCACGTACGCCGGCTCGCTGCGCCGCTCCCGCGAGACCGTCGGCGACATCGACATCCTCGCCGCGTCCAACGACCCCAAACCCCTGATGCAGGCCCTAACCCGCCTCCCGGACGTAGCCGACGTAATCGGAAGCGGCGACAAGAAGACCTCGATCCGTACGACCTCCGGCCTCCAGGTCGACTTGCGCGTAATCGCGCCCGAGGCGTGGGGCGCCGCGTTGCAGTACTTCACCGGCTCGAAGGCGCACAACGTACGCACACGCGAAATCGCGGTGCGTGCAGGCTTTAAGCTCTCCGAGTACGGCCTATTCGACGCGGAGACGAACAAGCTGATCGTCTCCGAAACAGAGCAAGAGCTATACGCGCGCCTAGGCCTGGAGTGGGTCGCCCCGCCAATGCGCGAAGACCGCGGCGAAATCGACGCCGCGCGTAAGCACGAACTCCCCGTCCTAGTCACCGAGGACGACCTCAAAGGCGACCTGCATACGCACACGAACCTGACCGACGGCGTCGCGTCCCTAGACGAGATGCTCCGCGCGGCAGCCGCACGCGGCTATGCGTACTACGCCATCACCGACCACGCGCCGAACCTCGTCATGCAACGAATGTCGGATGAGAAGATCCTCGCCCAACGCGAGCAAGTCCGTGCGCTAGACCGCAAATACGGTCGGATGGCTCTGCTCCACGGCACCGAACTGAACATCGACGCCGACGGCGAAGTCGACTGGCCTCAGGACTTCCTAGCCGGCTTCGACATCTGCGTCGCGTCGGTCCACTCGCACTTCAATCAGTCCCGCGCGGAGATGACTCGGCGCTTCGTGCGCGCCTGCGAGAACCCCCGCGTCAACATCATCGGCCACCCGACGACGAGAATCCTCGGCCGCCGCGACCCCGTAGACGCGAACTGGGAAGAGGTCTACCGCGCAGCCGCCCGCACCGGCACGGCTCTGGAGATCAACAGTTCCCCGAACCGCCTAGACCTACGCGACGAGGACATCCTGGCCGCGCTGCGCCTAGGCGTGAAGTTCGCCATCAACAGCGACGCCCATGCGACCGCACAACTCGACTACATGCGTTACGGCATCGGCACCGCGCAACGTGGATGGCTTACCGCAGACGACGTCATCAACACATGGCCGCTCCGTGCCCTACGCACGTTTCTACGCAAGCAACCCGAGCACTAACGCCGCCCGCCCCCAGCCTCACGCACGCCGCTGCGCACCCGTCCGAGCCCGCGACGGATCGAACAGCCGCGCGGCCCGCTTACGTATACGCCGATTCGCCATCCGCATCTGTGACTGCAACTCAGCCGCCACTTGATCCATCCGCGCGTCAACCGCAGCCGCGCCCCCGTCAGGCCGATCATCAGCCATCCGGGTCGCGTCTATATCGGTATCGGTGGACGGGCTGTCGTGCTCCGTCATATCGCCCCCGTGCTCTTGCTGATCTTGTGAACATCGGACTTTCCGATCATGGCGCGTGCGGATACCCCCACGCCGAGATCGCAAACGAGCGCAGCTTACGTGCGGAGCGGCTGCTCCCGAGCTGGTACTCAATTGAATCCCAATTTGGTACCATCGAGGACATGAGCACGCAGATCGCCGTCCGCCTCCCGGACGACCTAGTCGAATTCGTCGACGACTTGGTCCGTCACGGTGACGCGCCGAGCCGTGCCGCCGTCGTGGCCCGCGCCCTACGCCGCGAGCGACGCCAAGCCGCCGCCGCGCGCGACGCGGAAATCCTCGCCCGCACTGGCTCAGACGTAGGCCCAAACGCGGACCTCGACAGCTTGGCCGAGTACGTCGCCGCAACCCCGCTAGACGACCTGGACTGATGCGCCCCATCCAGCTGGCTCAGCTCGACAAGGTCCGCCCGGTCCTCGTGCTGACCCGCGAAGCAGTGCGCCCCCACCTAGCGCGCCTGACCGTCGCCCCCATCACGAGCACCATCCGCGGCCTGTCAACGGAAGTCCCGGTCGGCCCGGTGAACGGCCTCGACCACGACAGCGTGATCAGCTGCGACAACGTCATCACGGTCCCCAAGAAAGCGCTCGGCCGCCACCTCGGCTACCTGCTACCGCATCAGGAGGCTGCCCTGGCCGAGGCCATCCTCGCCGCCTACGACCTCGATCCGCCGCAGTGACCCCGTTGGACGTCCGGCGCGAGGCCGACGATCAGGGCACTGCCATCCAGCTCGGGCAGGTGCGGCGCGTGGTGTCGCTGGTCCCATCGCTGACCGAGGCCGTGGCGTCCACCGCGCCGGAGCTTCTGGTGGGGATCACGGATTGGTGCACGCATCCGCCCGACCTGCCGGCGCGACGAATCGGCGGAACAAAGAACCCTGACGTCGGACGGATCGTCGCGCTGCGCCCAGATTTGGTGCTGGCCAACGAGGAGGAGAACCGCCCAGCCGACCTGGCCGCCCTGCGCGCGGCCGGGCTGCCGGTCTGGGTGACCGAGGTGCGCGACGTGCCCCAAGCCCTCGCCTCGCTGGACCGAATGCTTACCCGCGCCTGCGACCTGCCGCGCCCGCAGTGGCTGGACCGTGCAACGCGGGCTTGGTCCGGATTGGTGCCAGTCGCCAATGGAGAGACAGTCCGCGCGGTGGTACCGATCTGGCGTCGGCCATGGATGGTGTTGGGACGCGACACGTTCGCCGGCGACATGCTGCGGCGCCTAGGCGTATACAACGTCTTCTCAGATCACGCTGACCGCTATCCCGCGATCCCACTGCCCGAACTGACGACGGCCGACGCGCAACTAGTCGTCCTGCCCGACGAGCCGTATCGCTTCACCGCCGACGACGGGCCAGAAGCCTTCCCCGGCACTCCCTGCGCGCTGGTCAGCGGACGCCACTTGACCTGGTACGGCCCATCGCTCGTCGAAGCGCCTGGCGTTCTTCGCGCACAACTGCGCGCCACGATCACGCGCTGACCCACAGCTACGTCACCTGGCGGATGTGTCGGGCCGGGAACCGCACCTAGTGTCGGGAACGCCCCGATGCATCGGCATCCGGGCCGAAACATTGTGAATGCGAACTCCGCGGCGAGTCATCGTCCTCGGTGGAATGGCTGACCGGTAATGAACAAGAGCTTTGACACTGGCTGACATCGTCGCACCGCTAGGGGTCGGCGAATTCCTTGGCGGCGTTCTCGGCGGTCAGCCCCGGCGGCTTCCCGGCCCGGAGGGCAGATTCGCCCGCCTGGTGCCGTGGAGCGAACTGGACCGCGTGATCGGCCAGCACAAGGTGGAGTTCCCACGCCTGCGGCTGTCCAAGGACAACGAGGTGGTGCCACTGGGCGACTACACGCAGATGGTGCCCACCCCGCCGCAGCGGCCCGAAACCGCAGCTGCGGCCCGCGTTGTTCGCGGAGAAGCTGCGTACGGCGCCACCCTCGTCATCGACGCGGCGCAGGACAGGTTCGCGCCGGTCGAGGAACTGGCCATGGCGCTCGAACACGATCTGCGCGAGAAGGTCTCGGTCAACCGGTATGCCAGCTGGGGCGCTTCCATCGCGCCACCGGCGTCGACCTGGTCACGTTACCTGTCGTGGATCGACCCGGCCGAGGCGCAGATCGTCGACGACAACCCGTGGCGGCAGCTGCGCTGCCCGCTTTCGAGCATCACCGCGAGCGGCGGCGGTTCGAGCCTGAACATGAACCAGGCGTGCTACAACGCCACCTTGAGCAATGTCGGGTTCCCGTTCAACGGCTCGGGTTACCCGACGCTCAACCACATCACCTGGATCGAGAACGCATTCTCGCTGTTGAACCAGCCGGGGAAGTGGTTCTTCGACAGCTCCGGCGGCTACCTGTACTACATTCCGCTGCCAGGACAGAGCATGTCGAGCGCCGACGTCGAGCTGCCGGTGGTGCAGGACCTGGTCGACCTACAGGGCAGCCCCGGACACCTGGCCCCGGTCAACGACACCGCTTCAGGCATCAGCAGGCGCGTTTCGGAACCTGTCATGTATGGAATCCTACCCAAACACAATAGCTCTGGGTATTTTTAAATACGCCTCATACGCTGTGGACTTCGACCGAACGCCCCAGACCATCGCAGAACCGCACTCAGCTTGCTGACGCCGATCGGGGTGATCCCCTGACGCCCATGCCACCACTGCTATGCCCTGTAGCGGCCAAAGCAGAAGCCCTTTGGAGTGTCGTTCAGTGGAAGTGAATCGCGCCGGTTCCTGCCCAGCGTTATCGCGCTGCCCCGCAGGGTTCTGTCTCGCGGTTCGGCTGGGCCTTCTCGCCGTCCCCCAGTAGCTTCGATGCCTCGGCGCATTCACGCCCATCGGATCCGTGTTCCGCAGCTTTGGGGCTCGCAATAGAGCTGTGAACAGTGACGAAGCTGTGAAGCGGCGTCCGTTTTCACGGCCTCAGGTCCGGACGGGCACGGGCGCTCGTATCAGGACCAGAGGTCAGGCGAGAGTAGGCCGATCGTCTCGATTGGTGGTAAGCCGTCGTCGAGGTCGCGCAGTCGTGTGTAGATGCTGCGCATGGTGGCCCTGTCCGGGATGAGACGTTTGGTTGCTGCCCGCTTCAGGACCGTGAGCGTGCTAACCAAAGTGATCGACCCGACGGCTTTGCCGCTGGCTTGCAGCCGTCTGAGCCGATCGATTTCTGCGGTGGCCGTGCGCGCCCCTGCCCCGTCGTCGATGAGCACGGTCACGGCTGCGCCGGCTTCGGCGGCGACGACCGCGTGCGCGATGACCATGGTCTCGCCCAGGTCTTTCGACTGCTTGAGCCGGGCCGCGATGGGTTGGCGCGTGATCCGGTGGACCACGGCCGCGAGCTCAGGCGTCTGATTGTCGGACAGGATCTGCATCCAGGTGGGTGTCAGCTTGGGCCAGACGGCTGCGGCGGCTTTAAAGCGCTCGTCCTGCCGGGCCTTGCGCAGCACCTCGGTCTGCACGCTCTCCGGGGCGCTGAGCGGTCCCAAGACTCCGATGAGGACACAGCAATGCATAG
>CAVQPP010000069.1:0-11721 GCA_963714445.1 uncultured Actinomycetota bacterium
GCCCGACGCCGGGCAGGTACCCCGGCACGTCCACCAGCACCACGAGCGGCACGCCGAACGCGTCACACATCCGCACGAAGCGCGCCGCCTTCTCCGCCGCGGCCGAGTCGAGGCAGCCGCCGAGCCGCAGCGGATTGTTCGCGATAACGCCGACCGTCCGGCCACCGAAGCGGCCGAGCGTGGTGACGATGTTGGGCGCCCACTTCGGGTGCAGTTCCACGCCCGGACCGTCGAGCACGCCGTTGACCAGCGGATGCACGTCGTAAGCGCGCTTGGGCGACTCGGGCAGCAGGCCGCCGAGATCGCGCTCGGTGACGGCGTCGACGTCCATCTTGCCCTGGTCACCGAGCATCGAGGCCAGCCGCCGCGTCTGCGCGAAGGCGTCGTCATCTGTGCTCGCGATCACGTGCACGACGCCCGAGCGACGTCCGTGCGGCTCCGGGCCGCCGAGCCGGGCCATGTCGACCGCCTCGCCAGTGACCGACCGCACCACCTCGGGCCCGGTGACGAACACGCGTCCCGCCGGCCCGAGCACCACGATGTCGGTCAGCGCCGGGCCATACGCCGCGCCGCCGGCCGCCGGGCCGAGCACCAACGAGATCTGCGGGACCTTGCCGGAGGCCCGGGTCATCATGGCGAAGACCTGGCCGACCGCGTGCAGCGAGAGCACGCCCTCGGCCAGCCGCGCGCCACCGGAGTGGAAGAGCCCGACCACCGGCACGCCATCGGCCAGCGCCTTCTCATATGCGACGAGGATCGCCTTGCAGCCCTCGTCGCCCATCGCGCCGCCCTGGACCGTCGGGTCGGATGCGTACGCACACACCGGCGTGCCGTCGATTCGACCCTGCGCGGCCACGAAGCCGGATTCGTCGAACGGCGTGAGCAGCTCGACGGTGTCCGGGTCGAACAGCTTCGCCAGTCGCTTGAGCGGGTTACGCGGGTCGTCTTCGCGGGACGGCTTGGCCGACTTGCCCGCTGCGTTGGGTGCCGGCTTCCCGGACGTCTCGGCGACGGCGGTCATGGCTGGGTAGCTCCCTAGGGCGTGGTTGAGAAGTGGGCCGGATCAGGGCGTGGCGCACGGCGTGTGTCGCCTGGCACGCCGCGAGCGTGCGTGATAGGCGACACGACCCCGGCCCACTCCTCAACCACGCCCTCGAAACTGCCTCAGAAGCTCAGACGCGGCGCAACGCGAGCACCACGTTGTGCCCACCGAAGCCGAAGGAGTTGTTGATCACGACGGACGGACCGGCGGAGGTCTCGGCCGGCAGCTTGCGCGGCTCGCCGCGCACGATGTCCAGCGTCACCTCGTCGTCGAGGTCGTCGACGTTGATGGTCGGCGGGGCCAGCAGGTCGTGTAGCGCCAGCACGGAGAACACCGTCTCCACGCCGCCCGCGCCGCCGAGCAGGTGCCCGGTCATCGACTTGGTCGCGGAAACCGCCACGCCGTGCGCCGCCTCACCGAGCACGGCGCGCAGCGCCACGAGCTCGGCCACGTCGCCCAGCGGCGTCGAGGTCGCGTGCGCGTTCAGGTGCACGACCTGCGCCGGGTCGATCCCGCCGTCGGCCATCGCGTGCCGCAGCGCCGCACTGATGCCGCGTCCGGTGGGTTCCGGCTGCGCGATGTCGTGCGAGTCGGCGGACATGCCGACCCCGATGAGCTCCGCGTACACGCGGGCGCCGCGCGCGGCGGCGTGCTCCGCGGATTCGAGCACCAGGATGCCCGCGCCCTCGCCGAGGACGAAGCCGTCGCGAGCCTTGTCGTACGGCCGGGAGGCACGCTCGGGCTCTTCGTTGTTCTTCGACATCGCCATCATGTTGGCGAAGCCGGCGATCGGCAGCGGGTGGATCGGGGCCTCGGTGCCGCCGACCACCACGATGTCGGCGCGGCCGGAGCGGATCATCTCCAGCCCGTAACCGACCGCCTCCGAGCCCGTGGCGCACGCCGAAACGGGGGTGTGCACGCCCGCCTGCGCACCGAACTCCAGGCCCACGTAAGCGGCCGGGCTGTTCGGCATAAGCATCGGGACGGTGCGTGGGGAGACCTGGCGGGAGCCCTTCTCCTTGAGCACGTCATACGCGTCAAGCAGGGTGGTCACGCCGCCGATGCCGGAACCGACCGCGACGCCGAGGCGCTCCGGGTCGATCTCGACGCCCTCGAGCCCGGCGTCCTTCCAGGCCTCACGCGCGGCGATCAAAGCGAATTGGGCCGAGCGGTCCAGCCGGCGGCGTTCGACCGGCTTCATCACCTCGCTCGGCTCGACGGCGACCCGGGCCGCGATCTTCACCGGGATGTCGTGCACCCAGTCGTCGGTCAGGGGCCTGACTCCGGACCGCCCGGCCAGCGCCGCCTCCCAGGACGAGGCGACGTCACCGCCGAGCGGCGTGGTGGCGCCGAGCCCGGTGACGACCACGGTCCGACGGGATACCGCACTGTTAGTTGACGCCGACAAGGTAGTCCAATCTCTACGCGTTTCTGTTTCTACGCGGCCGTGTAGCTGTGTTCCTGCGTACGTTACTCAAGCTTCGTCACACGGCCACTGCGTCGCCGCGTCGGCCGAGCCACCGGTACGAGTGCCCGGCCACACGGCCGAGCACTCGGCGGGGGTCAGCTCAGGCGTTGCGGTTGGCGAGGATGAAGTTGACCGCGTCGCCGACGGTGTTGAGGTTCTTGACCTCGTCGTCGGGGATCTTCACGTCGAACTTCTCCTCGGCCGCGACGACGACCTCGACCATGGTCAGCGAGTCGCAGTCCAGGTCGTTGGTGAACGACTTGTCCAGCTGGACCTCGCCCTCGTCGATGCCGGCCACTTCGTTCACGATCTTGGCCAGGCCCTCGAGGACCTCTTCTTCCTGGGTAGCCATCCAAGGCTCCTTACCTGCTCGGTGACTGGTCGGGTGGTGCGCGGGTCGGGCCGGGCGGCCCGCCCCGGTCGAAACGTAGGGCATGTAGTTCAAGGCGGCAGTGTTCAGGGCAGCACGACGACCTGCGCCGCGTACACCAGGCCGGCGCCGAAGCCGATGAGCAGCGCGACGCCGCCGTGCGGCGCCTCGCCCTCCTCGAGCATCCGCTCCATGGCCAGCGGGATTGAGGCGGCCGAGGTGTTGCCGGTCTTGGCGATGTCCCGGGCGACCGGCACGTGCGCCGGCAGCTTCAGTGCCTTGATCATCGCGTCGGTGATCCGGTTGTTCGCCTGGTGCGGGATGAACGCGTCCAGGTCATCGGCGGTGATTCCGGCGCGCTCCAGCGCCTGGTTGGCGACCGGGACCATCTGGTACGAGGCCCAGCGGAAGACCTGCTGCCCGGCCATCCGCAGCATCGGGAAGCCGAGGTCAGGCTGCTCCTTGAGGTTGTCCCAGGCGAAGGTCTGGCCGATCGCGTCGAGCTGCGCGCCGTCCGCGCCCCACACCACCGGTCCGATGCCCGGGGTCTGCGACGGTCCGACCACGGCCGCGCCCGCGCCGTCGCCGAAGATGAAGGCGGTGGACCGGTCGTGCAGGTCCGTCATGTCGCTAAGCCGCTCGACGCCGATGACGAGCACGTACTCGGCCGAGCCGCCGCGGATCATGTCCTGCGCGAGGGCGAGACCGTGGCAGAACCCGGCGCACGCGGCGGAGATGTCGAACGCTGCAGCGTTGACCGCACCGAGCTGGTTCGCAACGTCGGCTGCCAACGACGGGGTCTGGGCGAAGTGCGTGACGGTGGAGACCACAATGCAGCCGATGCGCTCCGGCTCTATCCCGGCGGCGGCCAATGCCTTCCCGGAGGCACCGATCGCCATCACGCCGACGGTCTCGTCAGGCGCGGCCCAGCGGCGCTCCTCGATGCCGGTGCGAGAACGGATCCACTCGTCACTCGAGTCGATCGTCTTGCAGATCTCCTCGTTGGTGATCACGAGCGAGGGCCGGTAACCGCCGACGCCGAGGATGCGCGCGTGCGGAGCGCCTGTAGGGGACTGAATCTGAACCATCGTCAGTGGGCCTCCGCCGTCGGGTGGACGCGTACCAGCGGCTGGCCGGGGGCGACCGGATCGCCATCCTCGACTAGCCATTCGAGGACCGTGCCGCCGTGCTCGGCAACCAGTACCCGCTCCTCGCGGCGGGAGACGACAACGCCGATCTTCGCGCCGGCCGCTAGCACGGCACCAGGCTCGACGCTGTCGCCGCCGGGCACGCCGCGCTGCACCGTGCCGGAGAACGGAGCGACGACCAGGCGCCAGGTAGGCGCGGTATCCAGCGGATTGGCGCCGTCCTGGTGCTCGGCATGCTTAGCGACGAACTCGCGCGCCGCGTCGAGCTGGTCCGGGGTCTTGAGCGCGAAGACTTCCACGCCGGGCAGCGCCCGCCGGGCAAGACCGGTCAGCGTGCCAGCCGGCGGAACCTCCAGCAGGCCGGTGACGCCGAGCTCGCGCATCGTCTCCATACACAGATCCCAGCGCACCGGGCTCGCGATCTGACGGACAATCCGATCAACGACCTCGGGGCCGGAGTGGACGACAGCACCATCCCGGTTGGAGATGTAACGCACTCGCGGGTCGCGCGTACTCACGCCCTTGGCCAGCTGCTCCATGCGCGCGACGGCCGGAGCCATGTGCGCTGTGTGGAACGCTCCCGCCACGGACAAGCCGCGCAGCTTCGCCTTCTCGGGCGGGTCGGCCTCGAACGCGGCCAATTGCTCGATAGTCCCGGCCGCGACGATCTGCCCAGCCCCGTTGCGATTCGCCGGCGTCAGCCCGTGCTGCTCGATCTTCGCGACGACCTCGGCCTCGTCGCCGCCGAGCACCGCGGTCATCGAGGTCTGCGTCACAGCGGAAGCCGCGGCCATCGCCCGGCCACGCTCACGTACCAGCACCATCGCGGCCTCAGCGGTGATCGCGCCGGTGCCCGCCGCGGCGGTCAGCTCCCCGACCGAGTGCCCCGCGACCGCACCCACCTGCCGGAAAGCCTCGGCAGGGTGCGGGAAGAGTGCCAACGCGGCTGCGATCCCGGAGGCCACCAGCAGCGGCTGAGCGACCGCGGTGTCCCGGATCGTGTCGGCGTCGGCCTCCGTCCCGTAGCGGACCAAGTCGAGGTCGGCGACGGCGGACCACCACGCGAGGCGGTCGGCCACGCCGGGCACCTCGAGCCATGGCGCGAGGAAGCCGGGGGTCTGGGCCCCCTGGCCGGGAGCGACGAGTACGAGCACCCTTCCATCTTCCGGGACGCGACCCCCGGGTAACCCTCGACGACAGCGACGAAGATCCTGCGAGCTGTTTTGTAGAGATCCTACAAAGGCTTGGCCTGCTCGGCCAATCGTCCCAGTACGAGCGCCACTTGGAGGGTGAACGCGGACCGCGCTTGAGCGGGCGTCAAGCCTGTGATGTCAGTCACGCGTCTGAGCCGGTAGCGCACGGTGTTCGGGTGCACGAAGAGGATCCGGGCCGCGGCTTCGAGCGACGCGGCCTGTTCTAGGTACACCGACAGGGTCTCCAGCAGCGCCGAGCCGGCCTCGGCCAGCGGCCTGTAGATCTCCTCCACCAAAACGACACGCGCAGTATCGTCGGCGGCCAGCGCGCGCTCGGGCAGCAGATCATCTGCGGAGACCGGCCGAGGCGCGTCCGGCCACGCGGCGCACGCATGTAGTCCAGACAATGCCGCATGGGCGGAGCTAGAGGCCGCGGTCAGATCGCTGACCACCGGCCCAACGACCACCGGCCCCGGCGCGAATTGTCCGGCCAACGGCCGCACCGCGGTAAGCGGATCGCCGTCCACGCCGCCGACAATCGCGATCAGCCGATCGCCCTGAACCCCCGCCAACACCGCCAACTTCGCGTGCCGCCCCGCGCGGTGCATCGCATCAACCACAGCCTCCGCGTCGTCCTGCGGCGCGGTACCAACCATCACCGAGATATCGCTGTGCGAGCCCCAGCCAAGCGCAGCCGCACGCGACCGCACCACGTCATCGGCTTCGCCACGCAGCAGTGCGTCGACCACCAGCGCCTCAAGCCGCGCATCCCACGCCCCGCGCAATTCGGCAGCCTGCGCGTACACCTGCGCGGTGGCGAAGGCGATCTCTCGCGAGTAGCGCAGCAGCCCCTCGCTGAGCATCGACTCTTCCTTCTCACCCTCCGCCAGGTCATGGATGCGTTCCTCGACCACTTCAATGGTCGTGCGCACCAACTGCACCGTCTGCTGCAAGGTGACGGCGCGCGTGAGCTCACGCGGCGCGGTGCCGAAGACGTCTGCCGATACCGCAGCCCTCTGATCGGGATGCCGGAACCACTCGGTGAAGGCCGCGATGCCAGCCTGCGCGACCAGCCCGACCCACGACCGGTTCTCCGGCGGCATGTTGCGGTACCAGGCGAACTTTTGTTCCATCCGCGCGATAGCCGAGTTCGCCAGCGAGCCGGTGGCCTTCTCGAGCCGGCGTACGGCCGCCGAGCGGTGCGCGTCGGCGCGCTGCGCGTCGGTGCGATTGCTGGCACGTGCGGCGTCGTCGCGATTGGGAGTGGTTTCAGCGGTCCCGGCTCTCTCCGTCACGTTCCTACTCTCGCAGACCCGGACGCCGCCGGGTCCCCGGTATGGGCACCGCGGTCTGGCAGTAGGGTCGGATCCATGACGGGACCCCAGCGGCGAGTGGTGCTCGACGTGATGACGCCGGAGGAGTTCGGCCCCTATCGGCAGGCCGGTGTCCAGGAGTACGCCGAGGACAAGGTTCGCTCCGGCGACTGGGCCGAGCACGAGGCCCGGAGGCTGTCCGAAGAGGATGAACACCGCCTGCTACCGCTCGGCATCGAGACGCCCGACCACTACTTTTTCACCGTCCGGGACGCCGACACGCACGAAGCGGTAGCGACGGTCTGGCTGTGCCTACGCATCCAGGGCGGGCGCGTCGAGGCGTACGTCTATGACATCAATGTGCAAGAGAAGTACCGCGGTCAGGGCTACGGCCGCGCCACGATGCTGGCCGGCATCGAGAAGGCGCGCGAAATGCACGCCGACACCGTCGGCCTGCACGCGTTCGGCCATAACGCAGTCGCGCGCTCCCTCTACCAGTCGCTCGGCTTCGTCGAGACGCACGTCAACATGTCCCTCGAGCTCTAACGACACCCCCGCCGACCACACTCACACCCTGTCCACACCCTGTCGTAACGCTCCCCTACGCTGTGCGCTGTGACATTGGGGGACACAGCCGAAGGGGCAGGTACGGGGCAATGAGCGCGAGCGCCAGTGTGGTCCGCTTGATGGTCGGCCTTCCGGTCGCGGCACTCTTCCCCCTCGGCATACCGGGCCTACGCGACAGCCTGCGCGTCTACACCGGCGTCGGCATCGTGTACAGCGCGTTCATCCTGGCCCCGGTCTTCCCGCAGTGGCGCTCCTGGGTCCTGCTCGTAATCACCGCCCTGGCCTGCATCGCGCTGCGCAGCCGCCTCGGGCCGAGCAGCAGCGCGGCCGCCGAGGTCCCGTGGATCCGCAGCATGTTCGTCCCCCGCAACGCCACGATCCCCGCGCTGGTCGTCGCGCTGACGACCGCGGTCGGCCTGATCTCCGGTGCAGGAACGTTCGGCGGATATCTGCGATCGTTCCTGCACGACGACCGGATCGCGGTCGTCTCGGCGGGTGTGCTGACCTCGGTATTTCTCGGCGCGGTGGTAGTCGAGCAGGTCCTTGAACCGCACACGGAAACGCTGCGACTCAAATCCGCCGCGCTGCCCGAGGAACCGAGCGAGATCAAGGCTTTAGTAGGCGCTGGTATGCTTATTGGATGGCTTGAGCGGGCAATTTTGTTCTCACTCGTGATGGCCGGACAATCGACCGCGGCGGTGCTCACCCTGACCGCCAAATCTGTGGCGAGATTCCCCGCGCTGCGCCGAAACGAAGAAGGGTTCGCAGAGTACTTCCTCATCGGCAGCCTCACCAGCCTGGTGATGGCGCTGGCACCGGCTCTCGCCACTCATTGGCTGTTGGGTGCGGTGCGGCCCAGATAGACAGTGCTCAGATGAGGAGCGCCTGTGCTTGCCAGTCTCCGGCGCAACCGGCTGATCAAGCAGGTCCTGGACCTGCGGATGCCTACCGGCGACTTCGCGCTGGCCGGAAGCGCGCCTCTCTACGCCCATGGCCTGCGACCCCGCCTGCGCGACGTCGACGTGGTGGCGCGAGGCGCCGCCTGGGATATCGCACGTAAGTTCGAAAAACCGACTAAGGCGCCGTCCGGAATCGGCCGGGTGGTCCGGATCAGCGACGGGGAAATCGAGATCTTCGACCGCTGGGTCGCCGCGGAATGGCCCATCGATTCCCTCATTGACGACGCCGAAGTCATCGACGGTATTCGCTTCGTCTCTCTGCGTGACTCCCTCGCGTGGAAGCGGTATCTGAACCGTGCGAAAGACGTGGCGGATATCCGCCTCCTGGAAGCCTACTTCCGCGAGCAGGACGAAAAAGAGCTGGTACCGGCGTATTCCCGTCCGATAGCGGCCAAATCTAAAGTCTGATACACAAATCAGCTTTCCACTACGCGAATCGGCTCCCAGGGCGACGCCCAGGGAGCCGATTCTTCATACTGTGCCTACGCGGTCCGCCTAGGCGTCGCCGCCGGTCGGGCCAGCACCCGCCGCCTTCACGTCGTGCAACTGGTACCGGTTGATCGCCTCAGCGACCGCCTCGCGCTTCACCTCGCCGCGCTTTGCCAGTTGCGCCAGCACCGCCACCACGACCGACTCACCGTCGATGTGGAAGAAGCGCCGCGCCGCGCCGCGCGTGTCCGCGAAGCCGAAGCCGTCCGCACCAAGCGACGTGTAATCGCCGGGCACCCACTGCGCGATCTGGTCCGGTACCGCACGCATCCAGTCGGATACCGCCACGATCGGCCCAGGCGCGCTGCCCAGCACACGCGTCACGTACGGAACGCGCGCCTCCTGCTCCGGGAAGAGCAGGTTGTGCTGGTCGACCGCCAGCGCGTCACGCCGCAGCTCGGTCCACGACGTCGCCGACCACACGTCGGCCGCGACGCCCCAATCCTCGGCGAGCAACTGCTGCGCCTTGAGCGCCCACGGCAGACCAACGCCCGACGCAAGGATCTGTGCCTTAGGCCGCTCGTCCGCGCCCTCAGGCGCCGGACGGTACCGGTACAGACCCTTGAGCAGCCCATCCACGTCGATACCCGGAGGCTCCGCGGGCTGCTGGTTCGGCTCGTTGTACACGGTGATGTAGTAGAAGACGTCCTCGCCGTGCGGGTGCTCCTCCGACGAGCCGTACATCCGCCGCAGACCGTCCTGCACGATGTGGCTGATCTCGAACGCGAACGCCGGGTCGTACGCCACCGCCGCGGGGTTCGTGGACGCGATCAGGTGCGAGTGCCCGTCCGCGTGCTGAAGTCCCTCGCCGGTCAACGTCGTACGACCGGCCGTCGCGCCGAGCACGAACCCGCGCCCCATCTGGTCGGCGAACTGCCAGAACTGGTCGCCGGTGCGCTGGAACCCGAACATCGAGTAGAAGATGTAAATCGGGATCATCTGCACGCCGTGCGTCGCGTACGACGTGCCGGCCGCGATCAGCGACGCCGTCGCGCCCGCCTCGCTGATGCCCTCGTGCAGGATCTGGCCCTGCTTGCTCTCCTTGTACGAGAGCAGCAGCTCGCGGTCCACAGCTTCATACGTTTGGCCTAGCGGCGAGTAGATCTTCGCCGTCGGGAAGAGCGAGTCCATGCCGAACGTACGCGCTTCGTCCGGGATGATCGGCACGAAGTGCGCGCCGATCTCCTTGTCCTTCATCAGGTCCTTCAGCAACCTGACGAACGCCATCGTCGTCGCGACCGCCTGCTTGCCGGAACCCTTCTTCAGGTCCGCGTAAACCGGGTCGCCGGGCAGCTTCATCACCTTCGGCCGCACGATCCGCTGCGGCAGGTACCCGCCAAGCGCCGCGCGCCGCTCCTTGAGGTACCCGACCTCCTCCGAGTCCGCGCCCGGGTGGAAGTACGGCGGCAGCTCGGCCTCGAGCTGCTGGTCCGTGATCGGCAGGTGCAGCCGGTCGCGGAACTCCTTGAGCTCGGCCTTGGTCAGCTTCTTCATCTGGTGCGTGGCGTTGCGGCCCTCGAAGTCCTTGCCGAGGGTCCAGCCCTTGATCGTGTGCGCCAGGATGACGGTCGGCTGCCCTACGTGCTCGCGCGCCGCCTTGAACGCCGCGTAGACCTTCCGGTAGTCGTGCCCACCGCGCGAGAGCCGCCGCAGGTCGTCATCGGTCAGATCGCCGACCATCTTGCGCAGCCGGGCGTCCCCGCCGAAGAAGTTCTCGCGGATGTACGCGCCGGTCTCCACCGAATAGGTCTGGAACTGGCCGTCCGGCGTGGTGTTCATCTTGTTGACGAGCGTGCCGTCAACGTCCTGCGCCAGCAGCTGGTCCCAGTCGCGGCCCCAGATGACCTTGATGACGTTCCAGCCGGCGCCGCGGAAGGTGGACTCCAGCTCCTGAATGATCTTCCCATTGCCGCGCACCGGCCCATCGAGCCGCTGCAGGTTGCAGTTGATCACAAAAGTCAGATTGTCGAATTCTTCCCGCGCCGCGATCGACAGCGCGCCCAACGACTCCGGCTCGTCCGTCTCACCGTCGCCCAGGAACGCCCAGACATGCGAGCGCGACGTGTCGGCGAGACCTCTGTTATAAAGGTACTTATTGAACCGAGCCTGGTAAATCGCACTAATCGGCCCAAGGCCCATCGAGACGGTCGGGAACTCCCAGAAGTCCGGCATCAGCCGCGGGTGCGGGTACGAGGGCAGCCCAGGCGTGTGGCTGCGCTCCTGCCTGAAGCCGTCCAAGTGCGCCTCAGTCAGCCGCCCCTCGAGGAACGCGCGCGAGTAGATACCCGGCGCCGCGTGCCCCTGGAAGTAGACCTGATCTCCCGCTTCCCCGTGATCCTTGCCCTTGAAGAAGTGGTTGAACCCGACCTCGTACAGCGACGCGGCGGACGCGTACGTCGCGATGTGCCCGCCGACGCCCATCCCCGGCCGGTTCGCGCGCGACACCATGATCGCCGCGTTCCACCGGATGTAGGCGCGGATCCGCCGCTCGATGTCCTCGTCGCCCGGGAACCACGGCTCGTGCTCCGGCGGGATCGTGTTGATGTAGTCGGTCGACCGCAGGCCGGGCACGCCGACCTGCTTCTCGCGTGCGCGCTCCAGTAGCCGCAGCATCAGGTAGCGCGCGCGCTGTCGGCCCTGCTCGTTGATGACGGCGTCCAGCGACTCCAGCCACTCCCCGGTCTCGTTCGGGTCGATGTCCGGCAGCTGGGTGGGAAGACCGTCGCTGATGATCGAGAAACGCTCTCGTCCGGAAGCCACGCTCGTCCTTCACTTCGTCTTGGGGCGCCGTACGGCCGTCCCGCGCGGTAGCGCGGAGGCGGGAGGGCGACGCCGGCCTCGGCTGTTCGGCTGTATCGCAAGGAGACCGCAAGCGCAGCAAACGCAACAAGCTCGGGTAGTGCCCAAGAGGTCGCGCACAGCTCCTCTCATCGTCTTATGCGGAGGGTGCGACGTCATCTCTACTCCACGGTAACTATCGCCAATGGGGACATACCGGACCCTGAACGGGCGTGAACCTCCCCACCAAGTCCGATGATCGGACGTCCACGCATCCAGCGCAGACACACGTCCCGCTCATTACAACGCTCGCCAGCCGCCCACAACCTCCCCACCATCCGCTCACCACCAGCCCGCCGTCACCCTCATCGCCATCCCGCCAACACGCCGACGC
>CAVQPP010000070.1:0-4075 GCA_963714445.1 uncultured Actinomycetota bacterium
GCGGCGTCCAAGTTCACCGTCGGCGCCGCTGCGGAGAGGTCCGTGCCGCTGTTCTGCGCGCCTACCGACTCCTCGGTGAAGTCGGTCGGAACGTCCTTGGCACCGAGCAGGATCGTGGTGAGTTGCTTGCCGCTAGGCACGTCATGCGCCGTCGACACGGCTTTCGCAGATGCCGCTGCCCCCGACGACGCCCCGCCGCCACCCGAGCAACCACCGAGCGTCAACGCCACTATCGCGCCGACGCTTATAACAGCAATCGTGCGAACGCTTGTTCCCGCCGACGCGATTCGCCGAGGCGCTGCGCTTATCCGAGGTGCCATGCGGGCACTGTAGCCCGCCAACTTTGGCCATCACGTTCAGCCCGTGCCTAAGCGCGCAACGCCTGCATTACCGACCTCCGCGCTACGCGTGCGCGCCGTGGTGCAGTTCCTCGTACCCGACGCCGGTCGCTTCCACGGACGCGCTCCACAGATGACGGGCCAGTTTCGGGTCACGCGCCGTGCGGCTCGGCGTGATTCGAATCACCCCGCCGCGCACCTCCAGACGCGGCCCGATGAATTCGCCTCCGGCGGCTGCCGGATTCGTCGCGGCGTACAACGACGGCAGCGCTCCCGCCGAAGTCGAATTCGAACCGAACACGACCGAAGCCCGCGCCGCCGGACCGATCACCGGCCGGCGTCCGATCGACGCCTTCGCGACCAACTCCGAGCGCGCGAGTCCTGGATGCACCGCTATCGAACGTAGGTCAGCCGTCGAACAGCCGCGCACCCGGCGGTCCAGTTCGAGTGCGAACAACATGTTCGCCAGCTTCGAACGCAGATAGCCGAGCCAGCGCGAACCGCCTGGCAGCGTCTTGAAATCCGCGGCCTCGGACAGGCCGGCGCCGGGCCAGAACCGGTGTCCGAACGAGGACACCGTCACCACGCGCGCCGAGTCGGCAGCCAACAACAGCGGCAGCAGACGACCCGTCAGCGCGAAGTGGCCGAGGTGGTTCACGCCCAACTGGAGTTCGAATCCTTCGGCGGTCAGCTCCGGCGACGGGGCCATCACGCCCGCGTTGTTCACCAGTACGTCCAGCTGGCCGGCCCGGTCCGCGATCTCCTCGGCGGCGTCCTCCACCGACTCGAGACTGGCCAGGTCCATGCGTACGACTTCGACCGCGGCGCCGGGATTCCGGGCCGTGATCTGCTCACGGGCACGCGCGCCTCGCTCCGGATCACGGCAGCCAAGCAAAGTGCGGGCCCCACCCCGGGCCAATTGCGCCGCCGTTTCCAGCCCGATCCCACTGGACGCCCCGGTAACCAGAGCGACCCGGCCGTGCAGGTCGGGCATGTCGGCGGCGCGCCAACCCTTCCACTGCACCATACGAACAGTCTTGCGGAGGGGTGACGCTGCGTCCATGCTCCGCGGGTTACCTGGCGCTGTGGCGCCAGGTAACAGTGCGACGACTGAGCGCAGGGTTCCTAAGAAATCAGGGAAGTCAGTTGAGCCCTAAAACAGGAGAATCAGATCAGAGCAACGACTTAATCGCGTCGACCACCTGCGGGTCGT
This sequence comes from uncultured Actinomycetota bacterium, assembly GCA_963714445.1. Taxonomy (GTDB): domain Bacteria; phylum Actinomycetota; class Actinomycetes; order Streptomycetales; family Catenulisporaceae; genus Actinocrinis. The sequence continues at coordinate 1,552 of CAVQPP010000070.1, forward strand.
CCGGCTCAGTACGCGGGCTGAACCGCGCCACGATGTTGCCCTCGCCATCGAGCAGGAACTTCTCGAAGTTCCAGCGGATGTCGCCGGTGTAGCCGTCGGCGTCGGCGGTCTTGGTCAGCTCGTCGTAGACGGGGTTGCGGTCCTCGCCGTTCACGTCGATCTTCTCGAACAGCGGGAACGTGACGCCGTACGTGGTCGAGCAGAACGACTGGATCTCCTCGGCGCTGCCCGGCTCCTGGCCGCCGAACTGGTTGCACGGGAATCCGACGACCGAGAAGCCCTGGCCCGAGTAGGTCTTGTGCAGCTCCTCGAGCGCCGTGTACTGCGGGGTGAGCCCGCACTTGGACGCGACGTTGACCACCAGCACGGCCTTGTCGGTGTGCTCGGCGATGCTGGTCGGGGTGCCGTCCAGCGCCTTCAGCGGGATTTCCTGGATACCCATGCGGGCCACTCCTCGAATCGCGGGTATGTACCGGCCGGTAACTACTCAATCACGTGCCCGGCCGGTATCAGCGCTCGGGGTCGTGTCAGCTCTCGGCGTCGTCCTCGCCCGAGTCGCCTTCACCCGGGCCACGGCCCGGTTCCTCGCCGTTCGGCCGCTGACCCCACCTGCGATACATAGCGCCGGCGATGCGGTCGCCGATTCCCGCGGCGTCTCCGGCGAAGTCCCGCAGCTTCGCCATAAGCGGGTCCGTGCTCTGGCGCATCGACTCTGCGTACGCGTCGGCGGCGGCCTTCGCGTCGTCCGTGGCAGACGCGCCGGCGTCCCCGTCCCGGTGCGGGTAGTCCCCGGCCATGATGCGCCCATACGTACCCGACTCCACCCAACGCGTGAGCTCCAGCGAACGCACCGAGGGGAACGGGTGCGTCTGATCCCGCGTCAGCAGCAGCTTCAGTATCGAGTCGCGGATGTCGCCGCCGGCCTCGTATTCACGCGCCTGGTCGATGAACGCCAGCGCGTTCATCTCGTGCAGGTGCGCGCCGCCGGCCATCTTCATCTGCGTACGCACGGCGGCCTCGATGTCCTGCCCGACCAGCAAGCCGGCCCGGTCGCTCGAAAGCTCGGCCTTCCTGAACCACTCGAGCAGCGCCGTGATCAGCGCCTGGATCCCGAGCTGCCCACCGGGCAGCCAAGCCACCGCGCCGCTGAGGTTCATCAGCCACAGCAGCATCGTGCGGTAGACCGCGTGTCCGGAGAAGGCGTGCCCGAGCTCGTGCCCGACGACGAACCGCAGCTCCTCCTCGTCCAGCAGCTCGACCAGCCCGGTGGTCAGTACGATCACCGGCTTGTCCAGTCCGATGGTCATACCGTTCACCAATGGGAACTGCTGCACGAACAACTGTGGCCGCTCGGCGATGTCGAGCGTGTCGCACGCGTCGGCCAGCATCGCGTCGAGCCGGGGGAACTGCCGGTCGGAGACCTGCACCGCGTTGGCCAGCAGCATCAGCCGAAGGTTGCGCTCGCCGATCAGGCCGCTGAGCTTCTTGAGCAGCGTGTCGAACCCGCTCAGCTTGCGCAGCGCGGTCAGCGCGGCCCGGTCGGCCGGATGCTCGTACGCGCGCGAGCTGATCTCCGGGAAACGCCTGCGGTTGCGGTCGGGCACGCGATCGGCCGGTTCCGAGGCCTGCGACGCCTGTGACATGGGCTCGATCCCCCTCGTGGAGTGCGGATTGTCCCGCCGCCACTCACCCTACCCACCCCGAGTCCACCAAGGCGTAGTAGGCGCGTATGGTCAATTCGTGCACCCGATTCATCTCATCAATCTGGCCGCGACGCCCGTGTCGGGCGACACCACGCCTCCGGCATCTTCTTGCGGCTGTACATCTTCGGCGGCCTCGCGCTCGTCATCCTGATCGCCTGGTTCGTCTTGCGCGGATACCGCAACTCGGGCGACTCGCAGCAAGACGAGAACCGCAGTAACCACCCCTGACGGCGCGGCACCAGCGGCGGCGCTCTATATTTGCCTCGGCTGGCCACGGCGATCGAGCGGACGTAAGGACGGACACGATGCACACGCACACGCTTACTGTGTTGGCGGAGGGCGAGAACAACCGCTACTCGGGCATCAACCCGCTGCTGAACGCGATCGTGGTGATGGCCATCTTCCTGGTCCTGCTCTTCCTGGTCACCCGCCTCGACCGCGACAAGTAGAGCGGGCAAGCGGCGACAAGTCGCATCGACAAGCAGACAACTAGGCGAGTCAGCGACATAACCTCGGCCCGAAACCCGGACGATTGGGACAAGTAGCCCAAGTGCTGGTGTAACTCCGAGGGGAGCCAGGTAGGGTCGGTGCGCATGAGCGTCCCCCACCCGACCGCGACGGACGTGCTAGCAGCCAGCAACGGCCTAGGGCGCCCCGCACGCGTCGGCGTGATGGGTGGCACCTTCGACCCCATCCACCACGGCCACCTGGTCGCCGCGAGCGAGGTGGCGTCGCTCTTCGACCTCGACGAGGTCGTCTTCGTCCCGACCGGCCAGTCCTGGCAGAAGGACAGCCGCCATGTCTCCAAGGCCGAGGACCGC
>CAVQPP010000071.1:0-7954 GCA_963714445.1 uncultured Actinomycetota bacterium
TACCTGATGACGGTCATCGCGACCGCATCGAACCCGAGATTCGCGGTCAGTCGGGTAGACATCGACCGCGGCGGCCCGACGTACACCGTCGACACCCTCCGTGACCTACGGGACGAGCGCGCCCCGGGCACCGAGTTCTTCTTCATCACCGGCGCCGACGCGCTAGAGCAGATCTTCACCTGGCAGAACGCCGACGAGCTGTTCGAGATGGCCCACTTCGTCGGCTGTACCCGCCCCGGCCACCACCTCACCGACCCGGGTCTACCCGTAGGCAAGGCCTCGCTGGTAGAGATCCCAGCGCTGGCGATTTCGTCCACCGCCTGCCGCGAACGGGTACGCCGCGGCGAGCCGGTGTGGTATCTGGTACCGGACGGCATCGTCCAGTACATCAACAAGCGCGGCCTGTATCGCGACCCGGCAGACAACGGTGCGCACCTAGGACGCCCACATCCCGCGCCGACTGACCCAGCGTCAGCCGACCCGCCGTCAGCCGACCCAGGGTCATCACCCAACCCAGCGCCCACGAACACCGCGCAGGAGGCGCCGTGAGCGGACCCGGACGCCGCCGGAAGCCGAACCCCGACGAGGAAGCCAGCGGCGGCAGCCTGCCTGCTCCGCCGACGCCACCCCCCGGTTACCCGCAGCAACAGCAGCCGCCCCCGGGCCAGGGATACGCGTACGGCTACGAGCCCAACTTCGACAACTACGGCAACGACGGCTACGGCAACTACGAGAGCAACGCCAACTACGAGTACGACTGGCGCCAATCTCAACCGCAGCCCAACGCACCCGCCGCGCCACCCCCCGGCCAGTCAGATCTCCCACCCGGCCCCGTCTTCGACGCCTTCCCCTCCTCCGCGTCGTCCTCCACTCCCTCCGCATCCCCGCCAACGTCATCGCGCCCGACACTCGGCGTAGACCAGCATTCGAGCTACTACAACCCGGTCGGACACGGCCTAGCCGATCCCTACTCACCCACCGGCTACGGCGCCCCTCCAGCACCCACCGCACAACCCTCCTTCACCCAATCCCAAGCCCCAGTAGTCCCGCCCCAGCCTCAACCCACCACCCCCACGCCACCCGACGCCACCCATCCCTCCGCTCCCTCCCCCGAGCCAGGCGGCCTCTTCGACGAAGACGACCTCTTCGACTTCGACTCAGGCTCGTCTCCCACCCCCGCCGCTGCGCCGTCCACCCCCGCCGCGGCAACCAGCACCAGCACAAACCCCGTCGTCCCGCCCCCGTCCGCAGACGCTCCACGCCCCCAAGACGGCTACACCGTTTCCGACTTCGCGTTCCTAGACGAGGAGACCGGTCAAGACGTCAAGGGCTGGCTGACGTTCGTCGAATCGCGCAAGGACAGCCGCGCAGACCGCCTAAAGCGCTTCCGCATGCAACTGATTGCTATCGGCGCTGCCGTCGGCGTCGTGGCCGTGGGTATCGGCGCGTACTTCCTCCTAAGCGGCGGCACGCTAGGTAGCAGCGCCCCCACGAAGTCGGTCATCCTGCTGCAACTCAGCAACTCGACCGGTAACGCCGTCGCCGACGCGTTACTCGTCACCGACAGCGCCGCCACGTCCGCCACAGGCACGAGCACCGGCGCGAAGACCGTGAACGGTAAGGGCGCGGCCGTGCTGATTCCGTCTCAGCTGGAGGTCAACACCACCGGCTTCGGCCTGCAGCCCTTCGGCGGCGACATGGTGCAGTCCGTCCCCGCGGCCGACAAGGAGACCGTCGCCGACACCTTCGGCGTCACCATCGACGGCGTCTGGCGGATGGACGAGGTCACGTTCGCCGGCCTGATCGACGAGATCGGCGGCATCAAGCTCACCGCGAACACCGCGGTCCCCGCCCCGACGGGAACCCCCACCGCTGCCGCGATCTCAGCTGGCGCAGGCAAGCTGACCGGCGGTCAGGCGGTCGCGTACGGCACGTACGCAGCGAAGGGCGAGCCGGCAAGCGCGCAGAGCGACCGGTTCGGCCAGGTCGTCGCGGCGATGCTGGGGGCGCTCCCGACCGACGCCCTTGCGATCACCTCGTACCTCAACCACTTGGGCATCGTCGACGACCCGGCACTCCCGGAGGCCAAGCTCAGCCCGATCCTCGCGTCGCTCGCGACTGAGCAGCAGGCCGGTGCGTTCACGGCGAAGGTCCTGCCAGTACGCACCGACGGCTCGAACGAGATGGATTTCCAAGCAGCCGCGCCGATCGTCAGCAGCCTCCTAGGCGGCGCGCTGACCGCAGGAGCCCCCGGCCAGGTCTCCCGAGTCCTGGTCGAGGACGCAACCGGCAGCGCCGGCACACGCTCGCGAGCCGTGCTGAGCGCCGCACAAGGGAAGCTGGCGAACAGCGGCTACACGTTCCTAGACGGCTCAACCGTCGGCATGCGCACGACGAGCGTGGTCGAGGTCGGCTCGGACGCGAAGCACGATGCGGCGGTCCAGATCGCCGAGACCCTGGGCCTCCAGGCGATCAACGTGAAGGTTGTCTCCGGCATGAGCACCTTCTCCGACGTGACGGTCATCCTAGGCACCGACTGGCCCAAGCTGGCCAACGTCAACCTCCCCGCCAACTAGCCCCCACCCGCTCCCCTCTCTCACCCCACCCCACCCCGCCCCCGCCCCCGCCCCCACCCTCGCTCGTCCCTCCCCGGCCCCTGGCCCTCCCATCCGCGTCAGTGCTTCATGAGACCCTGGTAGCACGATGAACCACCAGCCAACCGGAGAGGTGTGGCCATAGTGACAGCGACCGACCGGGCCAAGGAGCTCGCGATTGCGGCAGCACAGGCGGCGTCGGACAAGCTAGCCGACGACATCCTGGTCTACGACGTCAGCGAGGTCTTCGTGATCACGGACGTCTTCGTGCTCGCGTCAGCTCCCAACGACCGGCAGGTCAAGTCCATCGTCGACGCCATCGAGGAGCAGCTGCTCGAGCTCGGCGCAAAGCCGGCCCGCCGCGAAGGCCAGCAGGAAGGCCGCTGGGTCCTGCTCGACTACGTCGACATCGTCGTGCACGTCCAGCATGCCGAAGAGCGCGCGTACTACGCGCTAGAGCGGCTGTGGAAGGACTGCCCGATCATCCCGCTGCCCGAGTCCGTGACCAGCGGCCGCTCCGGCGGTTCGGCCGCTGCCGGTATCGGCGGTACCCGGTGAGCCCGGTGACCATACCCCCCACCGGCGGCGAAGACTCAACCTCGACCCCAACCGAGGGCGCGGCAGACGACCCGTCGGATCGAGCGGTCTCCCCAGACCAGCAAGACCCCACAGACCGCCACGCCTACCACGCCCCCGGCCGCCGAGTGGTGATCTGGCGCCACGGCCAAACCGAGTGGAACGTAGAGGGCCGCTTCCAAGGCCAAACCGACGTCCCCCTGGACGCGGTCGGCCGCGACCAAGCGCGCCGCGCAGCGCGGCTCCTAGCCGCCCTGAGTCCCCACTCGATCACGTCCTCCGACCTGTCCCGCGCGGCAGACACCGCTCGCGAACTGAGCGCCCTAACCGGCCTCCCGATCGATCTCGACGACGGCCTGCGCGAAACCTACGCGGGCACCTGGCAGGGCCTGACCGACAACGAGATCAAGCAAAAGTTCCCCGAGGAATTCGCGGCCTGGAAGCACGACCACAGCGTCCGACGCGGCGGCGGCGAACTGGAGATCGAAGTAGCCGACCGCGTAGTCCCCGCGATCCTCCGCGCCCTAGAACAGGTCCCCGACCGCGGCACCCTAGTCGTAGTCAGCCACGGCGGCTCGTCCCGAGTAGCCATCGGCCGCCTGCTAGGCCTCCCCCCAACCCACTGGAGCAGCCTAGGCGGCCTCTCCAACTGCTGCTGGTCCGTCCTAGGCGAGGCCGCCCGAGGCTGGCGCCTCCTAGAACACAACGCCGGCTCCCTCCCCGAGCCTGTAATCGGCGACGACGCCTCCGCCGAAGCCTGACCGCGCAGCCCCGCACGCGCGCCGGATGCCGCCGCGCCCCGCGCCTCACCCACCGCACTCCCGCGCCGCGCTAAGGATTTCGCGTTTCACCACGTGGTTGGCTAATATGGCGACGCCCGCCCGGGAGCACCACCTCCGGAGCACGACACGCGGGCCGAGTAAGGGGCCATAGCTCAGCTGGTAGAGCATCTGTCTGGCAGACAGAAGGTCAGGGGTTCAAGTCCCCTTGGCTCCACAACAGGTCAGGGCCGGTAATCTGTTGAGATTACCGGCCCTATTCGTCCGTTCTGACGCCAACGGTTGACGCCAACGCTCACGGACCACTGATTCTGCGCTCCAGCCGCAGCAGTGCCCGCCGCCGCGCCTTGCGGCTGGCCTTCTGGTAGATCTCCACCGTGACCGGCATCTTGGCGTTGCCCAGGATCTCCATCACCGTGCGCGCATCGACGCCGAGTTCGCCGAGCAGCGAGGCGCACGCGTGCCGGGCGCTGTGCGGAGTTCTCCGGCACGGCCACCTTTGTGTGGACCACCGCACAGTAAGACAGCACGCGCAGACACCGCGCTTGCCCCACGGGTTCCGGCCCGTGGGGCAAGCGCAATCGTTGATTACAGGTGGCCGCGTGCCAGGAATGCCCGTTCGGTGACCGTCCACAGGGTTGTGGTAGCTAGGTACAGACCGGTGGCGAGCGGTACGAAGGCGACTGTGAGCAGGCTTGTGTAAGGCAGCCAGCGGGCCAGCCGGCCGGCTGGCTGCGATTCCGCTGCCGCTGGAGTGCTTTCGGCCGCGGCCTTGACCTGCGCCGAGGACCATCGCGCGATAACGGCGACCACTGCGATCAGCGCGATGAACACGGCGACGTGACCGAGCGCGATGTGTCCCGCGGCGAACGTGTCGTGTAGGTGCGAGCCGAGTGGCACGCCGACCAGCGTGTGCCCGAGCAGCGCGTTGGGATGTCCGGCGATGCTGCGTGCGGCGAACAGGCGGTAGATCACCAACAGCACCGGCAGCTGAGCGAGCGCGGGCAGGATGCCTGCGGCTGGGGAGATGCCGTGCTCGCGGTAGAGCTCGAGGGCGGCGCGGTTCAGACCGGCCGGGTCGTTGCGGAATTTGCGGCGCAGCTTCGCCAGCTGCGGGGCGAGTGCGGCCCGGGCGCGCTGGGCGCGGGCGGTGGCGCGGGACTGCGCCCGCGCGAGCGGGTGCATCAGCAGGCGGACAGTAAGGGTGAACAGCGCGATCGCGAGGGCTGCGCTCGTATCCCCGGTGACGGGGGCAAGAGCGCCGGTGATGACGGTCACGGCGTGGTATGCGGCGATGACCGCGGGATTGAGCAGCGTGAACGGAGACATGGAGCACCGGCCTTTCGAGAGGGAAGAAGGACACTGTGACGTCGCGGATGTGCGCGAGAGGTGTGTCAGTGTCCTGGTGCTCGAGGCCGGGGCTTTCCCGAGGCGTCGGGGTCTCGTTCGGGCAGGAAGGCGGTGTGCTCGATCCGCGCTCGGAACGCGATGCGTGCGGGACGTGGATCGTGGCGGACGGCGGCGTCGGACCGTGCCCACCAGGCGAGGGTGAGCGCGGCGAGCAGCGCGATGGTGACGGCGCCGGTTACGGCGCTCGCAGGCGAGGAGACGGTCGGCGCCGCACCGAAGGTCGCGAACACGACGTACAGGCCGACGGCAAGCCAGAGCAGCCGCCCGCGCAGGGCGGATGAGCTGACCGGCTGGAGTGACACCTCTGCTCCCGGCGAGTGGCGGTCGGCTGAGATCTCCGGCGAACGACTTTACTCTGGAGGATAGGTCAACGGGGGCGTGGGGGTGCAGGTCGAACGCGACTCGAACGGCCTCGCCATAGGCCAGCGCCCGGATCGCGCTCAACGGCCGCAGTCTTCACAGGTCAAGATCATGGGACGCATGTGGGACGTTCTGATGGCCGCTTCTGGCAGACAGAAGGTCAGGGGTTCAAGTCCCCTTGGCTCTACAGACAATCAGCCTCGGCCGGGTACGGCCGAGGCTGATCTGTTTTCACGCACGCCGCTCTCCGCGCGGCTGCCCAGCGCTCCGCGCTTTCCGGTCCCCGGACGTTCAACGTGCCCGTGTCCGTTCAGCGCGGTGCGCTTTTGCGCCTCGACTAAGCTCCCATCGAGCTCTGGGTCGGGTGCATAGCCGGGTGCATAGGCGTGCGGCCTTACGCAGGGCCGCCCACCGACTTGCGCTATGAAGTCTCCTGAAGGTTCATGGGGACGCGGAAGCGTCGCACTTCCTGGGGCCAACCGCAGGCCACCGCGATCTTTCCTGCCCACAGCCGCGCTGCCTCCTCGTCCGCCACGTCCACGACGGCGAAGCCACCGAGGTATTCCTTGGACTCGACGTACGGACCGTCGGTAAACAGCGGCGTGCCGCTCGACGCGTCGACGCTGAACACCGGGGCGTCGTTTTCCAGGCCACCGGTGAAGACGAAGACCCCGGCGGCCTTCATTTCCGCCACCAGCGCCCGAACAGCCTTGCCCTTCTCACGCAACTCCTCGACCGTGTGGTCGGGCACCCACTGGTCGTTGAAGGCGATGAGGTACTCGGCCATGTCTCCTCCTTCTCCCGGCGGCTTCGTCTAGCCACCTCTCACCCGTGCTACGAACGGCTGGCGCCGGATCCGACAGCCTGCCCGAATAATCTTCAAGATCGATCAGTCGGGACCAGTTGTGTATAGCTCAGCACCTGTCCCGTGCGGCCGCCACTCGCCGGACACCCTTGCGGTCCCGCCGCCCTTCGCGCGGCAACTGCACGGCGCTCCGCGCTTTCCGGTTCCCGGACGTTCGACGCGCCCGTGTAGTGAGCGATCTGGTTTCTAGTCCAGACGTATCGATCGCGAGCACCGACCGGTGTACCGAATCAAGGGCGAGGACGTCGAAATCATCGCTTGCCACTACCACTACGGCGATCGATAGATCTCGAATACGACCTCTCAGCTGGGCTGATCGCATTTTCAGACGCGCCGCGCGCCGCGCGGTTGGACGGCGCTTCGCGCTGACCGGGAGTACCAAGGCACGCTCCCTGCGGTCGGGTGCAACCCGTTACCGCCCGAGCCGTCGTGTCCCGTCTCCGCCTCGCCTCCGTCTCGGCCCACTCGTCGCGTTGGACATGAGTTAGACGAACGCCGTGAAGCCGTCGGCGAGGGCGGTCGTTGTCTTCCACCGCGTACCTACACGGCGTCCAGCACAAGCCCCGCGAATAAGTAGGCCGAGAGCGTAACTGCCACCGGTACGCATGGCCGTCCACCACGATGCACCTCCGGGGCGGCCTGGAGGCCTTGGACCGTCGCCTTGCTCATCAACACAATGGCTGGGTGCCTAAGGATGCCTGGACGTGTCGTTCATACGAGGAAGCCGCCCGCGACATCGGGATCAGTCCCCGTCGGGTACGTGCGCTGATGCTCGCTTTTTACCTGAAGCGCTGCGGTCATCCGGGCCACAAACGACGCATCTCGGTCGACAGCATCTCGGACGAGCTAGCCTGGCGTACGTCGGCGCCCAAGTGGAAGCGGGCGATGAGACCCGTGTTCTTCGTGTCGAAGCTGGTCGTCGGAATCATCTTCGAAGCGATGTGAGCATCTGGGCTAAGACCAGGGGGATGCTGTAAGTGTGGGGAATGAGGGTGTCGGGGAGTTGCTTGATTGGGTGGCCGAGGGGCACGCGCGGCTTGGCAGAGGGCGGTTTGGGTCGCGGCGGTATGTCGAGAAGGACGTTGACGCGTTTATTGGGGATGTGACGGCGCGGCTGCGTCGGGGGGAGCTGCCCGAACTTTCGTGGGTACGGTCGGTGCGATTTCACGTCACCGTAGATCTCATCGGGGGATACAAGATGCTGCCGGTGGATGATCTGCTGGCTGAATTGGAGGGGCGCCTGATCGTTATCAGTGGCGGGAGGGAGCAGCTCCCGACGTGGCCGCGATGATCGCTCGGATCAAGCGTGCGCGCTTCAGTAGTACGCGTGGTCGCGGGTACGACCCCCAGGGAAGTGGACACGTTTCTGG
>CAVQPP010000072.1:0-16056 GCA_963714445.1 uncultured Actinomycetota bacterium
CGCCATTCAAATGGGTTTGAGCCGACCTCTGCCTTTCCGGTAAAATGCCAGCTAGAGTGCCGGTTATTGGTGCTGGAATGTGTCGCTCAATACCGTCGTCTGATGCGCAATGCCAGTGACAAATGAGTGACACGCGATCATGGACAGGGGATCGTGATCATGGGATTCACCCGGCTCCGCACAGGCCGCGACGGCGTGGTCCGCTACCAGGCGCTGTACGACGACGTCAAAGGCCATCGCAGGTCCGCCGGGACGTTCGCGACCCAGGGCTCGGCGGACAAGGCGTGGCAGCGTGCGGAGATCCGGATGGCCGAAGGTCGGATGGGGGATCCCTCGCGCGGGCGACAGCGGTTCCGCCGTTACGTTCTGGAGGAATGGCTGCCAAACGATGAGATGGAAGCCCGGACCCGGGAGAACTACAGCTATTACTTAGACCGCCATATCGTGTCCTGATTCGGCTCGATGCGGATGATCGAGGTGATGCCCGCGGACGTCCGGGCTTGGATCACCCATCTCAAGAAAGAAAACGTGTCGCCGCATGTCATCCGCTATTGCATGACGATCCTCAGTGCGATCTTCACGACGGCACTCAACGATGTGATCCACCTGCACCCGGTCCGCGGGGTCAAGCCCCCGCCGGTGCCGAAGAAGCGGCGGCTGATCGTGACCCCGGAGCAGTTCGACGGGCTGTACCAGGAGTTGCCGTCGGAGACGATGCAGTTGCTCGTGGAGACAGACATCGAGAGCGGCCTGCGCTGGGGTGAGCTAACCGAGCTCCGGCCCAAAGACCTCAACCTCGGCACCGGCGTGCTCACCGTGAGCCGCGTGGTCGTCGAACTGCCGCCGCGGTTCCACCCCGAGGGTCGCCGTTTCCTCGTCAAGGACTACCCCAAGGACCAGGAGCACCGGCAGCTCAAGCTCAGCCCGCAGGTCGTCCGGAAGATAGCTGCCTACATCGAGCAGCACGGCGTCGCCACCGAAGACCTGCTGTTCCCTATGCCCGAACTCCTGCCCCGGCCACTTCGGCTCCTTACCGATCCGGCCACCCTCGGCCTGACCAAGCCGAACGCTGCGGGCCGCCGCTATCAGCACGGCACGCTTAGCGGCTACTCGGCGGGCAGGTGCCGGTGCGAGCATTGTCGCGGTGCCTACGCCACGTACCGCGCCCAGCGCCGGGCGGCCGGTACCGACCAGCCCCGCGGCCGCTGCACAGTGGAGACCGACGGCCACATTCCCCGCTGGTGGTTCCGCACGCACATTTGGCTGCCTGCCGTGGAAGCCGCAGGCCTGTCGGCGCTAGTGAACGTGCACGGTCTCCGGCACGCACACGCGTCGTGGTTGCTCGCCGGGGAGCGGACCTGGAGGTCGTCAAGGAACGCCTCGGTCATTCCAGCATCGTGACCACGCAGAAGTACCTCGGCACCCTGGACGAGATCGACGACTCCGCGGTTGACGCGCTCAGCCGAATCCGCAACCGCCCCAAGAAGCCGAGCGCCCGGGCACGGCGGAGGCCAGCATGAACCCACAAACCCGGAAGGCTGCCTTATACGCGATTGCCGCGATCGCCATTCTGGCCAGTGCCAACGCCCTGGCGCACAGCTACGCGGGCCTATATCAGTGGGCGGTCCACCACAGGCTGACCGGCTGGCAGGCCATGTCCTGGCCAGCTGAGATCGACGTGTTCCTGGCCGTCGGCGAGCTCGCCCTATACGTCGCCTACCTGGACGCTTGGCCAACCCGGCAGCGGATCTGGCCCTGGGCAACGGCGCTGACCGGCCTGGCGGTGAGCGTGGCCGGGAACATCGGCCACATCCAGGCCATCCCGGGGGAACCAGTGACTCTGGCCGACCGGCTGACCGCCGCGACCAGCCCGCTGGCCGCGTTCGCCGGCCTGTCTGTCGGCCTGCTGGTAGTGAAGATGACCCGGCGGTACTCGGCCCGGCTGCTGCCGGGCTGGCGACGCTGGCCCCGCCCCCTGCTGCCACCGTGCTGCCGATGCGACAGGTCCCCACCGTCGCATCTGCGGCCACTGGACCCGACGCTCGCCTGCTCCACGATGCGGCCCTCATCTTCCAGAACGCCACTGCCCGCGGCCAGCGGCTCAGCCAGCGCACCTTGGCGCGGGAACTGCGTGGCCACGGCCACCATTTCCCCAACGATCACCTGCGCCAGATCGCACAAACCATTGGGCTGGCCGGTCATGCCGCAGCCTGAACAGCCAGCACCGTCCATCCAGGACCGGATCCAGGGCGCGTCCACCCTGCCGGAGACGCTCGCCGCCTGCTTCGACGCCTTCGAGATCATTTGGCTGGCCGCCAGCGCATGCGTGGACCAGGTGTCCGAACTCTTCGCGGCGTTCATGACAACGGTCGGCGCGGCGGTCGACGGACGGGAAGCGATCACGGCGGCGCCCTCGCTGCCGCTCGGGCCAGCCGACATCCAGGGCAGCGCTCTGGCGCCCAACGCCAGCTGGAAGAGACCATGAGCGCGCTGACTTCGCGGCCGGCCGGATCACCGCCGAGCAGCTCCGGGCGGTGGAGGATGCGGCCATCGCCGCCGTGGTCAAGATGCAGGAGGCGGTCGGCTTGCAGTCGGCCACCGACGGCGAGTTCCGCCGCGCGTCGTGGCACATGAACTTCATCTACCAGCTGGGCGGGATCAGTAAGGCGCCGGGGAACCTGGCGGTCAAATTCCACAACCCGTCCGGCGACATCGAGTTCACCCCAGCGTCCATCCTGGTGGACAGCAAGGTCCCGCTCGACCACACGATCTTCGCGGACGACTTCGTTACCTGCAGTCGGTGGTCACGTCGGCGGTGCCGAAGCTGACGATACCGTCGCCGAACATGGTGCATTACCGGGGTGGGCCGGCGTTGATCGATCCGGCGGTGTACCCCGATGTTGAGGAGTTCTGGGCGGATCTGGCTGGCGCGTATGCCGGTGAGGTGGCCCGGCTGGCCGCACTGGGCTGCACGTATCTGCAGTTCGATGACACGTCGCTGGCGTATTTGAATGACCCGGTGCAGCGGGCCGGGATCGCCGCCTGGGGGAGGACGCTGATCATCTGCACCTGCGTTACATCCGGGAGGTCAACGCGGCGCTGGCGAGCAGGCCGGCCGGGCTGGCGGTGGATGGGTTCTTCCTGGAGTTCGATGATGAGCGCAGCGGTGGGTTTGAACCGTTGCGGTTCGTGCCGCCGGGCAAGATGGTCGTGCTGGGGCTGGTCACGACTAAGCGGGGGCAGCTGGAGGATCCGGACGTGCTCAAGCGGCGGATCGGGCAGGCGTCGCGGTTCGTGCCGCTGGAGGAGCTCGCCCTGTCGGGCCAGTGCGGGTTCTCCTCCACCGTCGAGGGCAACGAGCTGACCTACGACCAGCAGATCGCCAAGCTCGAGCTGATCGTCAGCGTCGCCCACCACATCTGGGGCTGACCCAGCCCCGACCGGATCGGGTTACACGGGTGTCTCCTGGCTCACCAGGCGCAGCAGTGTTCTTCGCGGCCGGGCAGCCAAGCGGCTGCGGGGTGGCGATTCCACCGTCATCGTCGCTCACCACATCTGGGGCTGGGCATCAGGTGTGCTAACCGCCCGCCCGCCTAGGTGGGGGCGATCTCAGGTGTGGTTGATGGGGTTTGACCTGCGGTAACTTGTCTCAGGCAGGCAGGCAGGCCGGATTGCTGATGGTTCGTCCTGCCTTGGCCTGGGCCGATCTCACTAAGTTCACGGCCTCTTCGTGCCGCACCGATTCATACGACAGCTGACCGATCTTTGGACGAAAAGATGGCGCAGCGAGACTGCTAAGTATTACAGTTTCACCGCATCCAACCGAACGGCCTGCTGGTAGGCGGGCCCTTTAAAGTCCCCCCAGCGTCCGCCGCTGGCGCGCCCCCCCGTAGCGCCTTTGGAAGTCCAACTCCGTTCGTCTTCGGCCTGAATTGCTCAGCGTCCAGGCCAGTTTGATAAGAGGTTTGTGGTATGGCGCATCCTCATCGGCCTTATTGGCTTTGGACCGGTACCACGATGACGGGCGTGAGCTTTGCCTTCGTGACAGTGAACGGTGCACTTGACGCCACCCGGGTGCACTTCATGTTCTGGACGAGCATCTTTATGATTCTCGCGTATGCGGCTATGGCGGGCGCCTTGCTCTGCTTTGTATGTGCGCTTCGTGCTATTCCATTTCCGTTGGCCGGTGACAAGTCACGGCCGACATCAGATGGCGAACGGAAGGACTTGTATCACATCATCCAGCTCACTGAGGCCGGTGAGAAGGCTGTGAACGAGAAGCGTACCTATGTCCAGGACAGCCCTAAGCAGCTGACGGCGATATTCAGGTCGCTTACGTCGGCTCAAGCGCAAAGGCTGCTAGAGCCTTATTACAGTCAGTGGCTGCGGGTGGAAGGGGAGATCGTCGATGTGACTGAGTGGACCGGAACCTTTCTCCGGGTCGTGCTGAGAAAGACTTTCCGGGGACCAGCTATCTGTATGGTCTTCACAAACCGGGCGGTGTTCGCCGAGCGCCTCTCCGTGCTGCGCGCAGGAACCCGCATAGCCGCCACGGGCAAAATAAAGGAAATCAGTGCACTGAGCATAACGATTACGGATTGTGAGCTGCTTTAAACCCTGCAGCCAATTGGTTGGGCCTGGCTAGTGAGGTCGAGTTTCGGGCAGGCGGCGGTTGCAGCCGGGGTAACCATAACCGCGAATGGTGCGCACTTTACGCAGTCGCCCGGTTTTGTTCAGTGGCGCAAGAGCACGTACAGTCCGTACAACGGCAACTGCGTCGAAGTAGCCGACCTGGGTGCGGACAGGATTGGCGTGCGGGACTCCAAGGTAGGTGCCGGAAGCCCCGTGCACCCGTTCTCCCGGGCGACTGGGCTGCGTTCCTGGTCAGTGTGAAGGACGGCCACCACCGACCGGAGTCGCCCGATCTTGGTTCACTCGCTGGCTCTCCATCTTGTACAGGTGGAGGAGTTTGTCCTGGTCATCATGCTTCACGCCGATCCGGTGCAGTTCGATACGATTGATCTTCGACTTGGACCAGCCCAACTTGGCACCCGCTTCGTTGCCGGTCAGCCGGACGCGCTCGCGTAGCCGACGCAGCTCGGCGGCGAGCCGACGGCGCCGGACGGTCTGGCTACCCCGTTCAGGCATGCGGCCTGCGCACCCTCCGGCTGGCCGGTCAATCGGTGAACGATCAGTGCCTGTGGCATGTGCGTCATCGTCCGGAGGAATCCCTAGTGAACACAAACGTGAAGTCTGCGTGACCAATAGTAGTGCAATCTGCACTGCATCTCGTCCGCTGCTGAATGGTGCCGTTGAACTAAAAGTGCAGGAGGCCTGCTCCCGTTGAGCGGAGGAGGGCGCGCCAAGATGGTCGGGAGGCGGATTTACCGGGATGGTCTCCGCCCTGTACCTGCTCCGGCCAGCAGGTGCGCTGCTTCTGTGACGTGCGGCGTCCCCGGTTAGGAGCAAGCAACTCGGTAGTCCCGATGGCTCCCATCCGGGCGGCATTGCAGTTGGCGACTGAGGTTGTCCCGGAGCGCGGAATCCCGCCGCCAGCACGGCCTGGTTTGCTTAGGGTCGGTCACGACAGCGTTGAATTAGCCCCGCGTCCCGCAGCGTCACGGGCACCGAGAGGATGACGTTGGTGGTGCCGGGCAGACCTGTGGGAGTCAGCTCACGATCGGCACCGCAGTCTAGGCTCGGACGCGCAGGCCGACAGCTGGTACAGCGTCCCCTAGGTTCCCATCCAAAATCCCTTCATCCGAACGGATCATCCGCCTCCCCAGCGCCCGCCTCCCCTGCCGTCGAAAGCTGAGCAGTCGTGCTTATGCGTCGTCCTCCGCGGACAGCCCCACATCGCGTGAGGCTAGCGCCTGCGTGTGGGCGATGAACTCTCGCAGCGTCCGCTCGGCGGTCTTTGGATCGGGCGAGAGCCTCACGATCAATCCAGCGGGATCGGTCCCAGGGATGTCGCCAAGCTTTCGGCACAGATCCGTAACGCGGGCCGGGAGTTCCGCGGCGTTACCGAATAGGCGTAGGTCGTTCGCGGCCGCGCAGATCGCGCCTGCGGCACTTTGGAATCCGGTGCCGCCGATGCCGGTGAGGCCGAGAACCAGGGCGGCGTTGAGGTGGGCGGCGAGAGCTGCGTCGGCCTGGTCGGCATTCCTGCGGAGGTAGTGCCCAAGGTTGTGGTAGCTGACCGCGATGCCGGTCACGTCCCCGGCTAGGTACTTGTAGCGGAGCGCGTCACGTTCGAACCGGATGGCGGCATCGTCGTGGCCGCGTGTCTTCTCAACATCTGCGAGGGCACTGAGTGTCCTGCCGAGCATTCTGACGTCGCGGGCGTCCTGGAAGGCCTGGCGGCAGTACAGCAGCAGGTCCAAGGCCTCGCCAGTGCGGCCGAGGCTGAGCAACGGACAGTAGTCGCTGAAGCGGATGCCGGCGATGGCGATGGCTGGGGCGTGGCGACCGCGCATACTGGTGGCGAGTGCGGCGTTGAGGTTGAGCACTTCGTCCCAGCGGCCGAGATGAACTGCCGCGTCACGGCCGGTACCAAGCAGGACTTCGCGGGCATGCCACGGTTCCGTGGACTCGTGCGGGCCAGGGGTAGGTAGGGAGCCGATCCGGTCCCAGAGTTCCTGGACTCGGATGAGGACCTGCCTGGAGTGTCCCATTTCGTTCAGCACCTGCAACCGCTGAGTTTCGTCGCTGAGTTGGGTCCATGCCCCCATGCCTCCCTGCTGAGAGTAGCTGGCCTGCTGCTCGGCGAAGGCAAGGGCCTCCTCCAGTCGCCCGCTGTCCCGGCACATGTCGACCAGAGTCCCGGCGGTCCGATGTGCGGCCTGGTAGTCACCGCGTGCGGCGGCATCGTCCAGGGATGCACGAATCCGTGTTTCGGCTGCGGCGGGGTCCAGGGCCGCAGAACCAGGGCCAGCGTGTCCACCTGGCGGGGTCGTGGGCGGCGATCTGCTCCATGGCTGGGAGCATGCGTTGCGGCGTTGGCTCCGGACGGATCGCGGATGAACGCGTTGTGCAGAAGGGCGGCCGCGTTTCCCAATCCTGCTAGACGAATGAGGTACGGGACAGCTGCCATCCCGGCGCGCACCAGCAGCCCGTGTCCATGCTCCCGTCGCCGTGTCTGCCACCCGCGTCCCGATACACGGCCTCCCAGCGCCCGGCAGCTTCGGCATCGACGCGTCACTGGAAGGCGTGCCCGGCCTGGTCGCGTCCGGCGGCGGCGACGCCGGGATGGATCGCGTACGAGGCGTCCGCGCTGTCGGCTTTGTCCGGATGGCGGCGAGGCCCTGGGCGGCCAGCGCGGTGAGCGCTTCGTCCAGGCCTGGCTGGCTGGCCGTCGCGGCCGAGCCGTTGCCACAGGTCGGCCCAGTTGCCTTCAAGAACGGCTGATCGCGGTCGGGTTCTTCCAGGCAGCACAGGAACCAGAACAGGTCCCGCTCGCCTGGTGTCAAGGTGTCCGTGACTGCTCTGGTCCAGCCGGCGAGGATGTGCAGGTAGTCGCCGGCGGTCGCGGCGGTTTCGCCGGTGGCGAAGAACCCCTCTGGCAGGCCGCCCTGCTCGCGCCATGCCTGCTCGCCGGCCTCGACTAGCTGGCGAGTCGTGCGGGGTCCGCGGCCTGCCCGTCGGCGAGTTCGAGCAGTTTCGGGTGTCCCTGCGCGACGTTCAGCGCGCGCGCAGCGCGAGTCTCTGGGCCGCGTCAGCGCTCGATCCCGGGCAGGCGCCGTCGATGAGGTGCGTGCAGGTGGGGGAGTTCGCGGGCCAGCAGCAACGCCTCGTCCGCCGACAGCGCGTCCACCGACTCGCCCGCGGACCGCGCCGGGCGTTGACCGCGGGACCCGGCGGCTGGTCAGGATCACGCGGCCGAGACCCGATGCGCGGTCAGCGCGCCGATGACCTGGCCCCAGCGTTCGTCCCGCCACTGGCCGCTTTCAGTGAGCAGCGACTCGGCGTTGTCGATGACGAGGAGCATGCCGGAGCGTCCAGTCAGTTCCGTCAGCCGTGGGCAGGAACGCGGCCAGCGTGTCGCCGTCAGCCAGGACGTGCACCATCTGGAAGCCGGGGAGGTAGCGTTCCATAGTCAGCGCGAAGTCGGTCAGCGAGCCGTTGATCTCCATGCCCTCGTCGGGGGCCTTGTACCAGACGAGGCGGTCGAAGGCGTACTCGTGGCTGTAGGCCAGCTCCAGAGCGCAGGCGGTCTTGCCGCCGCCGGGCATGCCGTGCAGGAGCACTCCGGGGACGCCGCTCTCGGCGGCCAGCGCCGCGCTGGACGCGGGCCATGACCCCGGTGCGCCCGACGAAGCGTTCCGGCTGGGGCGGGAACCCGGCCATCTTCAGCGCCGGTGCGCGTAAGACGGCCGGCCCGGTGCGCGATCGGGGGCGGCGAGGCGCAGGTCCACGGCCCGTTCGCCGAAGAGCGCGGGCGTCGCGACCGACAGCGCCGGGAATGCCGGTCCGCCGACTCGCATGAGCTGCTTGAGCGTCATCGCCGACGGCGCGCGCCAGCGGCTGGCCCTTCGCGGCGAGCAGGTCGTACAGCTTGCCGGACAGGCCATCGCGAACTCGTCGTCGACCGGGTAGCGCATCGCCAGGACGGCGCAGCCGAGGCGTCCGGCGAGTTCGGTGGCAAGCGATCCAGTGGGCGAGGAACTGAGGTGCGTTCGATCGGAACGGGCCTGCTCAGTGGGGATGGGGAGGCCGCAGTAGGCGACGCTGTTCGGCGGCGGTGAGGGCCGCGGACCAGCACGCGGAGACGGTCACGAGCTTGACGTGCTCGCGGGCCAGGTCGAGCAGATCGCCCAGTTCGGCGGCGTTGACCCGGTCGGGCGTGCCCGTCAGCGGTCTCCAGCAGGAGTTCGCCGGGGCGGCCGTGGCCGGAGATGTGGATGATGTCCCAGCCTTCGGCCTCTTCGAGGACGTCACGGAGGCGGTCGCGGGTGACGCCGTACTGCAGGACGCGGACCTCGGCGGCTTTCCCGTTGGCGGCGATGCCGCTGATCAGCTTGACGAGGGCGTGGCGTTCGCGGCGCAGATTGAGGGGCTGGCCGCCTTCGGGCAGGCTGAACAGGCCGAGGAGCCGCAGGCGATCGCCGCACCGGGGCGTCGCCGTCAGACTCGAGTCGCCAGTCTGGATGACCAGGGTGACGTCGTGCTGGGCGAGCGGCTTGCCGCTGGCATGCGCGATCTCAAGGGGGAGGAAGGCGAGGGCTTCGGCATAGGGCGGGACGATCACCTGGACGGTGGCGGGCCGCTTCCGGACCAGTGCCTTCGCGATGTCCGGGCCGAGTACCTCGCTCGCCGAGCCACGCGCCAATCTCGTGTACGATCCGGGCCTCGTCGGCCGCGTAGCGCTCATCGGGCGAGGCGTGCCACGAGATGTATCCCCGCAGGTCGGTGACCGCCTCGAACTGCCAGTCGCGTTCATCGAGGCGGACCCCCTGGTCGGCGATGAACGCCCCGGCCGCGTCGGTGAGGACCCACCGCCACTGGGCCAGGTCCGTGAACTCCCGGACCTCAAGCCGCAGCACGCTCGGCATGCACGCCTCCTACGCTGATTCTCGGGCTAGCGCCTGGGCCTCGCATCTTAGGTCTACGCGCCAGTCGACCGGCGTCTGGGACCGCGCGATCTGTCGCTGATGGCCGTGGTGAGTCGGTGGTTAGCTCTCGCCGTATACCGGGCGGACGGTCATGTCCAATGCCGCTCGTGAGGACCAGGCCCGGTCCGACGTGAGCGTCCTTGACCCGCCCGGACCTGGCGGGAATCCTGGACCGTGTGCGCGACGTAAGTACCGGGTTGTCCTCCTCCCGCCGCACAACCTGTGCTGAGGAAGGCCTGCGAACGTGCTGGGTTAAACAGTGACGGCGCCGAACTTCTCCGCATTGGTGAGAACGCGATCTTCGGGTTGGCCTCCGCGCCCATTGTGGTCAGGATCGGCCGTTCAGCTGACCGTCTCCCCCGTGTCGAGCGAGAAGTATGCGTCGCCCGCTGGCTAGCCGCAGCCAACGTCCCCGCGGTCCGCGTCCACGACGAAATCAACCAGCCCTTCATGGTCAACGGCCACCCCGTGTCGTTCTGGCACGCCGTGACCGGCGGCGAGCCGACGCCGACCGATGTAGACCTGGCCCGCCTCCTGGCCGCGTACCACGCCACCCCGGGCCGCTGGCGGTCGCTGCCACGGACGCGCTGGCCTTCACCGAAGCGGTCGCGGTGCTGGCCGACTACTCGCTGGCCAAGCGCACCCCGGCCGGCCTGCAGTTGCACCGGCTGGTGCAGGCCGCCATCCGCGCCCGCCACGACCAGCCATCGCCACCGCCTCGCGAGCAGCCTGCCGGGCAGCATACCCCGGTGCCCGGCGACGCGGTTGGGCCCGCTGTGGCGGCGCACCCGCTCGGCGCGGCGGTCGGGCTGCTCAAGGCCGCCGCACCTGAACAGATTAGCGAGCCGCAGAACTGGCCGCGATGGGCGGTGCTGCTGCCGCACATCCTGGCCGCTACCAGCCATCTCGACGCTGCCGCCCGCCAACCAGACGCGGACATGATGGCGGCCGGGTCAGACCTGCTCAGCCATGCCGGTTCCTACCTGTGGGTACAGGCGCGGCATACTCACGCGAAGGCCCTGGAGGAACGGGTCCTAGCCATCGATGAGGCTGCCTACGGCCCCGACCACCCCGAAGTCGCCACCGACCTGAACAACCTCGCCCTGACACTGCAGGCACTGGGGCAGCTGGAGGCGGCGCGCCCGCTGCAGGAACGGGCCCTAGCCATCGACGAGGTGGCCTACGGCCCCGACCACCCCGAAGTCGCCACCGACCTGAACAACCTCGCCCAGATCCTGCGGGACCTGGGGCAGCTGGAGGCGGCGCGGCCGCTGCAGGAACGGGCCCTGGCCCTGGCCGAAGCTGCTTACGGCCCCGACCACCCCGACGTCGCCATCCGCCTGAACAACCTCGCCATGATCCTGCGGGACCTGGGGCAGCCAGAGGCGGCGCGGCCGCTGCAGGAACGGGCCCTGGCCCTGGCCGAAGCTGCTTACGGCCCCGACCACCCCACCGTCGCCACCCGCCTGAACAACCTCGCCATGATCCTGCGGGACCTGGGGCAGCCAGAGGCGGCACGGCCGCTGCAGGAACGGGCCCTGGCCCTGGCCGAAGCTGCTTACGGCCCCGACCACCCCACCGTCGCCACCGATCTGAACAACCTCGCCCTGATTCTGCGGGATCTGGGGCAGCTGGAGGCGGCGCCGCCGCTGCAGGAACGGGCCCTGGCCATCGATGAAGCTGCCCACGGCCCCGACCACCCCACCGTCGCCCGCGACCTCAACACCCTCGCCCAGATCTTGGGGGCCCTGGGGCAGCCAGAGGCGGCACGGCCGCTGCAGGAACGCGCCCTGGCCATCACCGAGGCCACCTACGGCCCCGACCACCCCACCCTCGCCACCCGCCTGAACAACCTCGCCCAGATCCTGCAGGACCTGGGGCAGCCAGAGGCGGCACGGCCGCTGCAGGAACGCGCCCTGGCCATCACCGAGTCCCCGCGGTCAACGGGTTCCGAACTACCTGGCGGTTAGAAAGCCAGTGCGGCGATGCGCAATCGGTGCAAGCGCTTAGGCGCAGCACAGGTACGGAGGGACCTCCTCCACCCCAGTTCACCGAGCATCGCGCCCCAGCGGTTCTCAAGACCGCCGCCATAGGCACGATGAGTTGCACCGACGGGCCAGGCGGTCCGCGTTTGGGCACGTAACCGGCCCCCGGCGGGCCGCACACGACACCGCTGCCCGCCATCGCCAGCCGGTCCGCTGCTTACTCCCGGAAGCTGGCTGGGGCGGGTGTCAGGGGATGACAGGGAATCCGTTTGGGACCGACGTGTGTCACTTGTGCCCGCTCTGTCCGGGTGACACCTCAGTGACAAATGATCTTCAAAAGCAAACAGGCCAGGGCCATCATGGCCCTGACCTGCATTTCCTAGTGGAGCTGAGGGGATTTGAACCCCTGACCCCCTCGATGCGAACGAGGTGCGCTACCGGACTGCGCTACAGCCCCTGGACCGGCATTGAGCGTAGCAAACTCTGCGACCTCCGCGCGCGACGAGCCGCTCCCGGACGGCTGGGATCAGTCGCCGACGGCGCGCTCGGCGGCGTCGGTGTACTGGTCGTAGACCTGGTCGCTGACCCGGGCGGAGATGTCGATGATCTCCGCGGTGGCGGCGGGCTCCGCCTCCGGTTGCGGCGCCTCGGGGGTCGAGGCGATGCGCTCGAACGTCTCCGGTTCGTCCTCCTGGGCCACGGGCCGCGGACGCTGCCTGGCCTCGGTCTCGTGCGCCGGGCGGCGGGCGCGGGCCGCATCGCTGCGGGCCGCCTCGCGGAGCAGCAGCAGGAACCCGGCCAGCAGCAGACCGGGCGGCGCGATGACCCACGACGCGGCGATGCCGGTCACGGCGATGCCGCACGCGCCCAGTGTGAGCAGCACGAGCGTGGTGAGCATGCGCCGCCGGGCGCGGAGGGTGTTGGCCCGCCGGGCGGCCGCGTTCCTGGCGGCCCAGGCCGCCGCGTGCTCGCGGTCCTCGGCGTCCAGGCCGGGCTGGGCGAAGGTCGCCACGGCCGCTGGCGCGGCCGGCTCCTGCTGCCCTTCGTCGGCCCGGTGCCGGTGCGCGGACGGGCGCAGCCACCGGGGCATGAGTATCCCAGCCCAGATGGCGACGATGGCGAAGTAGAGGATCGCGCTGCTCAACGCGCCTCCCCGTGAGCGTGCCCTGGCACGGCAACGAGCCGCCTGAGGGTAGGCGCAACTAGCCGCGGGGCGGGCTTGCTCACGTCACGCACGGTAGGGGCCAGGGCCGACGATGAACAGCACTAAACCCGGTGTGTCGTAAGATCGCCGGGCTGGGACCGGGCTGGGACCGGGGTGGGACCCGGCTGGGACCCGGCTGGGACCCGGCTGGGACTGGCTCGAGCCGGGCCCCGAGCCGGGCGGGCCGCGCTACCGCGGCCCGGGAAGCGGGCCTGGGCGGCGCTCGGCCCCCGGGCGGATCGCGGACAGCGCGTTGCGCCACCGGGGCAGCAGCCCGCCCGCCGCGTCCTCCACCGTCAGGGCGTAGCACAGGTGGTCCCGCCACGCCCCGTCGATATGCAGGTAGCGGCGCCGCAGGCCCTCCTCGCGGAAGCCGAGTTTGTCCACCACCCGGCGGCTGGCGTGGTTCTCCGGCCGGATGCTGGCCTCCACCCGGTGCAGCCCGACCACGAAGAAGCAGTGATCCAGGGCCATGGCCAGCGCGGTGGGCGTTATGTTCAGCCCGGCGAAAGCCTCGTCGATCCAGTACCCGACCTGGGCCGACCGGGCCGAGCCCCAGGTGATGCTGCCCACCGTGAGCTGCCCGGCGAACCGGCCACCGTAGGTAATCACCCAGGGCAGCGCCAGGCCCTGCCGGGCCTCCCGGCGCATGGTCCGGGCCATGGACAGGTACGGGCTGATCGTGGACCGGTACAGCGGGGTCTCCGGATTGGTGGGCTCCCACGGGCGGAGCCAGCCCGCGTTGCGCACCCGGGCGTCCCGCCAGATCCCGGCGTCCCTGGAGCGCACCGGGCGCAGCCCGATCGGCTCGTCCAGCAGGGCGGGCTCCACGAGAGTCACGGGCCAGCCACGCATACGTCCCACGAGGCCCATCATTCCCCCGTTCCCGATCAGGACGCTACGGCGACCCCGGACGAATTCAGCCAGAACGCGGGTGATCCCCGCCTCGCGCCTGGTCAATCGCGTGCGCCAGCACCGGCCCCAGGACCCGCATGCCGTCCTTAACCCCGCCGCTGGACCCGGGCAAATTGACGATCAGCACCTGCCCCGCCAGCCCGGCCAGCCCCCGGGACAGCATGGCCGACGGGATGCCGGCCGCCACCCCCGCCGCCCGGATCGACTCGGCTATGCCCGGTATCTCCCGGTCTATGACGTTCCGGGTCATTTCCGGGGTCCGGTCTCCCGGGGTCAGCCCGGTCCCGCCGGTCGTCACCACCACCTGGTACCCGGCCGCGATCGCGTCCCGCAGCGCCGCCTCCACCGGCTCGCCGTCCGGCACCACCACCGGGCCATCCACCGCGCAACCAGCCGTGGCCAGCAGCCCCGCCAGCACCGGCCCGGACTTGTCCTCGTACACGCCCGCCGAGGCCCGGTTCGACACCGTGATGGCCAGCGCCCGGATCATGCCCGGCGGCCCGGCCCCCGGGCCAGTCGCCGGCCCGGGCCCCGGGCTGCCCGGCCCACGGCTGCCCGCGCCCGGGCCGCCCGGCCCGGCGGCTCCCGCCGCGGTCATGGCCGCCGCCACCGCCCGGTCTTGCCGCCGGTCTTCTCCTCGACCCGGACGTCGGTGATGACCGCGGCCGGGTCCACCGCCTTGATCATGTTGACCAGCGCCAGCGCGGCCACCGTGACCGAGGTCAGCGCCTCCATCTCGACCCCGGTCCGGTCCGCGGTCCGGGTCACCGCGGTGATCGTCACCCCGTCGTCGGTCACCTCGAGGTTGACCGTGGCCGAGTGCAGCGCGATCGGGTGGCACAACGGCACCAGGTCAGGCGTCCGCTTGGCGCCCTGGATGCCGGCGATCCGGGCCACCGCGAGCGCGTCGCCTTTGGGCACCGTGCCCGCCCGCAGCGCCGCCACCGCCTCGGCGGAGAGCCGCACCCGGCCCGACGCGCGTGCCTCCCGGGCGGTCACGTCCTTGCCGGACACATCCACCATCCGGGCGTGCCCGGCCTGATCGAGATGGGTCAGGGGGGAGCCGCGCCCTTCGGCTCTGCTTCTTTGAGCCTCCGGGGCGCTTTACCCGCCTCCTTCCCTCGTCGCTCGGTCGCTCGTTCCTCGCTCCCTCGCTCCTCAGTCCAGTCGGCGGCGCGCCCCTTCGGCTCTGTCATGGCAGGCACATTACGTCGACGCCGGTGCCCGCCTCCAGCCGGGTCGTCGGCTCCGGAACGATGATCAGCGCGTTCGCCTGGGCCAGCGCGCCCAGCTGATGCGAAGACTGGCCGGTCAGCGGGACGACGGCCTGCTGCGCGTCGTCCAGCACACCGCGCAGGTACGACCGCCGGCCCTCGGGCGAGCGCACCGCGGCGGTCAGGGCGGCGGTCAGCAGGCGAGGGCGTTGAGCCGGAAGGTCTTGAAGTTTGCGCAGTGCGGGCGCGGTGAAGAGCAGGAACGATACGTAGGCGCTGACCGGATTGCCGGGCAGCGTGAACAGCGGGGTGTGGTCCGGGCCGAGCGTGCCGAAGCCCTGCGGCATCCCGGGCTGCATGGCCACCTTGCGGAAGGTGACCGTGCCCAGCTTGGACAGCGCGGCCTTGACCACGTCGTGCTCGCCGCCCATGCTCACCCCGCCGCTGGTGATCAGCAGGTCGGCCTCGGGCAGCAGCGCCTCCAGCGTGCGCAGCACCAGGTCCGGGTCGTCGGGCAGCCGCTGCCGCTGCGCCACCGCGCCCGCCGCCCGCGCCGCCGCGGCGAGCATGAAGCTGTTCGATTCCCAGATCCGGCCGGGCACCAGCGGTGAGCCCGGCTCGGCCAGCTCGTTCCCGGTGGACACCACCGCGACCCGTGGCCGTGGCTGCACCAGCACCTCGCCCTGCCCAGCAGCGGCGAGCAACGCTAGCTGAACGGAACCTACCCTGGTGCCTGCCGTCAGCAGCGTGGCTCCCATTGCCACGTCATCGCCACGATGCCGGAGTGCGTTCCCCACTGGCACCGCCCGGCGGAACGCCGCGACGGCCGACCCGCCGTCGGTCCATTCCACCGGGACCACGGCGTCGGCCCCGGCGGGCATCAGGGCGCCGGTCATGATGCGCAGGCAGGAGCCCTCGTCCACCCGGTAGGACCCGGTGTCCCCGGCCGCGATCTCGCCCCGGACCGGCAGCCGGACCGGTGCTTCCCCGGTGGCTGAGGCCAGGTCTTCGGCCTGGACTGCGTAGCCGTCCATAGCCGAGTTGTCGAACGACGGCAGCGGGGCGCTGGCCGGCGACAGGCTCCGCCAGTACGCCGCCCTCAGCCGCTGCGAGCGGCACGATGACCG
>CAVQPP010000073.1:0-13112 GCA_963714445.1 uncultured Actinomycetota bacterium
TCGTGATCTACCCGAAGGTGATGGCGCGGTCGGTGGACGTGCCGCCGATGATCGCGGTGATAGCGGCGCTGATCGGGGCCGCGTTGCTCGGCGTCGTCGGAGCGTTGCTGGCGATTCCGCTGTCCGCCGGAGTGATCTACATCGCGCGCGAAGTACTACTACCGAGGCAGGATCGCTCGTAAGGGCACTGTTAAGCGATTATCGGATTGGTGCGGCTAGCCGAGGGACGCCGTGTACTTTTCGTACGGGCCGTCCCACTCGATTGGCAAGGGCGCGGCGGACGGATTAACGCGCCGGACGATCTCGTCGAGTGCGATGCGGACGTACTTCTCGCCCACCCACAGGTGCTTCGCGCCGTCGACGCTGATGATGTCCGCCTGCGGGATGAGCGCGAAGCGCTCGCGGGCCGCTGCCGGGCGTAGATAGTCGTCGAACTCGGGGACCAGGACCGTGACCGGCTTGCCCGAGGCGCCCCAGACCTTCAGCTCCTCGTCGTTCGTGCGGTGTAGTGGCGGGGAGAGCAGGATCGCGCCCTGGACGTCGGGCTCGCAGCCGTACTTGAGCACCAGCTCGCTGCCGAAGGACCAGCCGAGCGCCCATAGGCTCGGCAGCTCGAACCCGTAAGGGTTCAACCCTTCCGCGAACTCGAAGGCCGCCGCTACGTCGTATCGCTCCGTGATGGCTTCGCCGAACTCGCCTTCACTGCGTCCACGTGCCGATTCGGTGCCACGGGTGTTGAAGCGCAGCACGGCTAGGTCTGCCAGCGCGGGGAGGCGCCAGGCGGCCTTACGCAGCACGTGACTGTCCATCATCCCGGCCGCAGTGGGCAGCGGATGGAACATGACCAGCGTCGCCACCGGGTCGCGGTCCAGGGGCAGCGCGAGTTCGCCGACGAGGGTGAGGCCGTCGGCGGTCCTCAGCTCGATCGGCTCGCGGCGGCCCGGAAGGATCGTGTGCGCGGTGATTTCGATAGCCATCTCGGTGTCCACCTTAAGGGTCAGGTACTCCTCAAGACGTAGCGCCCCGGTGCCCAAATACCGTCCCGCAGGAGGACGAGGCGCTGCTTGTGGCGCCGCTAACGTTGCCGCGTCAACGAATCTTTCCGCTGGACCTAAACGAGGGAAATCTCACGATGATCGAGGCGAAGGGCCTCACGAAGCGGTACGGGGACCGGCTCGCGGTGGACGATCTGTCGTTCACCGTGCAACCGGGTCACGTTACGGGCTTCCTGGGCCCGAACGGAGCGGGCAAGTCCACCACGATGCGGCTGATCCTCGGTCTCGACGCACCCACCGCCGGCACGGTGACGGTCGATGGCCCGCCGTTCACCGAGGCGGCGTACCCGATGCGCGAGGTGGGCGCACTGCTTGACGCGAAGGCCATTCACGGGGGCCGCAGCGCGTACAACCACCTGCTGTGCCTTGCGCAGACCAACAACCTGCCGAAGTCCCGGGTCGGCGAGGTGCTCGACCTGGTCGGCCTGAGCGAGGTGGCGCGCAAGCGCTCTCGGGGGTTCTCGCTTGGCATGGGGCAGCGGCTCGGCATCGCGGCGGCGTTGCTCGGCGACCCCCAGGTGCTGATGTTCGACGAGCCGGTGAACGGGCTTGACCCGGAGGGCATCCTCTGGATCAGGAACCTGATGAAGGCGCTGGCCGAGGAGGGCCGCACCGTCTTCGTCTCCTCGCACCTGATGACCGAGATGGAGAACACCGCCGAGCACCTGATCGTGATCGGCCGCGGCCGACTGGTCGCGGACTGCACGGTGCAGGAGTTCATCGACACCAACTCCGAGCTGTCCATCCGGGTCAAGACCCCGGAGCGTGACCGGCTGTCCGCGCTGGTGACGGCGAAGGGCGGCGTCGTGGCGCACGACGGCGACGAGGCGATTCGCATCACCCGCCTGGCCATGACCGAGATCGGCGACCTGGCCTTCGACAACCAGATCCGGGTGCACGAGCTCTCGCCGATCCAGGCTTCGCTGGAGCAGGCGTTCATGGAACTGACCAAGGACAGCGTGGAGTACCACGCCGCCGTGCCCGGCCAGCCGGTCGGGTTCGACGACAGCAGGGTTCCGGCGACCGTCGGTGCCGAGAACGGCGCGAACGTGCAGGGAGGCGTCTCGTGACCACCTCGACCTCCGCCCTCGGCAGGCTGACCGCGCTGCCGCCGGCGACCGGCCGGGCCGGCTTCGCGGGCGCACTGCGCTCGGAGTGGACGAAGATCCGCTCGGTACGCTCGACGATGTGGACGCTCGGCTCGGCGATCGTGGTGACCGTCGGCATCAGCGCGCTGGGCAACTGGGGCCGGGCGAACCACGGCGACGCGACCACCGCTCAGCTGCTGCGTGAAGACCTGACTCAGCGCTCGCTTTTCGGCATCATCCTGGGCCAGCTGATCATGGTGGTGTTCGGCGCCATGGCGATCACCTCGGAGTACTCGACCGGGATGGTGCGCACGTCGCTGACCGCGCAGCCGCGCCGCGGCTCGGTGTTCTGGGCGAAGCTGCTGGTCGTCTCGGCGGTCGCGTTCGTGGTGGGCGAGATCATCTCGTTCGCGTCGTTCCTGATCGACTCGTCGTTCTGGCGCGGCAAGGGCATTCCGCTGACGTTGAGCAGCCCGCACGCGATGCAGGCCGTCATCGGCGGCGGCCTGTACCTGGCCGGCTCGGCGATCCTGGCCTTCGGCCTCGGCGCGATCCTGCGGCACACGGCCGGCGCGATCACCAGCGGCGTCGGACTGCTGTTCGTGCTGACGATCCTGACCAGCTTCCTGCCGGACTCGTGGCAGCACCACTTCAACAAGTGGCTGCCGTTCAACTCCGGCGGCCAGGTCTGGGCGACGCAGCACGTGGCTGGGACAGACCTTGGCGCGTGGACCGGCTTCGGGGTCTTCATGATTTACGGAGCTGTAGCGGTACTGCTCGGAGCGTGGATCTTCCGCAAGCGCGACGCGTAAGCAAAGCCAGGGCGCAAAGAAAGCAGGGCGCAAAGAAAGACATCCGGCGGCCGATGCGAGTTATCCACAGATTCGCTTCGGCCGCTGCGGTATCTGTCGCTCAATGGAAAAATAGTTGCCGATTGGGGGTAACCATGATCGAAGTGAAAGATCTGGTGAAGCGGTACGGGGACACCACGGCAGTCGACCATCTCAGCTTCACCGTGGAGCCGGGCCACATCACCGGATTCCTCGGCCCGAACGGGGCCGGGAAATCGACCACGATGCGGCTGATTCTGGGCCTGGACAGGCCGAGCTCCGGCTCGGCGCTGATCGACGGTAAGCCGTACCGCGATCTGCCCGACCCACTGCGTTACGTCGGCGCGCTGCTTGAGGCGAAGGCGGTGCACCCGGGGCGTACCGCGTTCAACCACCTGCTGTACCTCGCGCAGACGCAGGGAGTGCCGCGCTCACGGATCAACGAGGTGCTGGAGCAGGTCGGCCTCGCCGAGGTGGCGAAGAAGCGGACCAAGGGCTTCTCGCTCGGCATGGGCCAGCGGCTCGGTATCGCCGCCGCGCTGCTCGGCGATCCCAGGCTGCTGATCCTGGACGAGCCGGTCAACGGGCTCGACCCTGAAGGCATCCTCTGGATCCGCAACCTGCTTAAGGAACTGGCCGCCGAGGGCCGCACCATCTTCGTCTCCTCGCACCTGATGAACGAGATGGCGGTCACCGCGGACCACGTCGTGGTGATCGGCCGCGGCAAGTTGATCGCGGACACATCGATGAACGAGTTCATCGCGCGCTACTCGGACAACGGCAACGTGGTGCTGGTCCGCTCGCCGCAGGCCGAGCAGTTGGCCGACGCGCTGCGCGGCAGCGGCGCGGCTGACGGCGATGCTGGTAGCGGCGTCAAGATCACCACGCAGGCGGACGGCGCTCTGCTGGTCAACGGCATCGACGCACCGGCGATCGGCGAGGCGGCCGCAGCGCGCGGGATCGCGCTGCACGAGCTGTCTCCGCAGCGTGGCTCGCTCGAGGAAGCGTTCATGGAGCTGACCAAGGGCGATGTACAGTTCCACGCCCCGGCCGCCGGGACGAGCGCTGCTGCCGAAGCGGCACAGGACACCGTGAGCGAAGGGAGCGCACGATGACGACGTCCGGCGACACCCTCGCCCGGCCCCCTGCCACCGCCGGCACCGGCCACGCCAACTTCGGCCGGCTGATCGTGGCCGAGTGGACCAAGCTGCGTACCGTGCGCTCGACGGTCTGGTCGTTCGTGATCCTGGCGATCCTTGTCATCGGGCTCGCCGCTCTTATCAGCTTCCTGACCGTGCACAACTGGTCCACCGCGTCTCCCGACGATAGGAGCGCAGGCAGAGCAGGACCCGGTGGCGCGAATCCTCGGCCCCGGCCTGTACTTCGGACAGTTGGCGATCTGTGTCCTCGGCGTCCTCATCGCCACCTCGGAATACTCGACCGGGATGATCCGCTCGACTCTGCTCGCCTCCCCGCACCGGCTGCGCATGATGGCCGCCAAGTGCATCGTGTTCACCCTGCTGGTGCTCGCGATCGGCGAGGCGCTGAGCTTCGCCAGCTACGCGATCGGTAAGTCGCTGCTGGCCTCGAAGGTGCACACCTCGCTCAGCGACCAGTACGTCACTCGCGCGGTGGTCGGCATGGGGCTGTACCTCGCCGTGCTGGGGCTCTTCGCGCTGGCTATCGGACAGCTGATTCGGCACACCGCCGGGGCTCTCACCACGGTCATCGGTTTGGTGCTCATCATCGTGCCAGTCAGCCAGCTGCTTCCGGGCAGCATCGGCAAGCACGTTTCGGCCTACCTGCCGACCAACGCGGGTGAGCAGATTTTGGCGGTCCATCCGCAGGACCAGCAGTTGCTGAGCGCCTGGGAGGGCTTCGGCGTGTTCGGAATCTGGACGGCGGTGCTGCTCGCGCTGGCCGCCTGGCTCCTGATGAAGCGGGACGCTTAGCGTCAGCCGATTAGCTGACTGACCTGGTTCACCCCGACGGATGCCCCGGATGGCCGCTGTGTGCCGTCCGGGGCATCGTGTCGTCCATGATCCAAGCGACCGCGCTGACCAAGCGCTACGGCGATCGGGTGGCGGTCGACGACGCGAACTTCACCGTCGAGACCGGCCGGGTTACCGGGTTCCTCGGGCCGAACGGCGCCGGGAAGTCCACCACGATGCGCATGGTCCTCGGCCTCGACCGGCCGACGCGCGGCACGGTCACCGTCAACGGTCGCCGTTACGACCGACTTGTCTCGCCGCTGCGTGAGGTCGGCGCGCTGCTTGACGCGAAGGCGATCCACGGCGGCCGCAGCGCGTACAACCACCTGCTGGTGCTGGCCAAGACCAACGGGATCCCGCGCCGCCGCGTCAACGAGGTCATCGACCTGGTCGGACTGCACGGCGTGGCCGGCAAGCGGTCGAAGGGCTTCTCGCTCGGCATGGGCCAGCGGCTCGGCATCGCCGCAGCGCTGCTTGGCGATCCGGGCCTGCTGATGTTCGACGAGCCGGTCAACGGGCTCGACCCCGAGGGCATCCTCTGGATCAGAAATCTGATGAAAGCACTGGCGGCCGAGGGTCGAGCGGTGTTCGTCTCGTCGCACCTGATGAGCGAGATGGCGCTGACCGCCGATCACCTGCTGGTGATCGGGCGCGGCAAGATCCTGGCCGATCAGTCGATGTCCGAGTTCATCGCCCGCAACTCGGTCAGCTACGTGCGCGTGACCTCGCCGCGGATGAGTGAGCTGGCGCAGTTGCTGACCGCGAAGGGCTGGCGCGTCGAGCCGCTCGTGGGCAACACGGCGCAGGTGCACGGCGCGACGCCGCAGGACGTCGGCGACATCGCGGGCGGCGCCGGGTTGTGGCTGCACGAGCTGACGCTGATTCAGTCCTCGCTGGAGGAGGCGTTCATGCGGCTGACCGCCGACTCGGTCGAATACCACGCCGGGATACCTGCTGCTCCCGCTGCTGCTCAGCCCCAACCGCAGCAACCGCGACAAGCGCCGCGAGCCCGGGGCTGGTCAGCAGTGAACGGAACGGGGCCGAACGGAAAGGCGGACGTCAAATGAGCGGCACGCAGCCGATGGTCGCGACCGCCACGCCGAGCGGTCCCGGTCGCACGCACCTGCCGTCCGTCGGCGCCGGGAAGCTCACCTTCTGGGAAGCGCTGGACTCCGAGTGGGCGAAGATCCGGACCGTGCGCAGCACGTACTGGACGCTCTTCCTCGTCGTGATCATCTCGGTCGGCGTTTCGGTAGCACTCGGCGCGGCGTACATCGCCAGCTGGGATTCGCTGTCGCAGAGCACGCGCTCGACGATCGACGTGTCGTACACCCTCGTCGGGGTGAACTTCGGCGTGCTGATCATCGGAGTGCTCGGGGTGATGGTGATCTCGTCGGAGTATTCGACCGGGATGATCCGCACCTCGCTGACCGCGTTGCCCAAGCGCGGGATGATGCTCGGCGCGAAGCTGACCGTGCTCACCGTGCTGGCGCTGGTGATCGGCGAACTGGTGTCGTTCGTGTCGTACTTCGCGACCGAACCGTTCTACTCGTCGAAGGGCGTGCACATCTCGCTTCGCGATGGCCACAGCCTGCGCGCGGTGTTGCTCGCGGGCGTGTACCTCGCGCTGGTCGCGGTGCTCGGCTTCGCGTCCGGCGCGCTGTTGCGGCACACGGCCGGGGCGATTTCCACGACGCTCGGCGTGATGTTCGTGCTGCCGATCATCACCGCGTTCCTGCCGGGGCATTGGGGCAAGGACGTCAACAAGGTGATGCCGTCGCAGGCCGGGTGCGGCGATGATGGCGACGCCGATCAGCAACGACAAGGGTGATCTGCTCTCGCCGCTGTCCGGGTTTCTGGTGCTCGGCGGGGAGGTAGCGGTGCTCTGCGTCGTTGCCCTGGCACTGTTCAAGAAGCGCGATGCCTGACGACGCGTCAATTCGCGAGTGCTAGCGTCGGCGTGAGCGCGCGTTCCAGCACGGCGTGTGCCAGTGACGGCGGTCGTCCAGTCCCCCGCCGCCGTGCCAGGCCGTCTGCTCGGTGTCGGCGGGCCACGCGACGACGTGCGGCACGCCGGGCTTGATCTCCTGATCGCAGCCCGGGCAGCGGTACGTCTTCGAACTGCCCGCGCCGCTCACCGAGCGCACGATCCAGTCGCCGTCGCGGGCCGATTCGATCCGCTGATACCCGAAGGCCTTCTCGATGTCGCGCGGCTCCGGACGGCCGGGGCGACCGGATGAAGGGCCGCCACCGGCCCCGCCGCGCGCGTCGTTCTTCCTCGGGCTCACAACTACAGATTACGAGGTCTCCGTGCGGAGACTGTTACGACTCGTGGTCTGTGGCTCGCGGTCTGTGGCTCACGGTCTGTGGCTCGCGGTCTACGACTCGTAGTCGCGGAACCCCTTTCGGGTCTTGCGACCGAGGTATCCGGCGGTCACCAGGTGCTCCAGCAGCGGCGCCGGCGCGAAGCCGGGCTCGCGGAACTCCAGGTACAGCGCCCGCTCGATGGCCAGCGCGACGTCGAGGCCGACCACGTCCAGCAGCTCGAACGGTCCCATCGGGTATCCGCAGCCGAGCTTCATCGCGGTGTCGATCCCGTCGGCGGTCGCGTAGTGCGCCTCGAGCATCTTCACCGCGTCGTTCAGGTACGGGAACAGCAGTGCGTTGACGATGAATCCGGCGCGGTCGCCGCAGTCCACCGCGTGCTTGCCCATCCGCTCGCAGACCTCGTGCGCGGTCGCCACCGCGTCGTCGGCTGTGGCCACCGTGCGCACCACCTCGACCAGCTTCATGACCGGCGCCGGGTTGAAGAAGTGGATGCCGACGACGTCGCGCGGACGGCCGGTCGCCATGGCGCACTCGATCACCGGCAGGCTCGACGTCGTCGTGGCGAGCACCGCGCCCGGCTTGCAGACCGCGTCGAGTTCCTTGAACAGCGCCGTCTTCACGGCGAGGTCTTCGACTACCGCCTCGATGACCAAGTCGCAGTCCGCCGCGTCAGCGAACGTGCCACTGGACGTCAGCCGAGCAAGCGCGGCCTCGCTCTCATCGGCCGTCAGCTTGTTCTTCTCCACGGCACGCATCAGCGATCGCACGATCGCGGCGCGCGAGTCCCGCGCCTTCTGCTCGCTGCGCGCGATCTGCACGGTGGCGTACCCGGCCTTGGCGGCGACCTCGGCGATGCCGTTTGCCATCGTGCCTGAGCCGATCACCGCGATGCGTGAGACGGAACGCGCGCCCTCGGTCTGCGCGCCCGGCGCTGGCGTCAGCGCGTCGGGGACGACGGCTGGAACGTCGCGCTGCTCGTATGTGTAGAAGCCGCGCCCGGACTTGCGGCCGAGCAGTCCGGCGGTCTTCATCTGCTTGAAGATCGGCGCGGGGGCGTGCAGCCGGTTACGCGACTGCTTGTACATCGTGTCGAGGATTTCGTACGCGGTGTCCAGGCCGATCAGGTCGATCAGCGCCAGCGGGCCCATCGGCAGGCCGCAGCCGAGCCGCATCGCGGCGTCGATGTCCTCGCGAGTGGCGTACTTGCGCCTCGTAGAGCGCGGCGGCGTGGTTGAGGTAGCCGAACAGCAGCGCGTTGGCGATGAAGCCGGCCTTGTCGCCGATCGTGACCGGAGCCTTGCCCAGCCGCCCCGCCAGCGCTTCGACATCGGCGAGCACGCCCGGGTCGGTGACGACCGTGCGTACCACCTCGACCAGCTTCATCACCGGTGCCGGGTTGAAGAAGTGCAGGCCCACGACGCGCGAGGGCCGTGAGGTGGCGACGGAGATCTCGGTCACCGACAGGGACGACGTGTTCGTCGCGAAGATCGTCTCGGCCGAGCAGATGCCGTCGAGCCGCTTGAACAGCTCCCGCTTGAGTTCGAGCCGTTCCGGGATCGCCTCGATCACCAGATCGGCTGAAGCCAGCTCGTTCAGGTCAACGGTGTACTCGATGCGGTCGAGCAGCTCGGCAGCGCCCTCGGCGGTCAGCTTGCCCTTGTTGACCGCGCGGCGAGTCGAGTGCGCGACGTGCGCGCGGCCGCGGTTCAGCGCGGCGTCGTTGATCTCCACCGCGTGCACCCGCAGTCCGTTGCGGGCCATCACCTCGGCGATGCCGGCGCCCATCGTGCCGAGCCCGACGACGCCGACGGTGGCGATTTCGCGCTCCATTGCGCACTCCCTGGAGTGTTGGTGAAGTCGCCCGCGGGCCCAGTGCCGCTAGGCGCTTAGTTACCCACGAGTATGTCCAGCGTGGCCGCCTTCCGCCAGGTTCCGCAACCGGCCGGCTGACTGTGAGGCTGCTCACGCTCCCTACGTTGCCACTTGGCCATAGACGGTCGCTACAGACGAAGGGGCCGGCCCGGACGCCTCCTCAAACGTCCGGACCGGCCCGCCCTCGGTCCACCGCCGTCGTCCTCGCGGACTCTTCCCCGCGGACGCCCTCCATTGCGCCCGCAACCCGCTCGGACGGCGGCTCCCCGCCTTCGGTGGGGGGAACCCTTGGTCTCGGTCGGGATCGATCACTCCTCTCCGCACGCGCGCCGTTCGGCCGGATGGATCAGCAGTCGCGCAGCTCCGGGGACTGGTTCAGCAACTGCTCACGGACGGATATGAACCGGCGATAGGCGCCGGATTCCATGCCCGGCTGCCCTTCGGCGGCCGGGAAGACGGCGACCCGGTGACAGTTCTGGAAGGCCAGCCGGACGCCGAAGTAGCGTTCCAGGCAGCCGCGGATCGCGTCTGAGGCCAGCGCGCGCAGCAACTGCCCGCGTTCGGCCTCGGTCGTCGGCGGCGCGGTGTTGTCCGCGAACGGACCGCCCTCGACCAGCAGCCGGGTCGAGAGCTGGCTGACCATCTGCCAGGCATACGGCAGCGAGGTGCGGATGCAGTCGGCGAACTCGTTCGTCACTGACCTCGCCGTCCTGCGCCGCGGCCAGCAGCTCGGCCGAGACCTCCAACGACATGGGGTCCACCTCACCTTCGCTCGTACTGCTCACATCACTTCAATCACCCGGCGCCGCGGGGCTCACACATTGAGGTATGCCCTCCGGGCAATCGCGCATCACCGGACGACTGATGGTCCGTCGGTTCACTGAGCAAATCACTCGCGCACCGGTCGAGAGCCGCCGCGCGCCCCCGTCGGCGGGGCGGTCCCGGCTACCCATCCGGCGGCTGTCTACTCATCCGGCGGCTGCGTGTCCCTTTGAGGCATTAGGGTTTCGAACCATGCGCCTCGTCATCGCCCAATGCAGCGTGGACTACGCGGGACGGCTCGCCGCGCACCTGCCCAGCGCCCGCCGCCTGCTCATCGTCAAAGCGGACGGCAGCGTCCTGGTTCACTCGGACGGGGGCTCGTACAAGCCGCTGAACTGGATGTCCCCGCCGTGCACGCTCAAGGAGGAGGAGCAGGGCGCCGACGGCCGCCTGTGGACGGTCACCAACAAGGCCGGCGAGCAGCTGGTGATCACCATCGAAGAGCTCTTCCACGACTCGGCGCACGAACTGGGCATCGACCCGGGCTTGAAGAAGGACGGCGTCGAGTCGCACCTGCAGGAGTTGCTAGCCAAGCAAATCGAGACTCTCGGCAAGGGTTGGCGCCTGGTCCGCCGGGAGTACCCGACCCCGATCGGCCCAGTGGACATTCTTTGCCGCGACGCCGACGGCTCGACCGTGGCCGTGGAGATCAAGCGCCGCGGCGAGATCGACGGCGTCGAGCAACTGACGCGGTATCTGGAACTGCTCAACCGCGATCCGCTGATCGCGCCGGTCCGCGGCATCTTCGCGGCCCAGGAGATCAAGCCCCAGGCGCGGGTTCTGGCCACCGACCGCGGCATCGCCTGCGCGATCCTCGACTATGACGCCCTGCGTGGATTCGAACCCGAAGGCACGTTGTTCTGATTCAACGCCGTTCTAGCTCTCCGTGCTCGACACACGCCGTTCTGACGCTGATTCAGTACTTGTCACACAGCCGTAAATCACAGTCTGGGCGCACCTGGCGCTCTGTCACCTGTTTGGCTGTAAAGTCTGGCCGACGTGTTGACCCGGGGGGACGGTGAATCACCTCGCCTCCCATTTGGACGTGAGGGACCTGATATGAGCCTGTTCGACAAGGCGCTGGAAGTCACTGAGACCGCCTTCGACGAGACCCAGCACGCGATCGAGGAGTGGAACACCCACCGCCACGGCGCGAAGCTGTTCCTGAAGCTGGGTATCGCGGTTTACGCCGAGCAGCGGCTCGGCGGCGGCCACGGACCCGTCGAGCGCATTCTCGGCGCGCTGGACGGCCACGCGGCCGAGCACGGCAGCGTTGACCTGGACCACCTGCGTGCCGCGCACGACGTGCTGGGCGACCAGTTCATCGAGGCGCACGAGATGGCCGAGGCGCCTGCCGCGGCGCCGGCGGGGTCCTGATTTCGGGACTTGCCTGCTGATTCGTGCTTCGTGGCCGGCACGTGGCGGTCATGAAGCACGAATCAGGTCCACGATTCGGGTCAGGCTCCGAGTCAGGTCGTAGTCCTTCGGCGTGAAGACCTCTGCGACGCCGATCTCCTTGAGGGCCTTGGCGTCGGCGTCCGGGATGATGCCACCGACGACGACGGGGATGTCTGTGGCGCCGGCCTCTCGTAAGCGCTCGATGACAGCGGGGACCAGGCGGCGGTGCGAGCCGGAGAGCACTGACAAGCCGACGACGTGCACGTCCTCGGCGACGGCCGCTGCGGCGATCTGTTCGGGCGTCAGGCGGATGCCCTGGTAGACGACTTCGAACCCTGCGTCGCGGGCCCGCACCGCGATCTGCTCGGCGCCGTTGGAGTGGCCGTCCAGGCCCGGCTTGCCGACCAGGATGCGCAGCCGGCGGCCTAACTCTTGGCTGGTTTCGCGCACGTAATCGCGCAGGGCTACCAGGTCTGACGAAGCGTTCGCGGTGGGGGCGTCCGCGCCGATGCCGGTGGGCGCGCGGAACTCGCCGAAGACCTCGCGCAGCGCGCCGGCCCACTCGCCGGTGGTCACGCCGGCTCGGGCGCAGTCCAGGCTCGCGGGCATGAGGTTGAGGGTTGAGTCGGCGGCGTCAGTCTTGAGGCGGGCTAGCGCCGCGTCCACGGCATCGGCGTCGCGGGTTTTGCGCCAGGCGGTGATGGCGTCGATGGCGTGCTGCTCGACTTCTGGGTCGACGGTCTGGATCGCGGCGTCGAGGTCTGCGATCAGCGGGTTCGGCTCGGTCTCGGTGTACGCGTTGACGCCGACCACGATCTGCTCGCCGGACTCGATGCGTGCGCGGCGCAGCGCGTGCTTCGCGACCAGTTGGGACTTGAGGTAGCCGGATTCGACCGCCGCGATCACGCCGCCCATCCGCTGGATGCGGTCGATTTCGAGGCGGCGCCGCGGCGGCGAGTTCGGCGGTCTTGGCCTCGACCGTGTGGGAGCCATTGAAGAGGTCGCCGTATTCGAGCAGGTCTGATTCGAAGGCGAGCACCTGCTGCATGCGCAGCGACCACTGCTGGTCCCAGGGGCGGGGAAGGCCTAGCGCCTCGTTCCAGGCGGGTAGCTGTACGGCGCGGGCGCGGGCGTCCTTGGAGAGCGTGACGGCCAGCATCTCCAGCATGATGCGCGCGACGTTGTTCTCCGGCTGCGCCTCGGTCAGGCCGAGCGAGTTGACCTGGACGCCGTAGCGGAAGCGGCGCTTCGACGCCTCGGTCACGCCGTAGCGGTCGCGGGTGATCTCGTCCCAGAGAACGGTGAACGCGCGCATCTTGCAGAGTTCTTCGACGAACCGGACGCCCGCGTTGACGAAGAAGGAGATCCGCTCGACTACGCGGTCGAACTCGGCTTCCGGGACCTGGCCGCTGTCGCGTACGGCATCGAGCACGGCGATCGCGGTGGACAACGCGTAGGCGATCTCCTGGACCGGATCGGCGCCGGCCTCCTGCAGGTGATAGCTGCAGATGTTGATCGGGTTCCACTTGGGCAGCGCGTTGACGGCGTACGCGATCAGGTCGGTGGTCAGGCGCAGCGAGGGCGCCGGCGGGAAGACGTACGTGCCGCGCGAAAGGTATTCCTTGACGATGTCGTTCTGCGTCGTGCCGGTGAGCGCTTTGATATCGGCGCCCTGACGCTCGGCGGCCACCTGGTAGAGCGCGAGCAGCCACATCGCGGTGGCGTTGA
>CAVQPP010000074.1:0-17925 GCA_963714445.1 uncultured Actinomycetota bacterium
CGCCGGCATCCGCCGTGGGTTCGAGTTCGGCCGCGAGTTCAACGACAAGTGACCGGGGCGGTTGGGGCGACCTGCTCGAACCGCCGATGGGCTGGAGCAGTTGGAGCACCTTCCACGGCGGTATCAGTGAAGCGCTGATCGAGTCGCAGGCTTCCGCGATGCACAGCGCCCTGCAGCGCTACGGCTATCAGTACGTCAACATCGACGCCGGCTGGTTCAGCGGCGTCGACCAGAACGGCCGCGACGCATGGGACGCGAAGAAGTTCCCTGACGGCATCCCCGCAGTCGCAGCGTACGTACACAAGCTCGGGCTCAAGCTCGGGATCTACCTCGTACCCGGCATTCCGAAGGCCGCGCTGGACGCCGACTCCGCGATCGCCGGCACGCCGTACCACGTCAGCGACATCGCGGACACCACGCAGCCCGGCAACACGGCCGCCGACGGCTCGGCCCGCATCGACTTCACCAAGCCCGGCGCGCAAGCCTACGTCCAGTCGCAGGCGAACCTGCTGGCGTCGTGGGGCGTGGACTACATCAAGATGGACTTCGTCGGTCCCGGCGGCGGCCGCGTCGCCGCCGACAACCGGCCCGACATCGAGCACTGGCACGCTGCGCTGCTGCGCACCGGCCGGCCGATCCACCTGGAGCTGTCCAACTCGCTGAGCTTCGCCAACGCCGCCATCTGGGCCAAGAACAGCAACGGCTGGCGGATCG
Source organism: uncultured Actinomycetota bacterium (assembly GCA_963714445.1). Taxonomy (GTDB): domain Bacteria; phylum Actinomycetota; class Actinomycetes; order Streptomycetales; family Catenulisporaceae; genus Actinocrinis. The sequence continues at coordinate 715 of CAVQPP010000074.1, forward strand.
AGGGCGACGTCGAGTGCTACAGCAAGTGCCCGGGACAGCTGACCAGCTGGAGCATGCGGGTCGTCAAGCGGTTCACCGACGTGCCGCAATGGATCCCGTTCGCCGGTCCCGGCCACTGGAACGACCTGGATTCGGTCGAGGTCGGCAACGGCGCGAAGGACGGCCTGACCGCGGACGAGAAGCAGTCCGTGGTCACCCTCTGGTCGATCGAATCGGCGCCGCTGCTGCTCGGCACCGACCTGACCAAGATGGACCCGGCGGACCTGGCGCTGATCACCGACCGCGAGGTCATCGCCGTCGACCAGTCCGGCCGCCCGGCACATCCGGTCTCACAGGCCACGCCTCAGCAGGTGTGGGTGAGTAAGAACCTCGATCACAGCTACACCGTCGCGCTGTTCAATCTCGGCGACACGGCGTCCTCCGTCACCGCGAACTGGAGCGACCTCGGCCTACCGAGTACGAGCACGGCGATGGTGCGCGATCTGTGGCAGCACAAGAGCTTGGGCCGCTTCACCGGCGGCTTCACCGCGACGCTCGCCCCGCACGCCTCGATGTTGCTGCGCGTCTTTGGAGGATGAAACCGTGAAGCATAAATTGGTCGCCCTAGGCGCGACGGCGGCTCTCGTCGTCGCCGCTACCGGATGGGCTGCGACACAGTCGCAGGCCGCGCCGGCCGCGACCCCCACGTCCGGGCTGACGCAGTACACCGATACCTACAAGGTTCAGCAACCGTACAACCTGCCGGTCTCGGCACGCTTCTCCATCACCAACGGCGTATACAGCACGTGGATCTTGAAGGGCGACAAGCCGTTCAAGCCTGGCAGCAGCACTGGCGCGCGCACGGAGATGCGCTGGAACACCGATTGGTCGAGCGGTGAGCACCTGTGGGAGGCGGACGTCGAGATCGACCCCGGGACCAGCGGCACCGCGATCATGCAAGTGCACGTCGACGGTCAGGGTGAGGCGATCTACATCCAGACCAAGAACGGCGACCTCTACAACAGCGTCAACACCCTGCTGGCGAAGAACATCGTCGGGTCCTGGTTTCACCTCGGCGCGGCGTACAACCCGACCAACCACGTCGTGCAGATCTGGGTGAACAACAACCTCGCCCTCACCACGCACTACACCAAGTCCGCCGGCACGAAGTTCTACTTCAAGAACGGCGTCTACAACCTGAACGGCGCCAAGTCCGAGACCCACTTCAAGAACATCGAGCTCTGGAAGCAGTGATGATGAGGCGTCGACACTTGAGCATCAGCGTCGCGGTTACCGTCTTCGCCACGGCGCTCGGCCTCGGCTTGACCGCCGGGCCGAGCGTGGCCAAGACCTCTGATTCGACCGCTGCCACGACTACCGCCACGACAACCGCCGCGCCCGCCGACTGGTCGCAGGCCGTCGTCGACTCGACGATGAAGCACACCCCCGACCCGACCAAGCTCGGCGGTTGGGGCTACCAGGTCGGCCTCTTCCTCTACGGCACCGACCTGGTCTACCAGCGCACGCACGACGCGAAGTACCTCAACTACATCAAGGGCTGGGTCGACCACTTCGTCGACTCGTCCGGGCACATCTCAAACAGCTTCAACAACCTGGACAGCATGCAGGCCGGCAACCTGCTGATTCTGCTGAACCAGCAGACCGGGCAGGCCAAGTACGCCACGGCCGCCGCGCAGATCCGCAAGCGGCTGAACACGTATCCCACCACGCCCGACGGAGGGTACTGGCACGCCACCTCCAAGACCAACCAGCTGTGGCTCGACGGCACGTACATGGTCGTGCCGTTCCTGCTGCGCTACGGCGCCGCTTACAACGACGCCGCGTTCGCGGACAGCGAGGCGGGCAAGCAGATCACCGTCTACGGCAGCCACCTGGAAAGCCCGACCGGCCTTCTCTACCACGCGTACTCGCTCAACCCGATCAGCTGGGCCGATCCGACGACGCACCACTCCTCGCAGTTCTGGTGCCGCTCGATCGGCTGGTACGGCATGGCGTCACTCGCCACCCTCGACGCGCTGCCGACCACGGACTCGCATCGGGCCACGATCCTGACGACCGTGCGTAACCTCGTCGGGGCGATCGCGAAGTATCAGGACCCGGCGACTGGACGCTGGTTCCAGGTCGTGGACAAGGGCAGCCTGTCCTCGAACTGGACTGAGACCTCGTGCTCTGCGATGTACACGTTCATCGTCGCCAAATCCGTGGCGCTCGGCTACGTCCCGGCCGCCGACCAGGCCGTCGCGACCAAGGGCTACAAGGGCGTCCTGGCGGAGGTCTCAATTGACTCCAGCGGCACGACGTCGATCAAGAACATCTGCATCGGCACCAATGTCGGTGACCTCAACTACTACCTGACCAGGCCGAGGGCGACCAACGACTTCCACGGCCTCGGCGCATTCCTGATCATGAACGAGTGGATGCAGGGCAACCACGCCAGCTGATCGCAGGTCGACTCAACTCAGCAACGAAGGGGACCGGCCCCTCCACTGGGGAAGGAGCCGGGACCCGCCTTCGTGGGCTGCGAATCTGCCTTTGGCGCTACTTCGTGCTTGCTTTTATTTCTACTGTCTTCTACTTCGTAGTGATGAACGAACCAGGGCTCTGCACGACGGGAGACTCGAGGTAGAGGCTCTTGTACTCGTCGTGGATGCCCTTGTTGTGCACCTGGATCGCCAGCGGGCCAACGCGTCCGGCCGTCGGGTCCTTGAAGTCGAGGACCTCAGTGGCCTTGCACGTGGCGGCGCCGGCCGCCAGCGGGCAGCAAGCCATCCGGGCTACGCCAGTGGCCTGATTCGCGATGAGCTCGCACTGCGCCCACTGCGAGGTGGGGATCTTCGTGTGCGTCAACTGGGTGAACTCACCCTTTCCGCCGTTGTTGTGCCCGGGGCGGTAGTCCCAGTGCCCGCCGTTCGGCGGCTGGAACTGGATCGCGCTCAGGGCGTCGCGCAGCGGCGTCGTGGTGCCCCAGATCAGCACGGTCGGCGCGTGGTTGCCGCTGACCTGCCGGACATTGAAGATCCAGCGGAACGTGCCCGCCTGCTGGACGTTGTAGTAGATCCAGCCGCGCGCGGTGCCGTTGCCGTGGATGGCGCCGTTGACGACGGACCACTCACCGGCCGCGGCCTGCGTCCAGCCGTCGAGGTTGGTGCCGTTGAACATCGAGACCAGGTGCGGGTCGCCGTACGGGTTGGTCGCCGGGGGCTTGGCCGCGGCGCTGACGCCGGTCGTGGCGGCCGCGGTAGCGGCACCGGCGTGCGCGTCGGCCGCTTGTGCGGCGGTGGTCGGCGCGACGACGGCCGCCGCGAGCGCGAACGCCGCGGTGGCGAGAATCTTGATCGGATGGCGCATTGGCAGCTCCTGTCTTGAATGTTGGCGGATTTCGCCATCGCTCAGAGGCGTATCGGAAATGCCGAATCAGGTCAACGATTCATCCGATGTTACATGGCACATTTCAGTTTTCTGCGACTATTCGATTGAAACTGTCGCTGAAACATCCGAGGAATCATTGACGTTGCCTGGCGTGACGATTAGATGACTGATACGAAGCAGACGACTGACCCGGCGTCGGACCGCCGGTCTTGGAGGGCGACGATGGTAAAAGCCGAAGGGCCCGCAGAGCCCGAACTCAACGCGCGGTTGCGCGGCTACGTCGAGGAAAGCGGCGGCGTCGCCGGGTCCGTACATTGCGTCCACCGGGACGACCTGCTGCTGGTCGCGGACGTGAACCTGTCCGAACCGGTGCGTGTCGCGGTCGCGGTGATCCCGCGCGGCAAGGGGATGGCGGGCACGGCGTGGCTGCGTGGCGAGCCGCTGCAGACCTGTGATTTGAAGACCGACACGGCTGGAGGCGTCGTGCAGCCCGGGACGCATGCGGTGGGAGCGGGGACGGCTGTCGCGCTGCCGGTTCGCGGCGCGGACGGCGACGTGGCCGGCGTCGTCGGGATCGCGTTCGCCGACGAGCGGGAGATCCCGGAGGCGCAGATCCGTGTGCTGACGCAGGCCGCGACCGAGCTCTTCGCCGACCCCGCGGAAGCCGTCGATCCTGGCGATCGCGCGGAGCTGGACGAGGCGGAGCGGGCTGAAGCTGTACGACCGGTCCGGTCGGCCGGAAGCGCGTCGCGTTGACGCCGCCGCTCGGCGCACCGCTGCCGCTCGACGCCGTGCCGAGTACGGCGTTCGCATCGAGCGCGATCAATATCCTGAGATCCCACGTACTCTAGAACCGCTGGAGGCGGCCGTGCGGGGAATGCACGGCCGCCTCCCTTGCTACGGCTACGGCTACGGATGAACCCTGATCAGCCGGACCGCGCCAGGACCGAGCGCGACGCTGTATGTGCCGCTGACGGAGCCCAGTGACGCGCCGGTCCACAGGTCCGTCGCAGCGCCCTTGCCTCCGCGGACGCCGGCCGCGGACAGGCTCACGCTGACGGTCTGGCTCGCCGAGCCGCTGTAGTCGAAGAGGCCGATGATGACGTCGCCATTGGCTTCGGTCTTCGCGAAGACCTGCTGATTGCCATTGTTGACGACGCGGCGCGCGTCGATCGCGTCCTGATCGACTGCCAGAACCCTGCTGTTCTTCAGGTAGCCGAGGTCGGTCGAGTCGAGGTGGGTCAGGTCGGTGCCGAGGATGAGCGGCGATGCGCCCAGCGCCCAGAGGCTGAGCATGGACTGCCGTTCGGGCGCGGTGATTCCGTCGTTGCCGCCGTTGCCGACCTCGGTCGAGTCGTAGTCGTTGAACGCGCCGGGTCCGCCGAACGGCTGCCAGGCGGCGACCTGCCCGAACCGGCGCTGCACCTGCGCCCAGTCGGTCAGCGGATAGCTGCTGCCGTGCTCGCAGCCGTAGCACTCCACATCACCGCCGGTGCGCCAACCGTTCGAGTACTTCTGCCACGTGGAAGCAGCGCTGATGTTCAGGCTGTTGGACAGTTCCAGGTGGATCGGGCGTCCGGTCTGCTCGAGCGCCGCCGACCAGGCCTTGATGTCCGCGACGTCGCTGGTGCCGACGCCGTCGATCTTGACGTAGTCCACGCCCCAGGACGCGAACTCGTTCGCCCAGGAGTTGATGAACGGCTGCGCGCCGGGCTTGCTGTAGTCGATGCCGACCATGCCGTGGCAGTTGTAGTTCTTCTCAGACGTCGTGGTCGCGATGTCGTCGATGTGGTACGGCGTGCCGAGGATCGGGCTGTTCTTGGCGACGGCCTGGTGCGAGACACCCGGAGTGACGTAGAGCCCGAACTTGAGGCCGTCGGCGTGCACGTGGTTGGCGACCGCCTGGATGCCGTTGGTGGATCCGCTGGCCGGGAACTTCGTCGCGTCGGTGACCCAGCGGCCGTTGCCGTCTACGTTCGGACCCTGACTGCCGGGGCACTGGTACCAGAAGTCGTCGACGTTCACGTACTGGAACCCGGCGCCCGCCAGACCGCTGCTCTTCATCGCGTCGGCCTGCGCGTCGATCTTCGCCGCCGTCGGGTTGTGGCGGATGAAGCTCCAGCTGCTCCAGCCCAGCGCCGGGGTGGCGCCGACACCGTTGCTCTCGGCCTCGGCGGTCGGCGCGTTCAGTGCGCCCGCGGCGAACGCGGCGCCTGCGGCTAGCAGTGCCGCGGATGCCAGGGTAAGTACTTTTCGGGGCAGATAGTTCATCGGTGTCCCTACGATGTCAGTCCGGCACGGTGTGGGTCAGTCCGGCGCTCTCCGGATCAGACATCTACACCGGCTGCCGCACAGCGGCAAGGATTCATCCGATGTTTCAGGGCGTTTCAATACCTGCGGCGGCAGTCAGCTCCGCGATAGCCGGGACAGAGTGCCAGACGTCGAGCTTGCGCAGTTCAGTCACCACGAGCGACGAAGCCGTCCCGGTGCCCAACTCCAGAGCCTGCATGCCCACAGCCGCGGCATGTTCGACCTCGCCGGCCAGTGCGTACGCGCGCGCGAGCCGCGCGGCGTGCACCGCCTGCTCCCAGCGGCACAGCTGCCCCCAGCGTGCGCGGTTGTCCTCGTAGGCTGCGATCGCCTCACGCGCTCGACCCAGCTCGAGCAGCGAGGCAGCGTGCTGCGCCGTCTGATGCTGCGCGCTGTAGTAGTAGCCGACCCGGTATTCGTCGCTCCACGGCTGCGTGTCGGGCAGATCGAGCTCGTTGATCTGCTCCCATATTCGGAGGCAGGATGCTTCGTCTCCGGCGATCGCGTGGCCGCGTGCCGACGCCTGCAATGCCAGGGCACGAACCTGCGTGGTGATGCCCGGCTCGCGCAGCGCGGCGCGGGACAGGCCGATAACCCGGTCGTCGTCGCGGTCTGATTCGGCGAGCTGCGCCATGCGCACGTACGCGTACGCGACGAGGTTGCGATCGTCAGCGGCTTGCGCCTGCTGCAGCGAGCGCTCGGTCCACTCGCCGGCGCCGCGCATGTCGCCGATCTCCTGGCACAGCCAGCCGTAGAACTCGGCGTAGAGGGCCGTCACGTCCAGCAGCAACCGGCGCATCTCGCCCTTCGCGGCCCGCCGCATCCGGTCGATCAGCCGGTAGAGATCGCCGACCGCAGGGGCCAGATTCCCCGCGCCGATCCAGTTGTCCGCGTCGTTGACCAGGCGGCGGACCACGAGCAACCGGTGCACGGTTAACTCGTCCACGGCCCGGCCCTCGTCAGCGAGCTGCCACGCCTGCGCGGTCGGCGCGCCGACGATCGCGGTGATGCACGCGTCGAGCAGGGTTTGGCGGTCCATCGGCGTGCGAGACAGCGCGGTTGGCGCGTCCGGCTGCAAGATCGGCGCGATCGCGGTGGTGGACGTAGCAGTGGTAGCAGTAGGCGTATCCGCTGCTGGCGCCGCTCCCTCGTCCGCGAGGCCGAGCAGCCGCGGCGGCACGCCGAGCAATCGGCCGAGGGACTTGAGGACCCTGATGTCGAAGCCCGGACTTCCGCCGGCCTCGAGCCGCGAAATCGCGGACTGCGAGAACCCGGCGAGCGCACCGAGTTCGGCCTGGCTGAGCCCATGCGCTTGGCGTGCGAGCGCGATCACCGCGCCGGGCATGTCGGCCGCCGCGGCCCGGGTCACCTCCCAGGAACGCCAGAAGACGACCGGCAGCGGACGCAGCGGACCCAAGCCGTTGTCCGCGGGCGCCTGATCGCCGGGTTTCCGCTCGCCGTCGGCTGCCGAGTTGAGCATTCGTCTCCCGCGTGCTGCGAACCGAGCTTCATCGCACAGGCAGCATGATCTTGCGGCCTGAACATCAAAGCCGCAGCGTATGCGGATTCCGCATAAAACATGCGTGTGCCGCATCGCGTCGTCGATCGTATCTCATACACCACCTAGCCTGCGAGAGGGGAATTCGCCGCAACCAGCGAGCGAGACCCACGCCGACAGGAAGGACGGGAGAGACGTTGATCGCGGATCCCGCACTGCGCCCTGCGACCTCGGCCGACCTGCACGCCACCTGCCATTACGTGATGGACGGCTGGGTGGTGGTGGAGCTGTCCGGGGAGATCGACTCGGCCGCCGAGCACGACGTGGCGCGCGAACTGGACTGCGCGATCAGTACGGGGCGATCGGACGTGATCGTGGACCTGACCCCGGTCACCTTCCTCGACTCCCGCGGCTTCCGCGCGCTGGTCCGGGCCCGCCACCGGATCGCCGAGCTCGGCGGAACCTTGCAGCTCGTGTGCCCTCCCGGCGCGGTGCGCGAGCATCTTCGGATCCTGACCGGCGGCCGGCGGCTCCCGGCCGTGCCTGATCTCGGGTCCGCCATGGCCGCCGGGGCTCCCCCGCACGGGAGCTCCGGCACCGCCGGTCAGCGCGCGGTTCGACGGGAGCTGAGCTGACCGTGCAGCTAGCACAGCAAGCGAACGCGGACGAGGTGGTTGACGCCTGGCGCGACGGCGACGCGTTCGAACTCACGCTGGACGAGGCCGCGATCGGACCGCAGTCGCGGCGGGCCTTCGCGTCGAGCCGGCGATTCTTCGCGCTGTCAGCCGGACGCAAGTCGCGGTACGTCAGCGATCTGACGTACGCGGGATACGCGGCGCCGGGGGAGGAGTGCGCGGGCGTTGAAGATGATGCCGGGGAAGAAGGCTGCGAAGCGTTCACGGTCTGCCAGGACATCGCACCGCACGACCCGCGCGTGCGCGAACGTTGGCCGTGCCACGGTCCCGTTCCCTGGCCCGACGCCGAATTCCGGCGCGCGATGCTCGCGCTGACCGAAGCGCTCGGCTTCGTCGCCGATCGCGTGCTGCGACAGGTGGCCCTGGACTTCGGGCTCGATGATCCGAACGTTTTCGCTCGGCTGACCTGGAGTGGTTGGCATTATCTGCGGGCGGTCCCGCCGCAGCTTGAAGCCGTGAAACCCGCTGTCGCCGACGACGGGCTCCTCGTCATCGCAATGCGCGACGACGCGGAAGCGCTGACCGTCCTGCCCGGTGCCGTCCTGCGATTCGTGACCGGCGGGACGCTCCCGCCTGCTCCCGCTGCCGCCCTCTCGCCCGAGCGGCACACGATGACGTACGTCCACGCGCCGAACTTCCAGTCCTGCGTCCGTCCAGCGTCCGCCGCAGCGTGCGATGGTGACTGCCTTCACTACGGCACGCACTTCACCAGCGCGTTCATGCGCCGATACCCGGAACGTGTCACGACCCTGCGCATCCTCGCCGAGGAACGACTGGCCGTGCTGACCGGCCTACGCGAGCAGGCTGCCAGCGCCGCGATCCCGATCTGATTCGTCACTCGCGTCACCCACGCTCCGGCGCCAACCGCTCCGCGATCACCGAGACGACCTGCTCTTGGTGCTCGGTCAGGTAGAAGTGGCCGCCGGCGTACACCAGCACCTCGATGTCGCCGGTCGTGTGCTCGCGCCAAGACCGGGCCTCGTCCATGGTCACGTGCGGGTCCTGATCCCCGACCAGCACCGTGATCGGACTGTGCAGCTTCGCTTCGGGACGGTGCACGTACGCGTCAGCCGCCATGTAGTCGTTGCGGAGCACCGGAAGCGACGCGCGCAGCAGGTCGTCGCGCTGGAACAGTCGTTTGTCGGTGCCGCTCAGCTCCCTGAGTTCGGCGAGCAGGCTCTCGTCGTCAAGTGGCTGGCTCTCCTCGGGCCGGTACCGCGACGGCGCGCGGCGTCCCGATGCGAACAGCCGCAGCGGCGGACGTCCCGCGTCCTCGAAGCGCAGCGCCAGCTCGTAAGCCACCATCGCGCCCATGCTGTGCCCGAACAGCGCGAACGGTCGCTCGGCGTCCGGCTCCAGCACGCGGAACAGCTCGTCGGCCAGGCCGTCCACGCTGCCGATCAGCGGCTCGCGCCTGCGCTCCTGCCGGCCCGGATACTGCACGGCCAGCACTTGAACCTCGGGCGTCATCGCCGCCGAGGTCGGTAGGTACGACGGCGCGCCGCCGCCGGCGTGCGGCAGGCAGATCAGCCGGATCTCGGCCTCAGGGCGCGGATGAAATCGACGGATCCACTGCCGATAACCCGCTGCCGCTGCTGCCGCCGCAGTTGACTGCGCGCGCTCATTCGACTGCTGGTCGGTCATGGCACCTCCGTGAACTTTCGACCCTGACGCGACGAGTCGATCCTCCCCGACGTCCTTTGGCTCGGCTTAAAGCGCTGACTCGCCATCGGTTCGGCGGCTCGAATGAAACAAATTGAAACCCATGGACATCGGACCCGATCTCACCTTCACTGGTCAGCGCCACGTGATCTATCTATCCACCTTGCCGATCACATAGCCGATCCACGCTGGAGGGACGCCGATGTCCATCTCCGTCAGCCGCCGCAGTCTCGTCGCGCTCGGCGCGGCGGGCGCGACCGGGGCCGCGCTGCCGCTCGCCGGGGCGCCGAATGCAAGCGCCGCAACCGCTTCCCCGTCCACGGTCGCGTCCGGCCAGAGCGACGTCTTCGACGTGACGGCGTTCGGTGCGCGCGCAGACGGCGTGACCATCGACAGCGACGCGATCAATCAGGCGATCACCGCTGCCGCCGCGCACAACGGGAACTCGGGCGGCACTGTCTACTTCCCGGCCGGCACGTACGCCAGCTACTCGATCCGCCTGGCCAGCAACGTCGCGCTGTACCTCGCCGCCGGGTCGCGCATCCTGGCCGCGAAGCCGGCCAACGGCCGCGGTTACGATCCGGCCGAGCCGGGCGCCGGAAACCCGTTCCAGGACTTCGGGCACAGCCATTGGCACAATAGCCTGATTTGGGGCGAGGGCCTTGAGAACGTCACGATCTACGGTCCCGGCACCATCGATGGCAGTGGCCTGATCTCCGGCGGCAGCCAGGAATCGGCGCCGCTGCAAGGCAACAAGGCGATCGCGCTCAAGCTGTGCCGCAACGTCGGGATCTTCGACGTGACGATGGTCAACGGCGGCCACTTCTGCATCCTGCCCACCGCGGTCGACAACTTCCGGGTCGACCGGATCGTCATCGACACCAACCGCGACGGCATCGACATCGACTGCTGCAAGAACGTGCGCATCTCCAACTGCACGGTCAACTCGCCCAACGACGACGGCATCGTGCTGAAGAGCTCTTATGCGCTCGACGAGGCGCGCGCCACCGAGAACGTGACCATCGACAACTGCCTGGTCAGCGGCTACGACCTCGGCACGCTGGTGAACGGCACGTTCAAGGTCGGTCCGTACGGCCGCACCGGACGGATCAAGTTCGGCACCGAATCCAACGGCGGCTTCGAGAACATCGCCATCTCCAACATCGTCTTCGAGCACTGCCGAGGCCTGGCGCTGGAGACCGTGGACGGCGCGCTGCTGCAGGACGTCACGATCAGCAACATCACCATGCGCGGCGTGCAGACGCCGATCTTCCTGCGGCTCGGCGCGCGGATGCGCGGACCCGCTGGGCTGGCCATCGGCAGCCTGCGGCGCGTCAGCATCAGCAACGTGACGGTGATCGACGCCGATCCGCGCTACCCGTCGACCATCGCGGGCATCCCCGGGCATCCGATCGAGGACGTACGCATCAGCGGCCTGCGTCACATTATGGTCGGCGGTCTCACTCCGGCCGACGCCGTGAATCCCGTGCCGGAGTTGGTGAACGCGTACCCGGAGAACTACATGTTCGGCACGCTGCCCGCATACGGCTTCTACATCAGGCACGCCTCAGGCATCGAGTTCGACGACGTCACCGTCAGCTTCGAGCAGAAGGACACGCGCCCCGCGTTCGTGGTCAACGACGTCGATGGCGCCGACTTCCACCACGTGCGCGCCGACAAGGTGCACGGTGTGCCGACGTTCGCGCTCACCGATGTGGAAGACCTGATTATCACCGACAGTCGTCCGGTCGAGGACCTGCGCATGCGAAGCAGGGTCCAACAGCGCGAGCTGTAGGACCCTGCCTGTCTTGCTTGCCTTACCTCAGACCTCTACTTGTACGTGCACAGATTCAGCGGGTAGCACTTGGCGAAGTCACCCGTGGAGACGTTGCCGCTGAACGTGTTCGGCGGCAACGCGTAGATGCCGTAGCCGCCGTTGTGCGCGGTCGTGTTGTTCGTGACGGTGTTGCCGCCGGCCGGCGTGTAGAGGTAGATGCCGCCGACCACCGGCAGACCGGCCGGGTCGAGCGTGCCGTCCGGGTGCGTGCCGTTGAACTTGGCCGTGTTGCCGGTCACGCTGACGCTGATCGGCGCGTGACCGCTCAGCGGGCCGCCGGCGCCGTTGAAGTAGGCGCCTGCGGTGCGGTTGTGACTAAAGGTATTGCCGGAGATCGTGTCGCTCGGTGAATCCGTGAACGTCACGCCGAAGTTGTTGCTGGTGAAGGTGTTGCCGGTCAGCTGCTGATCGGCGACGTCCGCGAGCGTCAGGGCGGTGCCCGCGCCGGAGAAGGTGTCGTTCGCGAAGACGTCGTGGCCGAAGCCGAAGCCGTCGTTGACGACTGGGCTGTTGGTGAACTTGCTGCCGGTGATGGTCGAGTCGCCCACGATGTCGAGGGTGAACGGCGTGTTGGTGAACGTGTCGGCGGTCACGGTCGGGCCGCCGCTCTGCGACAGGAACAGCGTCCCGCCGGATATGTGCGTGTGCGAGATGGTGAGCGCGCCGACCTCGATCTGGCCGAACATGACGTAACCCTGGGTGCCGTCGATGTGCGAGTCGGTGATCAGGAGTCCGTCGACGAAGGCGGCGGATCGGGTGTCGATCACCGCGTCGGTGGTGCCGGCGTTGTCCGACATGGTCAGGTGGCTCAGCGTCGGGTCCTGCGCCTCGACCAGGTGGACCGCGCTGCCGAAGTGCGAGAGCGTGCCGTTCGTCACGGTCACGTTCCTGATCTCCGGACTGCTGGCGGAGAAGGACGGCATGATCTCCACGCCGACGCCCGATCCGTCGCCGCTGATCGTGTGGCCGGCCAGGTTCAGCTTCACGCCGTCGGCCTGGACGCTCAGCGCGACGCCGCCCGAGCACGTCAGGTCGTTGGCCACGGTGATGCTGGTGGTGATGACTTCCCCGCAGGTCACTACGACCGGCGCGGTTGCGGGCCCGGCGAATGCGACGCCGGTGCCGGTGGTGCCGATGCCGAGGGCGGCGACCGTCGAGACGACCGCGGCGCGCGACAAGGAAACTCTCCTCATTGCTCAACCCCTCCGAAGTCGACCCCTCAGGTTCAAGGAGTCAGGTTGACACAAGGAAATCCCACCCAGAGAAATCCCCCAAGACTGCGAGCATGGCACGTCGCAGTGGTCTGATTCAAGGCGAAATGCCGGTGGCGGCCCGTGGCGCGCGATGTCCGCCCTTTCGTGCAGCACTCCGGACGCGCACGCCGTCCGCAAACGTCGCGCGCTTGCGCCGCGCGTGGAACGCAGCAGGCCGCTTGCCCGAACGGACCTGCGGAAGACCGGCGGAAGGCGATCGGGACACGGGCAACGTAGGCCGCGGCGATCGGTTCAACCCATCTCAGCCCGATGCCCGAATAGCCATTCATCTTCGTGGCCGCAGGGGCAGTCATCGTCCGCATTCCCGGCGTGTGATAGGCGTGGGATATCCGCCAAGTTGTTGCCACCAATCCGCACCAGTAGCGTCGATCCAGCGCTGAGCCGCGTTTGAGCTGCGGTTACGCAACGTGGTGAATACGTAGCGCGGATCAGTAATTGGGGAGTGCACGTTAACTTGGGGGAGTCATGAAAGGGAGAACGGAAATGCCGGGAATCGGCGAACCGATGGCCGACACGCGCGACATGTACATGGTGCACACGATGTTCCGCCGCGAATTCGGTTTGCTGCCCGGGCTGGTTCGCGGCGTCGCCGACGGCGACCACGCGCGCGTGAAGATCGTCACCAACCACCTCGCGATGGTCAACGTGATCCTCACGCACCACCACCACGCCGAGGACGCGCACATCTGGCCGCGACTGGTGGAGCGTTCGTACTCGGAGTCGGCGGGCATCGTCGGCATCATGGAGAGCCAGCACGCGAACGTCGACAAGCTGGAGGCCCGGATCGCCGAGGCGGTCGAGAAGTGGCAGGCGACGGCGTCGGTCCTGGACCGAGTGGTCTTGGCGGAGCTCCTCGACGAGTTGTTCGAGGCGGTCGACGAGCACATGGGCGTCGAGGAGGAACTCGCGTTGCCGCTGATCGGGCGGCACATCACCGCGGTCGAATGGCAGCAGATGGTCGAGAGCGCCACCGACGGCATGCAGCCGGCGCAACTCACCCTCGCGTTCGGCATGGTCATGTACGAAGGCGATCCCGCGGTCATCGAGGAAGTCCTGCGCGGCATGCCCGAGGAGGTCCGTCCGGTGATGCGGCCGATGGCGGCGCAGGCGTTCACGGAGCACTCGCTGAGGGTCCATGGAACGCCCATGCCGCCACGGAGTACTGAGCTCAACTAGTGACGGTAGGTCGGTAAGTCAGCAATTAATACGTAACTCAGCCGGCGACGGCGGGGCGGACAGCAGCCCCGTCGTCCTCGGCCTGCTCCAGTCCGGCGGCGCCGCCACTCCCTTCGGACTCGGACAGACCGTAGCGCGCGTGCAGACGCCGCAGCGGTCCCGGCGCCCACCAGGCCGCCCGGCCGAGCAACGCCATCGTCGCCGGCACCAGCAGCATTCGAACCAGACTCGCGTCGATGAGCACAGCCAGCGTCAATCCAAGCCCGATCTGCCCGATGATCGCATTGCCGCCGGCGATGAAGCAGGCGAACACGATGGAGATCAGCAGCGCCGCGCTGGTGACGATCCGACCGGAGCGCTGCAGCCCGACCGTGATCGAGTCAGCCGTCATCGACCGGGCTGTCCTCCCGCTCCGGCTCCCGCCCTCGAGCCACCGCTCGCGGATCCGGCCGAGGATGAAGACCTCGTAGTCCATCGCCAACCCGAACGCGATCGCCGCGACCAGCGGAACGGTCACCATGTTCAGCGCGCCGACGCCCTGAGCGCCGAGAAGCGACGCGAGGTGCCCGTCCTGATACACCCAGGCCGTGATGCCGAGCGCCGAGCCGATGCTCAAGCCGGTCGTGACGATCGTCTTGAGCGGGATGAGCAGTGAGCCGGTGAACGCGAACAGCAATCCCAGGATCGCCAGCCCGACCAGCGCAATCGCCCACGGCAGCCCGCGCCCGAGCATCGCCTGGAAGTCGACCACGCGCGCCGCGTTGCCGCCGACCCGCACGTCCAGCGCCGACGCCCCCCGATCAGCCCGGACCTGCCGGACCAGATTCTGCGCGACCGGACCGTCGTCAGAGCCCTGCGGTAAGAGCTGCACTAGCGTCTGACCGCTGATCAGCGTCCGGGCACTCGCCCCCGCGACGCCAGGCAGCGACTCGATGTGCTGGATGAACGCAGTCCGCGCCGCCGGACCGCCCCCGATGACGACATCGACCGGATTGTTGGACGCGTTCCCGAAGTGATCGACCCCGAGCGTGTACGCCCGATGCGATTCGGAGCTCGCGGGCAGCGAGCGGGCGTCGCCATTGGCGAGATGCACGCCGAGTATCGGCAACGCCAGCACCACGAGCGCCGCGCACGACGCCCCGACGACGCCGACCCGGAACCGCAGCGCGAACCGTGCGATCCGGCTGAAGAAGCCGTTCTCCGTCAGCTGCGCCCCCGCCTTGATCCGGCCGCCGAACAGCGTCAGCAGCGCGGGCAAAGCGTCAGCGAAGCCAACAAGTCAACCGCGACCGCACACGCCGCTGCCAGCCCAATCGACCGAAGGAAGCTGTTGTCGAACACCGTCAGCCCGGCCGCGCAAACCGTCACCGTAAGCCCAGAGAAGAAGACGGTCCGCCCGGCAGTGGCCATCGTGTTCGCGACCGCCTTGCGCCGGTCCCACGTCCGTGCGCGCTCCTCCCGGAACCGTGTGATGATCAGAAGGCTGTAGTCGATAGCCAGCCCTAATCCGATCATCGTCGTGATCTGCAGCGAATACGTCGACAAGGTCGTCACGTGGCTGAAGCCGAGCAGGATCAGCAGCGTCGACGCGATCGACCCGAGCGCCGCGAACAACGGCAGCATCGCGGCCGTGAAGCCACCGAAGACGAAGAACATCGCGATCAGCACCAGAGGCAGTGACAGCTCCTCCGCCAGCTGCACCGACTTCTTCGCCGAATGGTTCAAGTCTTTGCTCAGCAATGGTCCGCCGCTCACGTCCACCTGCGCGGCCGTGATCTGATGCAGTCGCGCCGAGGCGGCATCGACGGCGGTCGACTCCGCGTCGTCGGACAGCCCGTACTGGAAGGTCACCGGAACCGCGAGAGCCTGATGGTCCGCCGAGACCCGCGCCGGATACGGATCGGCCACACGCGCAACGCCCGGAATGGCGCGCACAGCAGCCGCAGCAGCCTCGACCTGCCCCCGCACCGCCGAGGCCGTCACATCGGTCCCGCCGATGATCGCGGTAACCGAGTCACCGGAGTGATCAGACGTCGTTAGTAGGTCATTAACACGATTCGACTCGCTACCGGACACGTTCAGCCCGGTGCCGTTCAGCCGTCCGGTGACGTGGCCACCGACCGCGAATCCGACCAGGATCAGCAGTAGCCATGTCACCAGCGTCAACCAGGGATGTCGGGCGGATCTCCGCCCGAGGGCGCGGATCATCGCGCACTCCTTCGTCGCTCGCAGCTTGATGATTCGGACGCCGATCAGCTTGCTGCGTTGGCGCGTGCACCACATCGCCGAGGCGCGCGATCTGCGGCCACCGCCGTATCCCTCGCGCGGGGGAGAAGCCGAGCCGGCGACTCACTCGCCAGGAGTAACGAGACCCGATTCGTACGCAAAAACGACAGCGTGAATACGATCGCGCAGATGCAGTTTCGCCAGCACGTTGCTCACGTGTGTCTTGACCGTGTGCTCACTCACCACGAACTGCGCCGCGATCTCAGCGTTGGAGCAGCCCCGAGCGAGCAGCCGCAACGTCTCGCGCTCGCGCGCCGTAAGCAGCACGAGACCCGGATGTTTCGGTTCGCCCGACGCGGCTGCGGGCGCGGTCGTCGATTCCGCCGGGTTCGGAGACACTACGCCTGCTGGCTGCGCACTACGAGCGAACCGCTCGATCAACCGCCGCGTCACCGTAGGCGCCAACAGCGCATCCCCGCCGGCCACCACGCGCACCGCGTGCACCAGATCGTCCCGCCGCACGTCCTTCAGCAGGAACCCGCTCGCCCCGACCCGCAGCGCGCCGTATACGTAGTCGTCGATATCGAACGTCGTGAGCATCACGACCCGGCAGCCCTCGTCGTCGGCGCAGATCCGCCGAGCCGCCTCGAGGCCGTCCATCGTCGGCATGCGCACGTCAAGCAGCGCGACGTCCGGCCGGTGAAGCCGGACCGCCTCAACCGCCTGCTCGCCGTCCGCCGCCTCCGCAACGACCTGGATATCCGGCTGAGCCTCCAGAATCATCGCGAACCCGCTGCGCACCAACTCCTGGTCGTCGGCGACGACGACACGTATGGCGATGGCTCCAGTCAAGGCGGTTCCTGTCCCCGAGTTCCCGTTCCTGTCACGCGACCAGCGGTTGCAGGGGGAGCGTGGCGGTCACCAGAAATCCCCGTCCGCCCGGCCCCGGCCCCGACATGACGCTCCCACCGCACGAGGATATCCGCTCGTGGATTCCGATGAGCCCACGTCCAGGCGCCGTCGACGCCAACTGCCCGCGCTCGCGATCCCGCTCCCGCTCCCAGCTCCGCTCACGCTCGCCGCCCCCACGCGGCGGTGGCACCGTCCCCGCCGCCTGCCCCACCCCCGCTCCAGTAGGCCCAATCCCATCATCCGCAATACGCA
>CAVQPP010000075.1:0-9103 GCA_963714445.1 uncultured Actinomycetota bacterium
CGCAGATCATGTCGAACACCGGCGTGTACAAGGGATACGACCCGAACGCCGGGGCGTCGAGCGCTCTCGCCAGCCCGAGCTCGATTCCGCCTGAACACCCGGTCTCCAGCTCCTCGAGTTCCGTCGGCACCACGCTGGCTAAGGCCTCGACGACGCTCGCGCGCACTCCTCACCTGCATGGCTCACGTGAACCGCAGCACTGACGTCCGCGTGATAGGACCGAACTGTTCAAGGCCATGTCGCCGTTTCGAATGCACGCGGACGGGCATGGAGGACGCCTGGTCGGCCGATGGCGATCGACGATGGTCGGTCGCGGATCGAGGGGCGAGCGGGTGAGTGACTTCAGACGCAACGGGCGGGACCGCACCACGGAGGCGCTGGACGAGTACCTGCGTGCGCTGGGGCGGTCCGCGCGGGATCAGGCCGTCGCCGACGCCGAGGAGGAAGTGTGCCGTGCGTGGGCCGACGAGCTCGCGCGCGTGCAGCGGGTGACGGAATCCGCGGTCGGCGCCGCGCGTTCCGCGTCCCACGCGGCGCAGCGGCTGGTTCGCCTGCACCAGGAGCACGGGGATCTCAACGCTCTGCTCGAAGCCCAGGCCGAGTTGGAGCGGGCGCGGGATCACGAGCGGCGCAGCGCCGAGGCCGCGCGCGTTCTGGTCACGGCATGCACCGAGGAGCACGAACTGCTCGCACTCGCGGCCGAAGAGCGCGAAACGGTGGCGCTCGCCAACCGGATCTGGATCTCCTCCGCCAGCCGCGCGGTCTACGCGGCCGGCGCGGGTGAAGATGACGCGGACGTGGGCCCGGACGGTGCGCGAGGCTGACGGTCACCTGCGCCGTGGCTCGCGGCCCATCGGCTGCCTCGGCGCCGGATGCGTCTTCGGGTCGGGGATCGGCGCGTACGCCGGCTCGCCGGGCGTCAGGGTGAGCCTGCTGTCGTGGTGCCGCAGCTCCAACGTCCCCTCGGACTCGGTCGTGGCATCTGCTTCCGCGACCAGCGCGCCCAAGGTATACACAGCCTGATGCGGCTCGATCTCCACCTTCAGTACCCTGCCTCGCAGCAGCACCCGGAAGCACAGCCGATTCCAGCCGGGTGGCAGCCGTGGCGCGAACAGCAGGCCGTCCTCGCGGTGGCGCATGCCGCCGAAGCCGTCCACCAGCGCGATCCAGCGCCCGCCAGCGAGGCCAGGTGCAGGCCGTCCGAGGTGTTGCGTTCGAGGTCGTCGATGTCCATCAGCGCGGCCTCGCCGAGGTAGTCGTACGCCAGGCGCAGGTGCCCGACCTCCGCCGCGACCACCGCCTGGCTGCACGCCGACAGCGACGAGTCGCGGACGGTCAGCCGCTCGTAGAAATCGAAGTTGCGCGCCTTGTCCCGGGCGTCGAACGCGTCCCCGCGCAGATGCAGCGCCAGCACCAGGTCAGCCTGCTTGACGACCTGCTTCCGGTAGAGCTGGAAATACGGGAAGTGCAGCAGCAGCGGATACTGGTCCGGCTTTGTGCTCTCGAAGTCCCAGACCTCGTGCTCGGTGAAGCCGTCCGACTGCGGGTGCACCCCGCGGGTCTCGTCGTAGGGCACGTACATGCCCTTCGCCGCCGCGCGCCACTGGTCCGCCTCCTCCGGCGTCACGCCGAACTCGTGTCCCCGCTCGGGGTCGCGTTTGCAGGCGTCGGCGGCGGCCTGGAGGTTCTGCTGCGCCATGAGATTCGTGTAGACGTTGTTGTCCGCGATCGCGCTGTACTCGTCCGGACCGGTGACGCCCTCGATGCGGAAATGTCCCGCTTCATCGTATGGCCCAGCGAGGCCCACAGCCGGGCCGTCTAGACCAGGAGTTCGAGCCCTGCGTTGTGCAGCGAACTCGTCGTCGTCGGTCGCCCGCAGGTAGCGCAGCACGGCGTCGGCGATGTCCGCGTTGATGTGGAATGCGGCTGTCCCGCGGGCCAGTAGGCCGAGCACTCCTGCCGGTGATGGTCCGCCAGGGGAACGCGCGCCCGGTCAGGCCCAACTGCGTCGGCGCGCTCGCGGGCGGCGGGCAGCGTCAGTGCCGCCAGCGCAGCGCGTGCGCGACCGCGGACGGCGCGTCGATGTACGTCAGCACGTGCAGCACGAAGGATTCGGTGTCCCAGAACGCGTGGCCGTCATAGCCGGTGCCGGTCAGCCCCTTCGCCGGGATCGCCCGCTGCTCGGCGCGCCGCCAGCCTGTAGGAGGTGGAAGAGCGCGAAGCGGACCGCCTGCTGGATCTCCGCGTCGCCCTCGATCTCGACGTCGGCGCGGGCCCAGAACTCGTCGAGACACTCGCGCTGCTCGGCCAGCAGCGCGTCCCAGCCGGTCAGCTCGCGACGGCGAGCGCGCCGTCCACCTGGTCGCGCATCGCGGGCAGCGAACGCGTCGCGGACCAGCCGTAGCGACGAACTTGGTCAGCCGAGCGTCTGGCCGGGCGCGAGCATCGCGGCCACCGTGTACCGGCCGAGGTCGGCGCTCGCTCATCGACTTCGCTGTCGAAAGTCCTTCGGGCACTCGACGATGTGGTCCATCGCGGCGCCGACACGCAGCCTGCTGCTGTGCACGGTGTGCACCATGGCGACCCGGTCGTCATATTGCTCGTTGAGATCGGCCTCCAGCGGCATGGTCAACGCGGCCGAGGCGCGCGGGTCGTCGGACGCGGCGGGCATCTCCTCGTTCGCGATCAGCTCGGATTGCACCACGATGCGGGCCGCGCCGTTCACCGGCTCGACCTCGAAGCAGACCGCCGCCACGGCACGCTGGCTCAGCGAGACGATCCGGGTCGAGCGCACCTTCACCGACCGCCCGGACGGCGACTCCCACACGACCTCGCGCCGCAGCACGCCGTCGCGCAGGTCGAGCGTGCGCTCGTGCGAGTGCAACTTGCCGTAGCGCACGTCGAACGGCTGATCATCGATCAGCAGCCTGATCAACTTGCCGTTGGTGACGTTGATCAGCGTCTCGCCGGTTTGCGGAAAGCCGTAGCCCGCCTCGGCGTAGGGGAGGGGGCGCAGCTCGTACACGCCGTTGAGGTACGTGCCCGGCAGGCCGTGCGGTTCGCCCTCGTCGAGGTTCCCGCGCCAGCCGATGTGTCCATTCGACAGCGCGAACAGCGACTCCGAGTGCGGCAGCAGGCTCAGGTCGAGCTCGCTCTCGCGCAGGCACCACGGTTCAACCTGGAAGACGTCCTGCTCGATCATTTGGTCTGCCCGCCTCGCAGCAACTCGTCCAAGTCCTGCACGACGATGTCCGCTCCGTGCGCGAACAGCGCTTCGGTCTGCCCGAGCCGGTCCACGCCGATCACCCGGCCGAAGCCCCCGGCGCGTCCGGCCTGCACTCCTGCCTGCGCGTCGTCGAACACCGCCGCCTGCGTGGCTTCGGCGTTCAGAACGCGGGCAGCGGCCAGGTAGCTGTCCGGGGCCGGTTTGCCGAGCAGTCTCTGCTTGTTGAGGTCGTTGCCGTCGAAGGTCGTGTCGAACAGGCCGGTCATGTTGGCGGCCTCAAGCACCGCGTCGCAGTTCGCGCTCGACGTGACGACAGCGGTGCGCAGCCCGGCCGCACGCGCGGCCTGCACGTAACGCACCGAGCCCTCGTAGCGCTCGACGCCTTGAGTCCGCAGGAGTTCGTTGAACGCCTCGTTCTTCGCGTTACCGACGCCCTGCACGGTCTCAGCGGTGATCGGATCGTCCGGCGTGCCCTCGGGCAGGTCTATCCCACGCGACATCAGGAACGACCGCACGCCATCGGCACGCGGCTTGCCGTCCACATACTGCTCGTAGTCCTTGACGTCGTCGAAAGGCTCGAAAGGCTTTGAATCGCGGGCGGCGACCTTGCGCAGCAGGGCGTCGAAGGTCTGCTTCCACGCGTTGGCGTGAACAGTCGCGGTCTTGGTGAGTACGCCGTCCATGTCGAACAGGCAGACGCGGATATCCGGAGTCAGCCCAAGGCTGACGGCTGGTCCGGTCACGGGTCGGGACCTCCTAGCTCACGAGCGGGCCGATTCGCAGCTTATGCGCTCTTGGCGGTCTTCGCGTCGGAGGTCGATTGCAAGGTGCGCGAATGGCCACGCGCCCGCTCACGTTCAGTGGTGCCACCCCAAATGCCGTAAAGCTCGCCAGTCTTCACGGCATACGCGCGGCATGCGGTGCGTACCGGGCAGTGCGAACAGATCGTTTTCGCGGCGGTCTCACGCAGTCGCCGCTGGTGCGGGCTCTCGTGATCCGGCGCGAAGAACAGCGAGGGATTCTCGTCACGGCAGGCTCCGCGCTCGCGCCAGTCGTCTTCCGGCCGCAGCAGCAGGTCCGGGCCTTTGCGTGGTCGAGCCGCGCGCGTCGCCGGCGCGGCGGTGAGCAGCGCGGGCGATCGGAGTGGGGCCATGGCGTACTCCTTCCCAGGAGGCGGACCGCGGGACGACGTCCGAATGTCCGTTCCGCGCCCGCGCAAACGGAATCCCGCGCCGACCGGCCCGTGTTTGATCGCGCCGAAGCCGGTTATTAGGTCACGCCAGCGATGAGACTGGAGAACACGTATGCCCACAGCCGTCCGAAGGGTCAGGCGGCCGGGGGTTGGATGCGCCGGGTTCCCGACCATCCGCCGAACGGCTTGACCGGCGGTATGGTGAGGGAAGCGGAAGCAGCCATCCATCTCACTCGCATTCGAACGATGCAAAAGGGGACCGCAGCGATGGATCGCTTTGCCGTCAGCCTCGGCGAGTCCGGCGAGGGCCGGACCGTGGTGACCGTCCGGGGTGAGCTGGATCTGGCGACTGCCGACCGTTTATGGGTCGAGCTTGAGCCGCTGCTCCTCCCGCGCAACCTGGTGGTGCTCGACGGCAGCGGGATCTCCTTCCTGGACTCCAGCGGTCTGCGCGTGCTGCTGCAGGCCGGAAAGCGCGCGGCTACCGACGGCGCGATATTCAGGCTCGTCGCCCCACAGGCCGCCGTGCAGCGCGTGCTCGAACTAGCCGGCACCGCCGGCCATCTGGACACCAGGGAAAGCGTCCCGGACGCACTCGAAGACTGAATCGCCGCATTTCGCATTTCGGAGGGAACCAGAGCAATGCAGCAGCAGGAGAACCTGGCCGAGCCCGACCGGCTGCCGAGACCCCACACCGTCGTGCTGTCGATCCCGGCCGACCGTGAGCAGGTCGTGCTGGTGCGGTCGGTGGCCGGGCACATCGCCGCCCGGCTGGGTCTGTCCATGGCGGAATTGGCAGACCTGCGCCTGGCGGTCGACGAGGCCTGCGGTCTGTTCCTGCTATCCCCGGGCTTCGGTGGCGGGGGCGAGATGCTCGAGTGCCGGTTCGAGGAAACCGCCGCCGCGCTGTCCGTGACGGTCTCCGCGCCGTCGCCGCCCTCGGCGGAGCCGGACGTCGACGACATCGGCTGGCTCATGCTCAGCGCGCTGGTCGACGAGTTGACCTGGAAGGCCGAGCACGGAGTGGCGCAACTCACCCTGATCAAGCATTTGACCGTCCGGGGGGGTTGATGAACCGGGCCGAGACGGTGCGCGATACCGAGCGCACCGAAGCCGACGTGGCCACGACAGGCGATATGACTGGCGATCCGAACGAGGCAGCCGCGGCCGACGCGATACCGGAGGAGTCCGAAGAGTCGCAGGAGTCGAAGTCCGACGCGGACGCGGCCGCCGCCGCTGCTGCGGCATCCCCACACGCCGAGCGCCGCGCCGAGACGATGCGGACCTTCCACCGCATGCAAAAACTGCCGCTCGGCGACCCGGAACGCGAGCGGCTGCGTGCCGAAGTCATCGAGGACCACATGGCCTACGCCCGGCGGATCGCCGCGCGCTACGGCGGCCACGGCGAAGTCGTCGAGGACTTCGCGCAGGTCGCCTATCTGGGCCTGGTCAAGGCGGTGGACAACTTCGACCCGGACCACGGCACCGGGTTCCTCGGCTACGCCACCCCGATGATCATGGGCGAGATCAAGCGCTACTTCCGCGACTCGACGTGGGACGTGCATGTGCCGCGCCGCATGCAGGAGCTCTCCAGCTCGCTGCGTAAGGCCACCGAGGCGCTGACTCAGGAGCTGGGCCGCTCGCCGAGCGTCGACGAGCTGGCCAAGCACGTCCGGGCGACGCCCGAGGAAATCATCGAGGCGATGGACGCCGCGTCGGCGTACACGACGGCTTCGCTCGACCGTCCGGTGCGACGTGGACGCCGCCGAGGGCGCCAGCCTGGTCGAATTCGTCGGGGAAGAGGATCCCCGGTTCGAAGCGGTGGTCAACCGCCAGGTGCTCAAGCCGCTGCTGGCCAAGCTCGGCGAGCGGGACAAGCGCATCCTGATGATGCGGTTCTTCCGCGGCATGACCCAGTCGCAGATCGGCGAGGAACTGCACGTCTCGCAGATGCAGGTCTCCCGCCTGCTCACCCGCATCCTGGAGGAGCTGCGCGCGGGCTTCGACTAGGACATCGTGGCTGAAACGGCGCGTGGCTGAAGCGGCGTTCGAACGAACATGTTCGAACGCCGCGTACTCATTCCTCGGGAGCGAGCACGCACCACACGGTCTTGCCGCCGCCCGGATTCAAGGTCACGCCCCAGGACTCCGCTAGCCGCGAGACGATGTCCATGCCGTTCCCGCCTACGGTGCGCCGCGCGATGGGCACCACGGCGGGGACGCCGTCGCCCTCGTCGCGCACCTCGATCGTCAGCCGGTTGTCGGCGAGCCGCAGCGAGATCTCCAGGAATCCCCCGACGTGCCGCACCGCGTTGCTCACCAGTTCGCTGAGCACCAAGCCGCCGGTCTCGATGAAGCCACGGGCGTTCCAACCGACGCAGACGGCGGTCAGGAAGTCGCGGGCTTTGCGGGGCGCGGTCGTGTCGGACACGAGCGGAAGCCGCTGTCTCAGCGGCAACGGTCTCAGGGACTCTGGTCGCAACGTGCCCTCCAGCACCGGGCGGACGCGGTTTTGGTCGTACGTAGCGGGGCCTCGTGGAGGGGGACGTGGCGGTCGTCATATTGTCGTGCGAGTACTGATATGACGGTTGGGCCATAGTACAGCGGCGGCGACGTTTCTGCGGCGGGCGAAGTGGGTGGTCCCGCTGCCACCGGGTGTTTCCCTCCTGCATAATGCAACCTGACCAAACTGCTCGTCACGCATGAAGGGGAGGCGAAATGGCTCGATCGGGCGAGGGTGCTCGGGCTTCGCACCCCGAACCGGAGCCTGCGCGGTCCAAGTCTGCGCAGTCCGAGTCTGCTCAGTCAGGCTCCGAGCAGGCTGAGTCCACCCCGGCCCTGGAAGTCCTCGGCCGGGTCATCGAGGAGCAGCGCCGCGCGGAGGCGTCCCTCCAAGCGCGCTTCCTCGAGCACGGCCTGATCGACCAGGCGGTCGGCGTCCTGGTCGCCCGGCTCGAGTGCAGCCCCAAGGAGGCCTTCGACCAGCTGCTCGAGATCGAGCGCCGCTCCGGCCGCGACCTGATGGAGGTCGCCGGGGAGCTGGTCGGCCAGCAGACCGCCGCGCGTACCCGCGCGCCGATGGGCGAGGCGATCCCGGTGTACGGCGCGGCTGTCCACCGACTCGAACGTAGTCGCGACGAGGACGAACTGGCCCGGGTGCTGCTCGCTGACACCCTCGCCTGGTCCGGCGCCGTGGAGGCGGCCGTCGCGCTGATCCAGCCGGACGGCGCGCTGGAACTGGTCGGCTCGGCCGGGTTGCCGCTGCGAGTGGTCAGCCAGTGGCGGCGCATCCCGCCGCTGATGAACTGCCTGCTGAACGCCGCGGTCCAGGACCAAGCGCCGATCTGGGTCGACGCGTCGGCGCACGGTGGCGGCGTTCACCGGCGCCGTGTTCATCGCACTGATGAGCGCAGTCGCGATGAACACGGTCGCGACGAGCACACTGACAATCAACACGACAATCAACACGGTGACAATCAATACCGTGACGACGAACAACATCAGGATGATCAGCACCACCGCGAGGAGCACCACGAGTCCGGCGGCCTGCTCGTGCTCGGCCCGGCCGGTTCCGGCGGTACCGCGCAGAATCCCGTGCACGCCGCCTTCCCGCTGCGGCTCGGCCGTGGGCTGATCGGCGCCGTCGAGCTCGGCTGGCCGGCCAACACCGCGTTCAGGACCGAGGACCGCCGGGTGATCGCCGAGCTGGTCGAGACCGCCGCGCAGGCTCTCGTGCGCAGCCGCAGGCTGACTTCCAGCGCGCCCGGGCAGTGGCTCGAGGACATCGCGGACCCGGCCGTGCTGGACCGGCTGAACGAGATCATCGACGCCACTTGGGAACCCGCGCTGCTGATCGCGCCGACCCCCGCCGAGGAAGGTCACGTCAGCGGGCTGCGCGTGATCGGCGCCAACCGCGCCGCGCGCGAAATGTTCACCGGCGGCGTTGCCGCACCCGATCCGGTCGGCCGTTGGCTGTCCGAGTCGTGGCCTTGGGCGGCGTCCTCCGGCGCGCTTGACGCTTTCCGTGACGCGTTGGCGACCGGCGTCCCGTTCCGCGACCCCGCGCACTCCTACGTCGAGCCCGGCGAAGGCGGGCGCACTCGGACGGTCTCGATCGGCGCCACGCGCCTAAGCGAATCGCTGCTGTACGTGACGCTACTCCCGACCGAACTAAAGCCGAGTTTCCGGCGCCCCTTTGGCCCGATGCTGCCGAACATCGAGCACGTGCCGTTCAACGACCTCCCCGCAATGCGCGACATGATGACTTCGTGCAAGGCGGTGGGCGAAGACGTCGGCGCGGTTTTGCTCGAGCCGATTCAAGGCGAGGGCGGGGTGAATATTCCCGACGACGACTATTTGCCGGGCGTGCGCGCGCTCTGCGACGAGTTCGGCGCGCTGTTCATCCTCGATGAAGTGCAGACCGGCATGGGCCGCACGGGAAAGATGTTTTGCTGCGAGCATTACGGCGTCGCACCCGATCTGATGTGCCTGGCAAAGGCGTTCGGCGGAGGAGTCGTTCCACAGGCGCGGTCGTGGGACGGCGAAAAATCTTTTCGCGCCTGTTCGATAACCCGTTTTTGCACACGTCGACCTTCGGGGGCAACCCGCTCGCCTGCGCCGCGGCGTTGGCCACGATCAACGTGCTGATCGGAGACCGTTTACCGCAACGCGCGGCGGTTCTCGGA